>NZ_JBBGZC010000005.1:0-333966 GCF_037479395.1 Comamonas sp. MYb21 | reverse complement strand
CCCGCCCTTTGGTGCCAGACGCTCGCCTGCAGCAGCTCTCCGGTCTTGCCCCATTCATAGCGGTGGGTCGCCGCAGGGGTCCGGTCGCTGGCTGGCAGATGGCGGGCAGCGAGCTGGCCGTTGAGGGTCCATTCATAACGGCTGGTGTGTGATGCCAGGCCCTGCTCTGCGGCCCACCCATCGCTGGACTCGGTGAGCTGGCCAGCTGCGTCGTACTGGTAGCTTTGCACGCGGGCATCAAACCCGGTCTCCTGGGTGAGGCGGTCCATTGCATCCCAGGCAAAGCTGGTGTGCTCGCCGTTCTCGTTGGTGAGCTTTGTCAGGCGCCCTGCTGCGTCATAGGCAAAGGCCAGGTGCTGACCTGCATGGCTGCGCTGCACCAGGCGGCCCCAGAGGTCGTACTGCATGCTGACAGCGGCTGCGGTGGTGCTTTGCGGGATGGTGCTGCTGGATGTGTTGGTTCTGTCATCGTTCCCTGTGCGCCCCGCTTTGACCTCCACGACTTGGCCTTGGGCGTCGTACTGGTAGTGTTCCGTGCTGCCATCGGGGTACTGCACCGCCTGCAGCTGGTCTTGCGCGTTGTAGAGGTAGCGCACCCGCTCGGCCAAGGCGTTGCTAACAGCCAGGGTCTGGCCCCAGCGGTTGTATTCGTAGCGCGTGCTGTGGCCCGAGCAGTCGGTGTAGCTGGCCGTTTGCCCGCTGCGGGTGTAGGTGAGGTGTTTGTCGCCTCCCTTGGCATCGGTGATGCGATGGGGCTTGTCTGCGTTAAGGCGCGTGGCGAGGTCTGCCTGGGCGCCGCTCGCATCTGTGATGTCCGGGTAGTGGTAGTGCTCGGCGCTGCCATCGGGCATGGTCACCTGCGTCATGCGGCCGTAGTGGTCGTAGGCGTAGTGGGTGGTGCGGCCCGCCGCGTCGGTGCTGCTTTGCAGCCGGCCGGTGGCGTCATCAAAGCGCTGGCTGCTGCGCGCCCCGCCCGGGCCTTGGGTGGACAGGAGCTGGCCCAGGGGGCTTACTTGCATGCTGACTCTGCGGCCCAGCGGGTCGGTCACGCTGGTCAGGTGGCCAAACTGGTTGTAGCTGCGCTGCACCGTACTGCCATCAGCTCTTTGGTGCTCTACGAGCCGCGCCAGGCCCGCCTCGCCTTGGAAGATGTAGCTGTCTACGCGGCCCAGGCTATCGGTGACCACGCAGGCCCTGCGCGGCTGGCCGTTGGCTTCGGGGAGCACCTGGTAGACAAAGGTAGTCCAGGCCCTCCTGGTTGCGCTGGGCAATGGCCTGGCCGCCCGGTTCATAGCGGTCGTAGGCGTAGTGGTGCTCGGGGCCGCTGCGCTCTTGGTGGAAGACCATCAAATGGTTGCGCCAGGCAAAGCGGCGGGTGACCTGGCCGTGGCGGTCTTGTACCTCAAGCAAGTCACCCTGGGCGCTGTAGCTGTAGTGCACCAGGGTGATGGGTTGGGGGAGGGATTCTGTGTGTTCGGTAGCGGAAGGGTCGCGTGCGAGGCGGATGCTGGTCAGGCGCACACCGCTGTCGGCTTGCCAGAAGAAGTGGCTGCCTTGAGTGCCATCCTTGTGGCTGTAATGCTGGGCATCCTGCGCGGCAATCGCCTGCGTGTAGTGCAGTTCGTAGTGGCGGCCTACACCATCATCAATGCCGGTGATGCGTTCCTGGCCCAGCACCGTTGACCAGTGGTAGCGCTGTTTGCGGTCCAGGCGGTCTATCTTGCCCAGCAGGATCCAGTTCAGGTCTGGCTCGGGCTCGGAGGTGTGAGTGCTCAGGGGTGTGCCAGCAGTTTGCTGCGCCTGCGTGGCCGCACGCGCCGCTTCGATCTGCTGCCAGTTGGCTGGCGCAAACACCCAGACGGTGTCGCCGTTGCCTGTCGAGGCAAAGACCAGTAGATCGCTGCAAGCCATATCTCGCCGGATCCAGGCAAAGCGGCCTTGCCACCACAGCGGGGCTTGGCCCGGGAGCTGCTTTGCGTTTGCGTTTGCGCTGTGCGGTGCCTCTGCACTGAATCTTGCAGCCCCCGTCATCGCTGCCAACTCCTGCGAGAGCCCACCGGCGTGCATGCCTGAGCGCAGCAGCCAGATATCTTCGCTCGCGCTGTAGATCGACTCGCCCGGCGCCAGCGCATCAAAGGTGATGGTGCGGCCCTGGCTGTCGTGCAGCAAGGTGGCGCTCGCCTGCATCGATATCCGCAGCTCCATCGGCAGGCCCCAGCCATAACCGAGCATGCCGCAGTAGCCGCCTTGCTCGGCATTGACGTAGCTGCTGTACTGGCGCTGCCAGACGAGCGGCATGGCGCCGGGCAGCGCAAAGTCGAGGTCAGAAGCACCGGACAGAACCTTGGCGCCTAGCTGCGGGTTGACGGGGTTGCCGACTGCTGTGCCACTTGGGCATACCGAGCAAGCCACCCCGCCTTGGGTGCCGATCAGGACCGTGCGCGAGCCCGTGACGATGCGTGCGTATTTGACTTTGTCATCGATGCGGGCTGCGGGTTTTCCTGTCATGCAAGTTTCAATCGAAAAGTGATGATAGATAGTTTAAATCTACCATATGAGGCTTTTCGATGGATTGCAGCTTTATCAGGAAAGCGCGACTTTTGGCTTTTCGTGACACCAGAAGATTCAGTACAAGGGCGATTTCCTGCAGCCATTGGCCTTGTTGTGATGGCGCACCCAGGAAGATGTGTTCAGGTGAAATGGCCTCGATGACTGCGCCAAGCGCCGCACCACGCCGGGGATTTTTACATTTCAAATTCCCAATAATTGGGAATTGAATGGGCCATTCAATTCCGACCTAGGGTTTGCGCTAGGGTGCAATACAGAGAGCAATTCGACAATTCTGGCATTGATCTTGCAAGATCCTTGTTGTCACTAGTCCCGAGGAATGGGAATTGCGAATGGATGCTACAGAGTTGTTGGTCAGCGAGCGTGCGGCTGCGGACACCCCGGGTTCCGAGGTGTCGGCGGCCGACCGGGTGCTGCAGGTGTTGGCGGTATTGGCCTGCGCCGGGCGGCCGCTGTCGGCCAGCGAGCTGATGCAGGGCACCGGTTTGCCTCGCAGCAGCCTGTACCGGCAGCTCGCGCGCCTCAAGCGTTTTGGCTTTGTGGCCGACAGCGGCGCGCTGTATGCGCCCGGCCCGCTGGGCCTGCAGCTGGCGCGTGGCTTTGACGATGGCTCCCATTTGGTGCATGTGGCCCGCCCTGTGCTGGTGCAGCTGTCGCAGCAGACCCAGGAGAGCGCAGGCCTCTTGGTAGCTGCCAATGGCCAGGCCGTGTGCCTGGACATGGTGGAAAGCCCGCTGTCGCTGCGCTGCTCCTTCGACAAGGGCAGCAGCGTGCCGCTCAAGGTCGGGGCTTCTGCCAAGTGCGTGCTGGCCTACCTGCCTGCCGTGCAACGCGAAGCGCTGCTCAACCAGCACTACGGCGAAGGCACCCCGGCCCGCGCCGAGGCCGCTGCCGAGCTGCAGGAGCTGCGCACACAGGGCTACATCACCACGGTGGGCCAGGTCGATGCCGGTGTCTGGGGTTGCAGCGTGCCGGTGTTTGCCAGCGGCCGCCGCGCGGTCGCTGCGCTCAGCCTGATGGCGCCGCAGCAGCGTGTGCAGCACCAGCAGGCCCAGCTGGTGCAGGCGACCTTGGCAGCGGCGGCCCGCATCTCCCGCAGTCTGGCTGGATGACATTGCGATTTTGCTTGGTACTTGAATTGAAAAAGGACTCTCCCATGAACTTCCGTCGCCTGGTCTTGAAGACCTCTTTGATCGCTCTGGCCTGTGGTGCAGGCGCTGCCTTTGCCCAGAACAATGTGCTGCGCGTGGCCACCGATGCCACTTTCCCGCCGATGGAATTTGTCGAAAACGGCAAGAAGACCGGTTTTGACGTCGAACTCGTCGAGGCCGTCGCGGCCAAGATGGGCAAGAAGGTCGAATGGGTGGATATCGACTTCAAGGGCCTGGTGCCCGGTCTGATCGCCAAGCGCTACGACATGGCCGTCTCGGCCATCTACATCACCGATGAGCGCAAGAAGGTGGTGGACTTCACCCAGCCTTACTACGCCGGTGGCTTGGTGGCCATGGTCAAGGAAGGCAGCCCCATCACCAAGCTGAGCGATCTGGATGGCAAGAAGGTCTCGGTGCAGGTGGGCACCAAGTCGGTGGGTTACCTCACCGAGCACTTCCCCAAGGTGCAGCGCGTGGAGGTCGAAAAGAACCAGGAAATGTTCAACCTGGTGGACATTGGCCGCGCCGATGCCGCCGTCACCGGCAAGCCTGCCGCGTTCCAGTACAACCGCACGCGCGGCGGCATGAAGGTGCTGGCCGAGCAGATCACCACCGAGGAATACGGCATGGCCATCCGCAAGGACACGCCCGAGTTGACGGTGGCCGTGAACAAGGCGCTGGAGCAGCTCAAGGCCGACGGTGGCTACAAGGCCATCGTGGACAAGTGGTTCCCCAGCAAGTGAGCAAGCGATGCGCGTGTTGACGGCCTGGTAGGAATGAGGCCGTCCACATGTCCCAAGGCAGCGCAGGGCCCCCAGGCCAGCGCGCTGATCTGAGACGACAGGATTGACTATGGATTTGGATTTTTCGCCCGTCTGGGCAGGTTGGCCCGATCTGCTGCGCGGTGCAGCGGTGACGGTGGAGATCACGGCCGCTGCGCTGGTGCTGGGCTGCGTGATGGGTCTGCTGATCGGCATTGGCCGGCTCAACCCCAAGAACAGGATCATCTACGGCATCTGCACGGCCTATGTGGCCGCCATCCGGGGCACGCCGCTCCTGGTGCAGCTGTTCATTCTGTTCTTCGGCCTGCCGCAGTTCGGCATCATGCTGCCGGCCTTTGCCTGCGGCGTGCTGGGCCTGGGCATCTACTCGGGCGCCTATGTGTCCGAAGTGGTGCGCGGCGCCATCCAGTCTATCGATCGCGGTCAGATGGAGGCGGCGCGCTCCATCGGCATGTCGTCAGGCCAGGCCATGCTCTCGGTGATCCTGCCCCAGGCCATCGTGCGCATGATTCCGCCACTGGGCAATGAGTTCATTGCGCTGATCAAGAACTCGGCGCTGGTCTCGCTGCTGACCATCCACGATGTGATGCACCAGGGCCAGAAGATCATCAGCGTCTCCTACCGCTCGCTGGAAGTGTATTTGGCGATTGCCGTGATTTATTTTGTATTGACCGGCGTGACCACCTTGGCCCTGCGCCATTTTGAAAAGCGCCTGCGCGCTGGAGGCATGGTGCAATGACCGCAGCTCCGATGAATTCCGAATCCATGGTCCGCATCCGTGGGCTGCGCAAGGCCTTTGGCACGCATGTGGTGCTCGACGGCATCGATTTTGATGTGCAGCCCCAGCAGGTGGTCGTGGTCATCGGGCCCAGTGGCTCGGGCAAGAGCACCTTCTTGCGCTGCTGCAATGGCCTCGAAGTGCCGCAAGGCGGCAGTGTCGAGATCTGTGGCCGCACCCTGGTGCAGGACGGCCAGATGCTGCCCGAGAAAGCCCTCAACGCGCTGCGCGAAGAGGTGGGCATGGTGTTCCAGTCCTTCAACCTGTTTCCGCACCTGTCGGTGCTGGACAACGTGACCCTGGGCCCGCGCAAGCTCCATGGCTTGAGCCGCAAGGATGCCGATGCGCTGGCGCATGACCTGCTGAAAAAAGTGGGCCTGGGCCACAAGGCCGATGCGATGCCCGGCAGCCTCTCGGGCGGGCAAAAGCAACGCGTGGCCATTGCGCGCGCGCTGGCCATGCGGCCCAAGGTGATGCTGTTTGACGAGCCGACCTCCGCCCTCGACCCCGAGCTGGTGGGCGAGGTGTTGCAGGTGATGAAGATGCTGGCCGCCGAAGGCATGACCATGATGGTGGTGACCCATGAAATGGGCTTTGCCAAGGAAGTGGCCGATGTCGTGGTCGTCATGGATGGCGGCGGCATCATCGAAGCCGGTGACCCCCAGACCATCTTCAGCAACCCGACCAAGGAGCGCACGCGCAGCTTTTTGCAGGCCGTGTTGACCAAGCAATAAACGGGCAGGGATGAGCATGCAATTTTTCAGCAGCAGCGCGCTGCCCGCCGCGCCATGGAAGAACGGCGGCGGCACGACGCAAGAGGTGCTGTGCTGGCCGCCTGGCGCCAGCATCGACAGTTTTGCCTGGCGCATCAGCATTGCGCAGATCGCCAGCAGTGGCCCGTTCTCGGCCTTTGCTGGCGTGGACCGCATCATCACCTTGCTGGGTGGTGACGGCGTGCATTTGCAGGCTGCTGATGGCAGCGTGGACCATCTGCTGCAGCACTGCCTGCAGCCCTTTGCGTTCTCGGGCGATGTGGCGCTGGACTGCGAGCTGCTGGGCGGCGCCTCGCAGGATTTGAATGTGATGACCCGGCGCGGCCGCGTGCAGGCACAGGTGACGATCCACCGGGGTGGCAGCCTGCAGCTGGGCAGTGCCCAGGGCCTGCTGCTGGCGCGGGCTGGCAGCTGGCGCTTGCCAGCGCATGCCGCTGCGCTGGTGGCCGGTGGCGAGGACGGCCTGTACTGGACCGCTGCGCCCGGCCAGCCGCTGCATCTGGGAGCGGGCAGCGACGACGCCCTGTTGATCGCCGTCGCGCTGCAGGAGGTAGCAGCCGGTGTCTGATGCGATGAATACCCATAACCAATTGTTTGCCGCCCAAGCCTTGCTGCCCACGGGCTGGGCGCAGAACGTGCTGCTGCGCTGGGATGCGCAAGGCCGCTTCAGCGCCATCGAAGCCGGCGTGGACGCGGCCCGCTGCGCCGGCGTGGCACAGGCCGGCGGCCCGGTCCTGCCGGGCATGCCCAATCTGCATTCGCATGCGTTTCAGCGCGGCTTTGCCGGGCTGTCGGAGTTCCGAGGCCAGGCGCAGGACAGCTTTTGGAGCTGGCGCAATTTGATGTACCGCTTTGCGGCCCGGCTGGGGCCCCAGCACCTGGAGGCGATTGCCACCTGGCTCTACATCGAGATGCTGGAAGCCGGCTACACCAGCGTCTGCGAGTTTCACTACCTGCACCACCAGCCTGACGGCCAGGCCTATGCGCCCGATGGCGAGCTGAGCCTGGCGCTGCTGCGTGCGGCGCAGACGGCAGGCATCGGCATCACCCTGCTGCCGGTGCTGTACCAGAACAGCGGCTTTGGCGGCCAGGCACCCAATGACGGCCAAAAGCGCTTTATCCGCAGCACCGACAACATGCTGCGCCTGCTGGAAAGCCTGGCCCCCGCCTGCAATGCCCAAGGCGCGGCCCTGGGCCTGGCACCGCATTCGCTGCGTGCCGTGGCGCCCCAGGCCTTGCAGGAGGCGGTGCAAGGCCTGCATGCGCTGAATGCGCAGGCGCCGGTACACATCCATATCGCCGAGCAGATGGCCGAGGTGAACGCCTGCGTGGCCTGGAGTGGCCAGCGCCCGGTGGCCTGGTTGCTGGACCATATGCCGGTGGACGCGCGCTGGTGCCTGGTGCATGCCACGCACATGGACGAGGCCGAATACGCAGCCGCAGCCGCTTCGCAGGCGGTGGCCGGCCTGTGCCCGCTGACGGAAGCCAACCTGGGCGATGGCATCTTCGATCTGCCGCGCTGGCAGGCCGGCAATGGCCGCTGGGGGATTGGCTCGGACAGCCATATCGGCGTGAACGCGGCCGAAGAGCTGATGATGCTGGAGTACAGCCAGCGCCTGCAATCGCAGCAGCGCAATGTGGCGGCCAGCGCCCAGCAGCCCCATGTGGGCAGCCATATGCTGCTGGCAGCGGTGCAGGGCGGCGCGCAGGCCAGTGGCCGCGCGGTGGCCGGCCTGGCGCTGGGCCAGCAGGCGGATTTTGTGGTGCTCGATGGCCAGCACCTGGCGCTGGCCGGGCTGCCCGCTGCCGAGCAGCTCGATGCCCATGTGTTTGCCAGCAGCCGCAGCAGTGCGGTGGCCAGTGTCTGGGTGGGCGGCCAGTGCTGCGTGGCCGACGGCCGCCACCGGCTGCACCACAGCGCGCAGCGCGGCTTTGTCGCCGCGCGCAGCGAACTTCTTCAGGAGCCATGATCCATGCATTTTGAAACCGACCGCGCAGCGTTTGAATTCCGCCAAGGCACGGCGCCGCTGCTGATCTCCTTCCCCCATGTGGGCACCTATGTGCCGCCCGCGCTGGCCGAGCGCTTTACGCCCGAGGCGCGCGAGGTGCATGACACCGACTGGCACCTGCCGCTGCTCTATGCGTTTGCGCAGGAGATCGGGGCCTCGACCCTGGTGGCCACGCATTCGCGTCTGGTGGTGGACATGAACCGCCCCCCCGATGGCGCCAGCCTCTACCCCGGCCAGAGCGTCACCGGCCTGTGCCCGGTGGACACCTTTGCCGACACCCCCGTCTACCAAAGCGCCGCGCTGCAGCCCGATGATGCCGAAATCGCCCAGCGCCGTGACCAGGTCTGGAAGCCCTACCACGACCAGCTGGCCGCTGAGCTGGCCCGCATCCAGGCCCAGCATGGCGCAGCAGGCCTCTGGGATGCGCATTCGATCCAGTCGGTGCTGCCGCGCTTTTTTGACGGCAAGCTGCCCGATCTGAACCTGGGCACCAACAAGGGTGCCAGCTGCGGCGAAGGCCTGGGCGAGGCGCTGCTGGCCGAGGCCCGCAAGGGCGAGGCCGATGGCTTTAGCAGCGTGCTCAATGGCCGCTTTCAGGGCGGCTATATCACGCGCCACTATGGCCAGCCGGCGCAGAACGTGCATGCCATCCAGCTGGAGATGACGCAGAGCAGCTATATGCAAGAGCACATGCCTTTTGACTACCTGCCGGCCGTGGCCGCCAAGGTGCAGCCCCATGTGCACCGCATGGTGGAGACCTTGCTGGCCTACGTGCAGCAATCGGCACGCTGACCCCGCTCTCCCAATATGGCATCCCGGGCTTGCACCGCGCAGGCCAGGGATGCCTTTTTTTTGCTCTACTGACCGAGCAGGTTTTGCTGCTGGCAGGCCGCGCTCCTGCGGCAAATCGGTCGACAATAGCGGGCTATGACTACCTCTAGCACCGACAACGCGGCAGCCGCTCCTGCGGCGGCTTTCTGGACCGATCTTGAGCAAGCGCTGGGCCCCAACGGCTTTTCGCGCGGCGCGGACGCCATCCCCGAGAAGTACTGGACCGACTGGAGCGGCACGCCGCCGGTGCCGCCGCTGGCGCTGCTGCGCCCGCGCAGCACCGAAGAGGTCAGTGCCTTGCTGCGCATCTGCCATGCCCACCGGGTGCCGGTGGTGCCCCAGGGCGGGCTGACGGGCCTGGCCGGTGCGGCGGTGCCAGTCGCCCAGGGCGTGGCGGTGGCGATGGACCGCATGCAGCAGATCGAGGACGTGAATGCCCGCACGGGGCTGATGACGGTGCAGGCCGGCGTCACGCTGCAGGCGGTGCAGGAAGCGGCCGTGGCGGCGGGCTGGGTGTTTGGCGTGGACCTGGGCGCGCGCGGCAGCTGCCAGATTGGTGGCAATGTCTCGACCAATGCGGGCGGCAATGGCGTGCTGCAAAACGGCATGATGCGCGAGCAGGTGCTGGGGCTGGAGGTGGTGCTGGCCGATGGCACGGTGCTGCCGATGCTGCGGCCCATGCTGAAGAACAACACCGGCTACGACCTCAAGCAGTTCTTTATCGGTGCCGAGGGCACCCTGGGCATCATCACCCGCGTGCTGCTGCGCCTGCGGCCCGCCCCGCAGGCCAAGGCCACCTGCATGGTGGCGCTGCCCGGCTTTGACGAGGCGCTGGCGGTGCTGGCGCGCATGCAGGCCCGTTTTGGCAACAGCGTGGCCGCGTTTGAGCTGATGTGGAGCGACTTTGTGCAGACCTCCATCCAGTGGCAAAAGCTGCAGCCGGCCTTTGACCAGCAGCACCCGCTGCAGGCGCTGATCGATGTGGATGGCAAGGACGAGGCTGCGCTGCGCGCTGCGGTGGAAGAGGCCTTGGGCGAGGCCATGGAGGCCGGTGAGGTGGTGGATGCAGTGATTGCGCAATCGAGCGAGCAGGCCAAAAGCCTGTGGAAGCTGCGCGAGGCACCCGCCGAGATGACCGCGCACATGCATCCGCCGGTGAACTTTGACGTCAGCCTGCCGCAGGTGGACATTGGCCGCTTTGCCGCCGCCTGCCGCGCCGCCTTTGATGCGCGCTGGCCTGGCCACCACAGCCTGTTCTTTGGCCATGTGGGCGACGGCAACCTGCATGTCACCACCGACAGCCAAACCATCCATGGCGAGGACGAGGCGCTGGAAGCCGTGCTGTACGGCCTGGTGCAGCAGTTCCAGGGCAGCGTATCGGCCGAGCATGGCATTGGCCTGCACAAGATGCCCTACCTGGGTTTTAGCCGCACGCCGCAGGAGCTGGCCGCCATGCGGGCGATCAAGCAGGCGCTCGATCCGCTGGGGCTGATGAACCCGGGCAAGGTGCTGGCGGCGGACTGAACCCCGCTTTAACCCCTTCCTACAGAACCGGCGCCTGCAGCGATGCAAGCGCCGGTTTTCTTTTGAGGGCTGGTCCATCGCCCAGGGCACCGATGTGGTGCGATCGGGCTTTAGCCGGCAGCGCTGGCCAGCACTGCGCATGCCTGCAGGCCCCGTATCCAGGCGCTTTCCCGGCCGATGGCATAGAAACTGCTACCTTTTGAAACAAACCCGCAATGGATGACAACGTACAAAGGGGATGGCATGCAAATGGTGCAGATGGCTGCGATTGACAAGGCCGATACGGCCTGGCTCTTGGTCTCTACGGTGCTGGTGTTGCTGATGACACTGCCGGGTATTGCGCTCTTCTATGCCGGCCTGGTGCGGCGCAAGAACGTGGTCAACACGATGGTGGCCGTGTTTGCGGTGGCGGCCGTGGTGGCGCTCACCTGGTTTGCGCTGGGCTACTCGCTGGCCTTCAGCAAGTCCAGCGCCTGGCTGGGCGGGCTGGACCGGGCCTGGTTCTCATCGATGCGCCTGGATGCGGCAGCGGGCACCGTGTCGGTCAGCCACCTGGCGCCCCATCTGCCCGAGTCGCTCTATGCGCTGTTCCAGATGGCCTTTGCCGTTATCACCACCACCTTGATCATTGGCGCCGTGGTCGAGCGCATGCGCTTTTCGGCGCTGCTGCTGTTCTCGGGGCTGTGGAGCGTGCTGGTCTATGCGCCGGTGGCCCACTGGGTCTGGGAGAGCGATGGCTGGCTCAACAAGCTGGGCGCGCTGGACTTTGCCGGCGGCGCGGTGGTGCACGTCAATGCGGGGGTGTCAGCGCTCGTCTGCGCGGCCATGCTGGGCCGGCGCCAGGGCTATGGCCGCCAGGCCTTTGAGCCGCACAGCCTGGGCTGGACGGCGATGGGCGCCGCGCTGCTGCTCATTGGCTGGTTTGGCTTCAATGCCGGCTCGGCGCTGTCGGCCGATGGCCGTGCCGCGCTGGCGATGCTGGTGACCATGGTGGCGGCCGCTGCTGGCGCGCTGTCCTGGATGCTGGTCGAGTGGTGGGTGCGCGGCGCGCCCACCTTGCTGGGCGTGCTCTCGGGCCTGATTGGGGGGCTGGTGGCCATTACCCCGGCGGCCGGCTTTGTGCAGGTGGGCGGCGCGGTCGCCATTGGCCTTATTGCGGGCGTGGCCTGCTTTTGGGGCGCCACCTGGCTCAAGCGCCGCCTGGGCGTGGATGACTCGCTCGATGTGTTTGGCGTGCACGGCGTGGGCGGCATTGCCGGCTCGCTGCTCACCGCCTTGTTTGCCGACCGCGCCATTGCCGGTGTGGATGCCACGGTTCTCAACCAGCTGGTGGCCGTGGCGGCCGTGGCTATTTACAGCGCGGCGGGCACGGCCATTTTGCTGACCATCATCCGCGTGGTTCTGCCTTTGCGGGTGACGGCGCAGCAGGAGCTGGATGGCTTGGACCAAAGCCTGCACCAGGAAAGCCAGCATTGAGAGTCGCTCACACGCCCCTGGATACGTCGTTGCAAAACCTTGGCGGTGTACAGCCTAAGGATTTGCGCCTCGTCTCCACCGCAAACCTGCGGTGTGCGGGGCCGTGTTAGCGCCTCTTATTGAGGCAGGTTGCGCCGCCTGGGGCGCGCAGCCTATCCATCAGGTTCTGCCACGGAGGAGCTTGTATGAATGACAGTGAACGCCTGGCCATCGCCGCGCATTTGCATGTGGCGCTGCGCCGCAAGACGGGCCGGGTCACCGATACCGAGTGGATGGCCAGCGATACCGCCTACGGCCAGGCCATGGCCCAGTTTGCGCTGAACCATGCCCGCAGCAACCAGGATGCGGAGTTGGAGCGGCTGGCGCTGCGTTTTGCGGCCAGCCTGCCGGGCGCGCCAGCACCGGCGGCAGCAACCATGGCCGCTGCGGCGGCAGGGCCCGCTGCGGATGCCGTTGCGCCGGGCCTGGTGGCTAGCGCCAAGCGCTATGTAGGCGGCTTGCGTTGAAGGGATAGCGAGAGAGGGAGGGAAGGGGAAGCCTGGGAACAGAAATAGATCGAAATGGAACAAATGATCCAATAATCTATTGAAAAAATACAAATGATCCTTATACTATGCGTATCGCTGCCGGCGCAGGGCTGGTGACGCATTGTGAAGGAGTGCTCGCATGAGCCATGTCATCCATCGTTCTCTGGCCCAGGTTCCTCTTGTCGCGGTCGGCGGCAAAGGCGTGGAATTGTTTGACCAGGCCGGCAAGGCCTACCTGGATGCCAGTGGCGGCGCGGCGGTCTCGTGCCTGGGCCATGCCCACCCGGATGTGCTGGCAGCGATGCACCGCCAGCTCGACCAGCTGGCCTATGCCCACACCAGCTTTTTCACCACCGAGGTGCAAGAGGCGCTGGCCGACCACCTGGTCGCGCATGCGCCTGCGGGCATGACCGAGGTCTACTTTGTCTCCGGCGGCTCCGAGGCGGTGGAGGCAGCGCTGAAAATGGCGCGCCAGTATTTTGTCGAGATCGGCCAGCCCGAGCGCACCCACTTTGTCGCGCGCCGCCAAAGCTACCACGGCAACACCTTGGGTGCCTTGGCCGTGGGCGGCAATGAATGGCGGCGCAAGCAGTTTGCCCCCATCCTGATGGACGTGGGGCGCGTGGCCCCGGCCTATGAGTACCGCGACCGCCTGGACGGCGAGAGCCAGTCCGCCTATGTGGCGCGTCTGCTGGCCGAGATCGATGCCCAGTTCCAAGAGCTGGGCCCAGACAAGGTGATCGCCTTTGTCGCCGAGCCCGTGGTGGGCGCGACCCTGGGCGCGGTGGCGGCCCCTGCCGGCTACTGGCAAGGCCTGCGCGCGCTCTGCGACCGCTATGGCATCTTGCTGATCGCCGATGAGGTGATGTGCGGCATGGGGCGCACCGGCACCCTGCACGCGGTCGAGCAAGAGGGCATCAGCCCCGATCTGATGACCATTGCCAAGGGCCTGGGCGGCGGCTACCAGCCGATTGGCGCGGTGCTGGCGCAGCGCAAGATGGTCGAGGCCATGCGGCGCGGCAGCGGCCTGTTCCAGCATGGCCATACCTACATCGGCCACGCGATGGCGGCGGCCGCCGCGCTGGCGGTGCAGCAGGTGATACAGCGCGACCAGCTGCTGCCCCAGGTGCTGGCACGCGGCGCCTATTTGCAAAAGCAGCTGCATGCGCGTTTTGATGCGCACCCGCATGTCGGCGATATCCGGGGCCGAGGCCTGTTCTGGGGCGTGGAGCTGGTGCAGGACCGCAGCAGCAAGGCGACCTTTGACCCGGCGTTCAAGCTGCATGCCAAGGTCAAGGCGCAAGCCATGGCCCATGGCTTGCTGTGCTACCCCATGGGTGGCACGATCGATGGCCTGCATGGCGACCATGTGCTGCTGGCGCCGCCCTTTATCAGCAGCGAGGCCGAGCTGGACCAGGTGGTCGAGCGCCTGGGCGATGCCATTGACAAAGTGCTGGCCCAACAACCGGTAGCCGCCTGAACACGCCCCCGAAACGATCTGAAAGAACCCGCCCGATGACGCCCTCCCAGGACCGCCTGGCGCCCTTGCCCCCCGAGGCCTGGAGCGAAGAGCAGCGCCGCTATGCCCAGCCCATCATCGATGGCCCGCGCGGCGCGCTGATATCGCCCTTTGTGCCCTTGCTGCGCAGCCCCGAGCTGATGGACCACACCCAGCGCCTGGGCGAGTACCTGCGCTACCGCAGTGCCATCGGCGTGCGCCTGACCGAGCTGGCGATTCTGGTTACGGCCCGCCAGTGGACGCAGCAGGTGGAATGGGCCATCCATGCGCCGATTGCGCTGCGTGAAGGGGTGGGCCAGGCGACCGTGGATGCCGTGGCCCAAGGCCGCCGCCCCGATGCGATGCCCGAGGACGAAGCGGTTGTGCATGACTTCTGCATCGAGCTGCACCAGCAGCGCCAGGTGAGCGACGCCACCTGGGCGCGCGCGCAGCGGCTGTTTGGCGACAAGGGCGTGATGGACCTGATCGGCATCAATGGCTATTACAGCCTGCTGTCGATGGTGATGAATGCCGCGCGCACGGCGGTCCCGGCATCCACCGCCCAGCCACTGGTGCCCTTGGCCTGATGTGATGGCTGCCGCATCGCCGACAATGGGCCGATGCGTTTTCATTCCAACGACCAGCCCCTTTGGTCTCTTGAACCCCTGACCGCGCAGCACCTGGATGGCCTGATGCAGGTCCAGCTGGCCTGCTATGGCGCAGACTTTATGGAGAGTGCCGCGCTGTATGCGGCGCGCTTGGCCAGCCCTGTGCAGTGCTCGCTGGTGGCCGTGCAGCAAGGCCAGGTGCTGGCCTATCTGGCGGCCTACCGCTCCGTGCTGGGCAAGGTGACCCCGCTGCATGGCGGCTTTGCTGGTGCAGCGCCTGCTGACACGCTGTACCTGCATGACATGGCCGTGGCTCCTGCGCGCGCTGGCGAGGGCCTGGCCTCTGCGCTACTGCAGGCGATGCTGCAACAGGCGCTGAGCGATGGGCTGCGTTACTCGGCGCTGGTGTCGGTGATGGGCTCGCAGCCGTACTGGCAGCGCAAAGGCTATGCAGCGCTGCTGCCCTGGTCGGCCCAGGAGCGTGAGGCCTTGCTGAGCTATGGCGAGGATGCGCAGTACATGGCGCAAGCTTTGGTTTGAGTCCAAACCCCGGGCGCAAAAAAGGCCAGCACGGGGCTGGCCTTGGCGTCTTGCTTTTAAAGCCGCTTACTGGTGGATATTGCCTTCAACGGCGTTGACGCGCACTTCCACCTCGGTATTGGCCGCGTTGAGGATCTTGACGTCATAGGTCAGCACACCCAGGTGGTCGTCCAGGTCCACTTCGATGGCCTTGCCGGGGGTGTGCTTCAAGGCGGTGGCGATGGCATCGTTGATGCCGATCTTGGCGGCAGCCAGGCGGTCGGTGTCCTTTTTCTCGGCGGCGCCATCGTCCTTGTTTTCCGTCACCTTGGCGGCGTCCAGCGCGCTGAACTTGAGCTTGATCTCACGGCCCTGGGCGTTGATGCCGCTGACTTCGTAGATGGGCTGCTTTTTCTTGGTATCGATCTCGGCCTTGAGCACCTTGAGGCCATGCTGGCTCTGCGCGCTCTGGACGGCCTGGGCCAGGTCGAAGCGGGCCGCTTGCACGGCAGCGATCTTGTCGGCGGTGCTGGCCAGGGCGCTGCCGCTCAGCGATGCCAGGGCGAGCGTCAAGGCCAGAGCGGTGGTGGAGAGGGTGCGTTGCATGGTCAATCCTTTCAAGCGGTAGCTAACAAACGATAGTCAGCATAAATAATATTAATAGAATTTTATTGGCGATAGCTTGCGCATTGTCAGTGTTTGCCCAAGCCCTTGGGGTAGGCGGTGGCCCTGCACCGACGTAGGCCAAGACTGGCGTATAGGACGCCGCGAACGGCAGGCCGCTAAAATGCGGCCTTTGTCGCTTTTTTCTTCCTCCACTCCCATGGTCAACAATCAGAATATGGCGAATGCGATCCGCGCACTCGCAATGGATGCCGTTCAACAAGCCAATTCCGGCCACCCCGGTGCGCCGATGGGCATGGCCGACATGGCAGTGGCCTTGTGGAGCAAGCACCTCAAGCACAACCCGCTCAATCCCCAGTGGATCAACCGCGACCGTTTCATCCTGTCGAACGGCCACGGCTCGATGCTGATTTACGCGCTGCTGCACCTGACCGGCTACGACCTGCCGATCAGCGAGCTGAAGAACTTCCGCCAGCTGCACAGCAAGACCCCGGGCCACCCCGAAGTGGACATCACCCCCGGTGTGGAGACGACCACCGGCCCGCTGGGCCAGGGCGTGACCAATGCCGTGGGCTTTGCGCTGGCAGAAAAGCTGCTGGCCGCTGAATTCAACCGCCCCGGCCACGATGTGGTGGACCACCACACCTATGTGTTCCTGGGCGATGGCTGCCTGATGGAAGGCATCAGCCACGAAGCCTGCGCACTGGCCGGCGCCTGGAAGCTGAACAAGCTGATCGCGCTGTACGACGACAACGGCATCTCGATCGACGGCAAGGTGCAGCCCTGGTTTGTGGACAACAGCGCCCAGCGTTTTGAAGCCTACGGCTGGAACGTGATCGGCCCGATCGACGGCCACGACCCCAAGGCCGTGAGCGACGCGATTGCCAAGGCCAAGAAGGTGGCTGACAAGCCCACCTTCATTATCTGCAAGACTTCCATCGGCAAGGGCAGTCCCAACCGCCAGGACACCAGCAAGGCCCACGGCGAGCCGCTGGGTGCCGAAGAAATCGGCCTGACCCGCGCCGCGCTGGGCTGGACCTCGGCCCCGTTCGAGATCCCTGCCGACGTCTACGAAGCCTGGGACCACAAGACCTTTGGCGCCAAGGCCGAATCCACCTGGGATGCGCAGTTTGCCGAATACGCCAAGGCCTTCCCCGAGCTGGCCGCAGAACTGAAGCGCCGCATGGCCGGCGACCTGCCCAAGCAGTTTGCCCAAGTGGCCGTGGAAGCCGTGGCCCAGGCCCACACCCAGGGCGAGACCGTGGCCAGCCGCAAGGCCAGCCAGCTGGCGCTGGAAGCCTTTACCGCTGCCATGCCTGAGCTGCTGGGCGGCTCGGCCGACCTGACCGGCTCCAACCTGACCAACACCAAGTCGACCCCCGCTTTCCGCGTGGACGACAGCGGCGCTGTGGTCAAGACCGAAGACGGCAAGATCGGCCGCCACATCAACTACGGTGTGCGCGAGTTCGGCATGGCCGCCATCATGAATGGCGTGGCGCTGCATGGCGGCTTCATCCCTTACGGTGGCACCTTCCTGACCTTCAGCGACTACAGCCGCAATGCCATCCGCATGGCTGCGCTGATGAAGCGCCGCGTGGTGCATGTGTTCACCCATGACTCCATCGGTCTGGGCGAAGACGGCCCCACCCACCAGTCGATCGAGCACGCTGCCAGCCTGCGCCTGATCCCCAACCTGGATGTGTGGCGCCCGGCCGATACGGCAGAGACCACCGTGGCCTGGAGCGTCGCACTGACCAACCGCAACAAGCCCACCGCGCTGCTGCTGTCGCGCCAGAACCTGCCTTATGCGCCCAAGAATGGCGACGCCATCGGCAACATCAGCCGTGGCGCCTATGTGCTGTCCGAGCCCTCGGACATTGGCCTGAACAAGAAGGCGCAAGCCGTGATCATCGCCACCGGCTCGGAAGTGCAGCTGGCCTTGAAGGCCCAGCGCCTGCTGGCCGAGCGCAAGATCGCCGTGCGCGTGGTCTCCATGCCCAGCACGACCACCTTCGACCGCGAAGACGTGGCCTACAAGCGCAGCGTGCTGCCCGCTGGCCTGCCACGCGTGGCCGTCGAGATGGGTGTGACCGACTTCTGGTGGAAGTACGGTTGCGCGGCCGTGGTGGGTATTGATTCCTACGGCGAGTCGGCCCCCGCCGGCGTGCTGTTCGAGCACTTTGGCTTTACCGCCGACAACGTGGCCAACACGGTGCAAGTGGCGCTGCAAAAGCGTTAATCGCTCAGCGCCTCACCCATAAATAACGCAGGGATGCGGGCCGCAAGGCCTGCAGCCTGCGTTTTTTTATGGCCGCTTGGGGTGATGGAGTAACTGGCGGGGCAGCGCTTAGCGGCCCAGGCCCTCGCCATCATGGCGGTGCGACTGGGTGGGCTCGGAGGCCACATCGAAGGCGATGAAAGCCAGCACCAGCTGCACGCCCAGGATGATGGGCAGCGCGCTGACCATGACGGTGCCCGCGGTGGTGGCCACATTGGAGACGATGGAGTGCATCCAGTGGACCAGACCGAACACGGTGCCCCAGGTGATGAGCAGCAGGCCCAGCGGCAGCTCCAGCGAGGCCACCGACATGCCGCGCAGGTAGTAGTTGTAGAAAATGCGCTTGCAGAAGTTGCGCAGATGTCCGGCCATGAACTCGGTCAGCACCTTGGAGATCTTGAGGTTGCTGACCTCGTCCTCGTAGCGCGAGTCGATGGGGATGTCCAGAACCACCGCGCGCACCGTGTTCAGGCGGAACAGCATGTCGGTCTCGAAAAAATAGCGCTGGCTGATCTTGTGCAGCGGCAGCTGCGCGGCCGTACTGGCGGCAATGGCGGTAAAGCCATTGGTGGGGTCAAAGCTGCTCCAGTAGCCGGTGGAGAACTTGGTCATGAACGACAGCACCGCATTGCCAAAGATGCGGATGCGTGGCATGCGGGCAATCTTTTCGAGGTTGAAAAACCGGTTGCCCTTGGTGTAATCGGCGCGGCCACTGGCAATGGGGGCCACAAAGCGGGGCACGAGGGTCGGGTCCATCTGCCCGTCGCCATCGATCTTGACGAGCACGCCATAGCCGTCTGCAATTGCTGCGCGGTAGCCCGCCATCACGGCGCCGCCCACGCCCAGGTTGACCTCGTTGAACAGCACCCGCACGCGCGCGTCGGGGCAGTGCTCCTGCACAAAGCGGCCGCTGCCGTCGGGGCAGCAGTCGTCGACGATGTAGATGCCATCGACCTCTGGGCCGATCTCGGCAATCACCGCCAGGATATGGCGCGTCACCTTGTAGCAGGGAATGACGACTGCCGTGCGCAGGCTGGAAGGCGAAGAGGGGAGCGACTGGCTCATGGCGTTTGTGAGGCGGCCCACCATCTGGGGCAGTGTTGCTGCAGGCTGTTGAAAGGATGCCGGGAGGGCGCCCGTGCTGGCAAGGATTGTTGCACAGCCTGGGGCCCGGGCCGGCAACGGCTGTTGCGCGCTGGCAGTCACGCCGGCGATAGCTGGCGCGGGGCTGGCAATGGCCCACTATTCCAGGGCCCAGCCAGTGTTCTCTACAATACGCGGCAAAATCAGACCGCCCCTCCTCGCACCTTCCCGGCCCGCTCTCTGTAGCGTGCCCCTGGCTGCGGTTTGGCAGGTCTGGCCCCTCCGGCAAGTGGCGCCAGCGGCAGCGAGCGTGGCCCAGGCCGGCGGGCATGCGGCATTTCATTACTTGGAGATCACTATGGCAATCAAGGTAGGCATCAACGGCTTTGGCCGTATCGGCCGCAATGTGCTGCGCTCTGCAGTGCAGAATTTTTCCGATATCGAGATCGTTGCGATCAACGACCTGCTCGAGCCTGACTACCTGGCCTACATGCTGCAGTACGACAGCGTGCACGGCCGCTTCCAGGGCACGATTGCCGTCGAAGGCAACACCCTGATCGTCAACGGCAAGAAGATCCGCCTGACGCAAGAGCGCGACCCTGCCAACCTGAAGTGGGACGAAGTCGGCGCCGATGTGGTGATCGAATCTACCGGCCTGTTCCTGACCAAGGAAACGGCACAAAAGCACATCGATGCGGGCGCCAAGAAGGTGATTCTGTCGGCCCCCTCGAAGGACGACACCCCCATGTTCGTGTTTGGCGTGAACTGCAAGACCTATGCCGGTCAAGCGATCATCTCCAACGCATCCTGCACCACCAACTGCCTGGCCCCTGTGGCCAAGGTGCTCAACGACAAGTGGGGCATCAAGCGCGGCCTGATGACCACCGTGCACGCAGCGACTGCCACGCAAAAGACCGTGGACGGCCCCTCGAACAAGGACTGGCGCGGCGGCCGTGGCATTCTGGAAAACATCATCCCATCGAGCACGGGCGCTGCCAAGGCCGTGGGCGTGGTGATTCCTGAGCTGAACAAGAAGCTGACCGGCATGTCTTTCCGCGTGCCTACGTCTGACGTCTCCGTGGTCGACCTGACCGTGGAGCTGAACAGCGAAGCGACCTACGAAGAGATCTGCGCCGAAATGAAGGCCCAGTCGCAAGGCGCCCTTAAGGGCGTGCTGGGTTACACCGAAGACAAGGTCGTGGCCACCGATTTCCGTGGCGAGACCTGCACCTCGGTGTTCGATGCCGAAGCCGGTATTGCCCTGGACAAGACCTTTGTGAAGGTCGTCTCCTGGTACGACAACGAGTGGGGCTACTCGAACAAGTGCCTGGAGATGGTGCGCGTCGTCACCGCCAAGTAAGCGCCTGGCGCGGTCTGTGCCCGGGCGATGGCCCGGGGCATGCGACACACACAACCAGCACCGGCAACGGCGCTGGTTTTTTTGTGCCCGTTTGCAACCGTGCTTGGGCAGAAAGGCCTATATTGCCTTATCAAATTGAGGAGATCTACCGATATGGCGCAGCAGGCACAAGCCCAGGCACAGAGCACGACCAGCAATTACCGCGTGGATCTGCAAGATCCACAGGGCCATCTGTGGCATGGCGATGAGCCCCAGGCCGTTGGTGGGGGCGATACGGCCCCCAGCCCCATGCAGCTGCTGCTGTCGGCCCTGGGTGCTTGCACGACGATTACGGTGCAGATGTATGCACAGCGCAAGGCCTGGCCACTGACGGGGGTGCGGGTGGAGCTGGCGCTCAACCCCGATGGCGGCGCCGCAGCGGGCAACGACATCGTGCGCCGCATTCAGCTCGAAGGCGATCTGAGCGACGAGCAGCGCAGCCGGCTTAAGCAGATTGCAGAAGCCTGCCCGGTGCATAAGTTGTTGGTGGGGGAGGTGCGGGTGGTCACAGCGCTGGCTTGAGGCTGGCCGGACACCCAATAAAGCGCGCAGGCCGTACAGAGCGGCGTGCAGGTGAAAGCGCTTTGCAGCGCTTGAAAACGTTCAGAGTGCCTCACACAACCTGGAGACGATGCACAAAGCGGTTAAGGAAATTAACAGCTCTGTAGCGAGGTTTCAAAGGCCGTGGTCGTCGCTCTTATTGCACAACGATATTGTTGTGGTCGATGTGGTAGTCAAAGTCGGGCTTGGCCAGCGACACGGTCACGGGTTGGCCCTCGATGGTCCAGGACAGCACAAAGCTGGCGATGGCCGTCGAGACATCGACTTCCATGGGGCTTGGGATGGTTTCGAGCTGACCGTCGCCGATGCGGTGCTGAACAATGCCTACCACGCGAGCCTTGAAGTTCTCGGGGTAGTTGTGGGAGTGTTGAGTCGTCATTGGTTGTCTCCTTTCAATGAGGGGGCACCGAATTCCAGCCTGGCATCATGCGTTGCCAAGCCGGAGTCATGGAAGCCGCCAGCACGACCTGGCAAATCTGAGAGTTGCACCGGCTGCCAGAGCGAATCCCTGGGAGCCTGTCGTCGCGCCAGCTGCTGCCGGGCGCTAACACGTTGGAATATGTGGCAGTGACGCCCTCTCTGGTCATCACTTCCGCACCACTTGTTTGTACCATACCTGCAAGGCAGTGATGTGTAGGTCTGTTTCGGCGGAATGTGCGCGCCTTCGCGCAAGCGCACCCGCCCCCGATGAAGGAGATGGAAAATGAGTATCGATAACAAGGCCTTGCGGCATTACCCCGGGCGCATTGCGGATGTGGGCGGTGTGCCGGTGCTGCGCGCGCTGCCCCAGCGCGGACGGCGCATGGTGGGCGCCTGGTGTTTTCTGGACCATGCGGGTCCTTCGCACTTTGAGAGCGGGCCTGGCATGCAGGTGGGCCCGCACCCCCACACCTGTTTGCAGACCTTCACCTGGATGATCGAGGGCGAGATCCTGCACCGCGACAGCCTGGGCAGCGAGCAGCCGATCCGCCCCGGCCAGGTCAACCTGATGACCGCAGGCAAGGGCATTGCGCATTCGGAAGAGAGCCTGGGCAAGCCGGACTTTCATGCGGTGCAGCTGTGGATAGCGCTGCCCAAGGACCAGCGCTTTATGCCGCCGCGCTTTCAGCACTACCCGCAGCTGCCCCGGCTGCAGGAACACGGCATCCAGATGACGGTGCTGGCGGGCGATTGGCTGGGCCAGCAGGCACCCACCGAGGTGCACAGCCCGCTGGTAGCCGTCGATATGGAAGCGGCGCAGGCCAGCAGTGCCAGCCTGGCGTTGCGGCCCGATTTTGAATACGCGGTGCTGTGCCTTTACGGCGATGTGCAGGTCAACGGCGAGCCGGCCCCCAGCAACGAACTGGTCTACCTGCCCGATGGCCAAACCAGCCTGGATCTGCAATGCGGCGCCGGCAGCCGCTGCATTCTGCTGGGCGGCACGCCCTATGAAGGCGGCGTGATGATCTGGTGGAACTTTGTCGGCCAGAGCCAGCAAGAGATCGAGGGCTTTTTGCGCGACTGGCAAAACGGTGAAGGCTTTGGGGCGCCGGTGGCCTCGCCGCTGCCGCCGCTGGTGCCACCGTCGCTCGAAGGCGTGCACCTGCGCAGTCCGGGCGAGGCGCCCGCCAAGGACTAAGAGTCGCTAACACAACCCTTGATACGTCGTTGCCGAGCCTTGTCGTACTACTGTACTGCCTGCGGCTCGGCGCCTAGTCGGGGACGCCTAGTCTCAACCGCAAACCTTCGGTTTGCTGGGTCGTTTTAGCGACTCTAAGCAGTGCTGGCTGTGCGGCGCTGCAGCGTAAAAGGCGGCAGGCTGGCCAGCAGCCGCTGGCCATAGCCGGTGCGCACCAGGCGTTTGTCGTAGCAGTAGACATGGGCCTGGTCTACCTCGGTGCGGATCGCGCGCCCGACCCACTGGGCCAGCCGGATGGCGGTGGCGGGCACCACAATCTCGCTGAAAGGGTCGCGGCCCGAGTTCTTCAGCCATTCGGCGCGGGCCTCGTCGACGGGGTCATCGGGCGGCGCAAAGGGCAGCTTGGTGATGAACAGCGATTCGCACAGCGCGCCGGGCAGGTCCAGCCCTTCGCCAAAGCTTTGCATGCCAAAGATGATGCTGGGCATGCCAGCGGCCACGCGCTCGCGGTGCTGGTGCAGCAGCTGGCTGCGTGGCAAGGTGTTTTGCACCAGCACATGCTGGCGCATCGCGGTGGGCAGTGCGTCAACGGCCAGGCGCATCTGCTCGCGCGAGGTGAACAGCACCAGGCCACCCGATTGCACCTGGGCCAGGTCTTCCAGCAGCGCATCGACCATCTCGTTGGCAAACTGCTGGGGCGTGCGCGGATCGGCCTGGGTCTCGGTGACGATCAGGCTGCCTTGTTCGGCATAGTTGAAGGGGCTGGCGACCTCCAACGTAGAGACGGCCGGGTCGTTGTTGAGGCCCGATTCGCGCAAGAAGAAATCGAACTGACCGCCGCTGGTGAGCGTGGCCGAGGTCAGCACCGCGCCGCGCACCTGGCTCCACAAGTGGTGGCGCAAGGTGGAGCCGGGGATCACCGGGCTGGCATAGGCCTTGATCGCGACAAAATCGCCCACGACATCCAGGGTGAACCATTTGGCAGCCGGCACGCTGCCCTGGGGCGCATCTTGCAGCAGCAGCTGGGTGGTGTCATGCACGGCCTCCAGGCGCGGGGCCAGGCTGCCCACCTGGGCATACAAGGTGGACAGGCGCTTGGCCTCGTCGGGCCGGTCGCGCATCTGTGAGCGCAGCGCCTTGGAGATGGCCTGCAGCACATCCAGAAAAGCGCTGGCATGGTGCGCGGCCTGGGCCAGCGGCTCGACCAGCGCGGGCGGCAGCTCGCCCCGGGGCAGGCGCACGCGGGCGGGGCCCCGGCCGCCCGACTGCAGCTGCTGGCGCATGCCCTCGCCGTATTCATCCATCAGCAGCCTTGCGCAATCCTGCAGATGCTGGCGCAACTGGCCCGAGTGGCGCGGGATATCGGCAATCTCGCTGACTTCGACCAAGGCGCCCACGCGCTGGGCGCGGCTGGCGAGCTTGTCGATCCAGGTGAGCTGGCTCAGGTTCATCTCGCAGGCGAACTGCGACAGCGCAGTGGCGGGCAGGTGGTGGGCCTCGTCCAGGATCAGCAGGCAGTTGTCCAGCTCGGGCAGCAGGCGTGCACCCAGGGTGGACAGCAGCAGATCATGGTTGGCCACCAGCACTTGGGCCTGGACCAGGTCCTTGCGTTTTTCGTAATAGCTGCAGCTGCCAAACACCGGGCAGTGCTTGCCGGTGCAGGAGCTGCCTTCGGCGGCGACCGGGCTCCAGACCTCGGGCTCGGGCGGCGTATCCAGGCTGTCGCGGTCGCCATCCCAGCCCCGGGTGGTCAGCGCATCGGCCATGCTGGTGTAGAACTGCAGGCGCGCGGCGTTTTCTTGCGGGCTGCGCTGCGACTGGCGTGCCTGCGCCGCTTCTTCGGGAAAGAAATCGTCGTCGATGGGCTCGCCGCCCTCCGCACCATCCCCCTGGACCACGCTGGCCAGGCGCTCAAGCTTGAGCTTGCAGACATAGCGGCCCCGGCCCTTGGCCAGCGCGTATTTGAAGGGCTGGTCCATCTGCTGGGCCAGCGCCGGTAAATCCTTGTTCACCAGCTGCTCCTGCAGCGCGACGGTCGCCGTCGAGATCAGCACCCGGGTGCCCCGCTGCAGTGCCATCGCAATCGCCGGCACTGCATAGGCGAGCGACTTGCCCACCCCCGTGCCCGCCTGGATCACCGCAATGGCGCGCTGTGGCTCCTCGTCCTCTTCGAGCTTGCCCAGCTGGGCAGCTGCAAAAGTCTCGGCCACTTTCTCCGCCATCAGCCGCTGGCCGGGGCGCGAGCGAAAGCCACCCTCGACATTGACCATGCGATCGAAGGCGGAAACAGCGCTGCGGGCCCATTCGGAACTAGACATAGGCGGGGAGTGTGGCATGGATTGGCCGCTATCGCGGGTACTGGGGTTTTATGCGGTAGTCGCCGAAACCCAGGCGGCTGTCAGGAGGAAGACGGACGTGCCTATCCGCTAAGCAAAGGGCTTGTAGTGACATTTGGCTGCAATCCCCGGCGTCCCTGCACAGTAGAATCATGCGGCTGTTCAAATAAGCGATTTGAGCAGGGTAAAAGAATTTTCTGTTTCAGGCAGTAAAGACGCCGCCATGGGACATGCGCCGCTTGCGCCTTATCCGGGCCTTCGGTATGTCCCTGTGAATCAAGGTTGGAATGGCCAATTATCAAATTACGACCACCGTTCTGGGTGTGCTTTTTGCTGCGGTGATTTTGTTTCTGATCCGCGGCGACCGGCTGTATTTGCGCCTGGGCCTGTTCTGGATGGCTGTTGCCCTGCTGGCCGTATTGCTGGGCGTGTGGCCGCGTCTGCTGGACCACTTTGCCGACGAGCTGGGGATTCGTTACTCCCCCACCTTGCTGCTGGTCTGTGCAGTCGGTGTGCTGTTTATCAAGGCCCTGCATGCGGATATGGTCAATACCCGTATTGAGCGGCAGGTACGGCGCCTGAACCAAAGCCTGGCGCTGCTGCAGCTCAAAAACCAGCAAGCGGCCAACGACAAGCGCTGAGGCGCTGCTGCAACTCCTATTTACCGAGATTGATTCGAATGCCAAAACTAACGCCTGTCATTCTGTGTGGTGGCAGTGGAACCCGCCTGTGGCCCTTGTCGCGCGAGCACTATCCCAAGCAGTTTTTGAGCCTGGGAGGCGATGGCCAGTCGATGCTGCAGAACACGGCGCTGCGCTTGAATGGCGTCCACCCCGGCATTACGCAAACCAGCCCTGTGCTGGTGTGCAATGCCGACCACCGCTTTTTGGCCGCACAGCAATTGCAGGAGCAAGGTATTGCTGATGCCAAGCTGGTGCTGGAGCCAGCAGGCAGAAACACCGCCCCCGCGCTGACCTTGGCCGCCTTGGCTGCGGACGCCGATGCGGTATTGCTGGCCATGCCGGCCGACCATGTGATGACGCGCCCCGAGCAATTGCACCGAGCCGTTGAAGCGGCTTGGCCGCTGGCCAGCGAAGGCGCGATGGTGACTTTTGGCATTGTGGCCAACCGCCCCGAGACGGGTTATGGCTATATCCAAAAGGGCGCTGCAGACAGCAATGGTGCTTTTGGCATCGAGAGCTTTGCCGAGAAGCCAACCCTGGAACTGGCCGAGCAGTACCTGCGCAGCGGCCAGTACCTGTGGAACAGCGGTCTGTTCATGGTGCGTGCCGACCAGTGGCTCAAGGCCATGGCCGCCCTGCAGCCCACGATGCTACAGGCCTGCGAGCAGGCCATGGCGCAGAGCAGCCGAGATATGGACTTTATCCGCCCCCATGCCGAACTGTTTGGCGCCTGCCCAGCCGATTCCATCGACTATGCGGTGATGGAAAAGTTGCCGGTTCGCCCTGAGCTCGGCGTGCCTGCCCGCGTAGTGCCGCTCGATGCTGGCTGGTCGGATCTGGGGGCCTGGGATGCCCTGTGGGATGTATTGCCGCGTGATGCACAAGGCAATGCCGGCAGTGGCGAGACCCTGGCCATCGACACCAACAACAGCCTGCTGTTCTCCGAAAGCCGCCTGATCGCTGCCGTGGGCCTGGACAACGTGGTGGTGGTGGAGACCGCCGATGCCGTGCTGGTGGCCGACAAATCGCGCACCCAGGATGTGAAGAAGGTGGTGGCGCAGCTCAAGGCCCAGAACCGCAGCATGGCCTCGGCCCACCGCAAGGTGCACCGCCCCTGGGGTTGGTACGACAGCATCGACAGCGGCAGCCGTTTCCAGGTCAAGCGTATTGTCGTCAATCCGGGCGGACAACTGAGTTTGCAGATGCACCACCACCGTGCCGAGCACTGGATTGTAGTTACGGGTACGGCCGAAGTGACCAATGGTGAGCGCACGTTCTTGCTGGGCGAAAACGAATCTACCTATATCCCGCTGGGCCATGTCCACCGCCTGGCCAACCCCGGCAAGGTGCCGCTCGAGATCATCGAGGTGCAGTCGGGCAGCTATCTGGGTGAGGACGATATTGTTCGGTTTGAGGATACCTATGGGCGAACCAAATAAATGGTGAGAACTCTTCGGTAATGAAGATATTTACACTGTCCTTTTATTAATATAATATTTTAATTGAGAGTTTTATGAGTAAGAAAATTGCGTTGATCACTGGTATCACTGGGCAAGATGGAGCTTATTTGGCTGAATTCCTACTGGCCAAGGGCTATGAGGTGCATGGAATCCGACGCCGAGCTTCATTGTTTAATACTGATCGTATTGATCATCTGTACCATGATCCGCATAAAAAAGGCTACGACCTGACACTGCATTATGGGGACTTGACTGATTCATCTAGCCTCATTCGCATCATTCAACAGGTCAAGCCAGATGAAATTTATAATCTGGCAGCACAGAGCCATGTGGCCGTATCTTTCGAAGAACCTGAATATACCGCTAATTCTGATGCGCTGGGTACATTGCGTATCCTAGAGGCCATTCGAATTGCCGGACTGGAGAAGACTGCGCGCTTTTATCAGGCATCTACTTCGGAACTCTATGGGCTTGTGCAAGAGATTCCACAGAAAGAAACAACTCCATTTTATCCTCGCTCGCCTTATGCGGTAGCGAAAATGTATGCATATTGGATCACGGTCAATTATCGTGAAGCCTATGGCATTTACGCGTGTAATGGGATTTTGTTCAACCATGAATCTCCGATTCGCGGAGAGACATTCGTCACGCGAAAGATTACCCGTGCACTAGCTCGCATCAAGCTCAACCTGCAAGATTGTCTTTACCTGGGAAACATGAACGCTCTGCGCGATTGGGGCCATGCACGTGACTATGTCGAGATGCAATGGTTGATGCTTCAGCAAGATAAGCCTGAAGACTTTGTCATTGCGACCGGCGAGCAGCACTCTGTGCGAGAGTTTGTCGAGCTGGCAGCGAAAGAGATTGGTATTGAGATCCGCTGGGAAGGCAATGACATTGAGGAGAAGGGCTACGACGTTGCAACTGGAAAGTGCATTGTTGCTGTTGATCCGCGCTATTTCCGCCCTGCTGAGGTCGAAACGCTCCTCGGTGATCCATCCAAAGCAAAAAACAAACTGGGTTGGACGCCACGGACAAGCTTTGCCGAGTTGGTTGCAGAAATGATGCGTGAAGACCTTAAAGAAGCACAGCGTGACGAGCTTGTAAAGCAGCATGGCTTTAAATATTTCAATCACCACGAGTAAAGAGTCAACATGATCCCCGTTTATCAGCCTTATTTCTCAGGTCGTGAGAAAGAGTATGTTAACCAGTGTCTTGATTCGACGTGGATCTCATCCAAGGGTGAATTCATCAACAGATTCGAGCGTGGTTTTGCAGATTTCATCGGTGCAGAGCATGCAACGACTGTCAGTAATGGAACCGTTGCTATTCACTTGGCGTTAGAGGCTTTGGGTATTGGTCCTGGTGACGAGGTCATTGTCCCTACGTTGACGTACATTGCGTCAGTTAATACCATTTTGCAAACAGGTGCTACGCCTGTGTTTGTCGATTCGCTGGAGAGCACCTGGCAAATTGACCCGGAAGATGTCAAGCGCAAAATTTCTCCTAAGACCAAAGCTGTGATGGCCGTGCATCTTTACGGCCTTCCTTGCGATATGGATCCTTTGGTAGCTATTTGCAAAGAACATCAGATATTTTTGGTCGAAGATTGTGCAGAAGCATTTGGTAGTAGCTATAAGGGTCAGCACGCCGGCACTTTTGGGGACATTGCCACTTTTAGCTTTTTTGGTAATAAAACCATTACTACTGGAGAAGGTGGTATGGTGGTTGCCAAAAATAAAGACATCTTGGAAAAAGCTTACCACTTGAAAAACCAAGGCGTCTCTCCGACTAGAGAGTATTGGCATGATCGCGTCGCCTATAACTACCGCATGACCAATATTTGTGCAGCCATCGGCTTGGCACAGCTAGAAAATGCGCCAGAGATCCTGGAGAAAAAACGCTGTATTGCGGAATGGTACAGACAGGATCTGGAAGGGTTGCCACTTAAGACGCATGATGAGCAGCCGGATACCGTTCATTCATTTTGGATGTGCTCGATTGCTGTCGATGATGCAGGAAATCGATCGGATTTGCGCAGCAAGCTAAAAAATGAGGGAATCGAGACACGGCCCTTATTCTTTCCTGCGCATACCATGCCACATTGTGCTGCTGACGGTCATTACCCCATCGCTGAATCCATCGGCGCACGAGGAATCAACTTGCCTAGTTATCCTGGCCTCAAGCGCGAGGATGTGGGTTTGGTCACTAAGTCAATTCGAAGTTTTTTTGATTGAGTATTGTAATTTCTAAGATTGACAGGGGAAGGCGAGCGTGATCAACTATTTGACCGGCGTTTGGAAAGCACGTTATTTTTGGACGCATTTATCGTTGTCAGATCTACGCTCAAGATGGCGCAGATCATTCTTCGGGATATTGTGGTCGATTCTGCAACCCTTAGGTATGACGGCATTGATAGCACTGGTATTCAGCAAGATGTTCAATTCGAATATCTATGCTTATGCACCATATATCCTTTCCGGAATTATCGTGTGGGAATGCATCATGGCCTGCGTGGTTGGGGGATCATTGTCATTTGTTCAGGCAGATGCGTATATCAAGCAGTATCGTCATCCCCTGGCGATCTATACATTAAGAACGGTACTGACCAGTTTGATTGTACTGGCCCTTGCTAGTACCTCTCTGTATGGATGGTCTGCAATTGTTCTTTCGAAAAATTTCGGATGGTCATGGTTGGCAACGCTGACTATTTTTCCAATCTTGGCTTGCATATTGTGGCCAGCTTCAACGTTGTTAGCTTACTCAGGTGCCCGGTTTCGAGATATTCCGCATGCTGCTGGTTTGGTAATGCAGGCTTTGTGGTTTGTATCCCCTGTGTATTTTGAAGAGAAAATATTTAGGCAAGGTGGCCTTAGCTTCTTGGTTGATTACAATCCCATATACCATTTGCTGCAAATTTTCCGCGCCCCTTTGCTGACAGGCCAATGGCCCACAGTAGAAAATTATGCTTTTTCATTGGGCACCGCTTTCGTATTTTTATGTGCTGCCTGGATTGTGGGCAGGCGTGCTGAAAAGCAAGTGATTTTTTACATATGACAAACCCCGGCATTAAGCTGGATGCGGTGAATCTTCACTATGCATCCTCCGCTTTTAAAGATCATTCCCTTCAGGCTACCATTACACGTCTGGTAAAAACCCGTACCTTTAAATCTAAGGTCGCGGATGTGCATGCACTGCGGAATCTCTCTTTGTCCATCAAACAAGGGGAACGCGTAGGCTTGCTCGGCCATAACGGTGCGGGAAAGAGTACCTTGCTAAAAACTATTGCAGGACTTTATCCAATTTCTAGCGGCAACTTGAATGTGACTGGAGAGATTAGATCCTTGTTTGATCTGAGCCTTGGCTTTGAACCGGATGCCACAGGAAGAGAAAACATACTCTATCGAGGCCTATTGTTAGGTATGTCTCCCAAGTTCATGCGTTCCAAAGAAGAGGAAATCGTGGAATTTGCTGGATTGGGTGAGTTCATTGATTACCCAATCAAAACCTATTCAGCGGGTATGCAAGTGCGCTTGGCTTTCGCTGTCTCTACTGCGATCGGTGGGGATATATTGTTGCTGGATGAAGTGATCGGTGCCGGAGATGCTAATTTCATGGCCAAGGCGAAAAACCGTATTTCACAGCTGATTGCGCAAGCTGAGATATTGGTGCTGGCATCACATGATGTGAGTGCCTTGAAAAATCTCTGTGACAGAGGAATTGTGTTGCAGCGCGGTTCATTGATGTTTGATGGCGCTATTAATGACGCTATTGATTTTCATTTAGCACATCAGTGATTGGGGCCTGTCATGACTTTACGTGTTATGTGGATGCTCAATCACACTTTGGCAAGGGAATTCGAAATTCCCATGCTTAAGCGGTATGGTGTGTCACAGTTCTATCTTCCTAAAATAGTGCCGAATGAAATATCTTTTCAAAGCAACAGTGTTAGTTACGAAGAAGATATTGGCCTTGAAATACCGCCAGCTGAGCTTGAGGTTCTAAATAGTTGTGACTGGTATTCTGGAGCAACACCAGAAGCCTGGGCTATAGCAAATCGATATTTTAACGTCGTATTCTGCATTTTCCATGATGGTGTGCTTTTAAAGGAGATTGCTAAGTACTTCAAAGGCTTGGTTGTCTGCAGAGCCTATGGTCTGAAAAATTCACACACATATAGCGAGATAATTTGTAAATATAAGCTTGAGCCTCATATTCGAAAAATATACTCTCGCTTTTATTTTTCAGAATCCTTCCCGCGTTTGATAGATATAGAAGAGCGCTATCTGTCTAATCGGCGATTAAATATGCCGTTGGGGGTGATGACTCAAGCTGCTGATAAATGGCAAGGTAGCGAAGAGAGAATATACTTCATATGCCCTCAAATTGAAACTAGTGATTATTATAAAAACGTCTTTGAGAATTTTAAAGAGGGCTTCTCGGATTTCGATTTTGTTGTTGGAGGTGAGCAGCTAATACCTGTTAATGATTCACGTGTGTTAGTTGAGGTAACTGAGAAAGATAGACATTTCCATATTAATCAAAACCGGGTGATGTTTTATCATTCTCAGGAGCCTAATCATATTCATCATCATCCTTTTGAAGCTGTTTTGGCCGGTATGCCTTTGGTCTTCATGGCTGGGGGAATGCTTGATCGGCTGGGTGGAAGAGATTTGCCAGGTCGAGCAACATCGTTGAAGGAGGCTCGTCGAATTATTCGACGTCTGATGAAGGGTGATAAGGGTCTTGCAGAAACAATTCGCAACTCTCAGCAAGTTCTACTCAAAAGCGTTGATGCAGAGTTATTGAGTTCAACTTGGAAAGCCGGAGTTCAGCAGTTGGAGGGTGACCTTCAGATATTGTCACAGATAGAAAGTAAACGTCCTTCTCGGCCAAAGCGTATTGCCGTGATCCTCCCCGAGGCATATCGGGGTGGTACTTTGCGTGGAGCGTTGATGCTAGCGCAAGCAATCCATATAGGTAGTCGGCAATGTGGCGAAGCGGTAGAAGTTGTATTTGCCTATAGAGAAGACTCTAATCTATACGGAGAAGATGATTTTGTTGATCTAGGGAAGGATATTGCGCTGAGGCCCTTCCGCTGGCATCAACTTTCAAGTAAGGAGGCTTGCCGTGCGATGCATTTTGCAGGACATGAAGGCTGGTTTAGTGCTTCTTCTCACGTAGTACCTGATGATGGAATGCGTCAGTTCATGGACTGCGATCTTTGGTTAGTTGTCAGTGACCGAGTTGGAGCACCGCTACTGCCCCTGCGCCCCGTTGTAGCGATGATTTACGATTACTTGCAGCGCTACGAAGATGTGATCGCTCGGTCAGCAGACCTCCAATTTATCCAAACTGCTCGCTCAGCCGATAGAGTCTTAGTAACTACACAGTTTACGAAGAATGATGCTTTGCAATATGCAGGGGTTGATCCTCGACGTTTGGCGCAACTACCCATGCTGATCCCTCAATTTTCAAAATGGCAGGTTAGCATGAATGAGGTCGTTGAGCCTTATTTCATCTGGACAACAAATGCAGCGCCCCATAAAAATCACATCGAGGTAATGAGGGCGCTAAGAATTTATTATGAAGAATATGGAGGAGTGCTGCTTTGTAAGGTGACCGGCGTCGGTTCGGATGCCATTCCGGAGGGGAAACTCCCGCACCTAAAGCCAATAATACCATTGCTCCGGCAATCTCCTCTGCTGAGTTCACGGGTTCGTTGGCTTGGCGACCTGCCAGATCACGAATACCGTGCTCAATTGAAATCGGCTGCATTTCTTATGCATCCAGCGCGCATTGATAACGGGACGATCAGTGTCATTGAGGCTGCCCAGTTGGGTGTTCCTTCATTGTCAACAGACTATCCCGCAATGCGTGAGATGAATCAATGGTATTCACTGAATCTTCAGTTCATGGATGGAAGCTCTGCGCGGAATATGGCTGGAATGCTCATGCAGATGGAAAAGAATTGTGAGTCACTGCGATCATCGCTGCCAAAGGCAGAGGTATTTGAATCCAATGACATATCTGTTCATGCGCAGCGGTACTGGCAAGAGGTCAGAAAATGTCTGTGAAAGAATACGGTATCTATATTGCATATCCACCTATGGTGGATCTCAAAAAGGAAGGGCTAGGTCGATACCTGGCCATGTTCCTCAAAGGTGCTGGGGAGAGGGAAGACCTGAGCTTTACCATTGTGTGTCCCAGTTGGAGTAGAGAGGCGCTGGCAGAGTTATTTGAGAGTGAAAGAATTTCTGCAGATCTCTTTACTATTTGTACCCCTCAAGGCGAACCATACGCACTCAAATTTTTCGAAAGACTGCATAGGCGTAAGAAAAATAGACGAGGCAGATGGCTCCTTAATTTTGTTCAAAAGGCCCGAGCTTTGAGTTTGGGCTTTTGGGGTAATATCGCTTCTCAAGCGGTACAGGTGCACTCTTTATCTGCTTTATTGATTTTTCTCGCCTCGACGGGTCTTAAGGGACTGATTGCTATAATTCTTGGTCTATTTATAGTGCCTGTGGTCACAGTTGCTGCTGTAGTCACGTATTTTCTTAAAAAGATATCTCGGTCTAAAATATACCATCGCATTATTTCTGTTCTTGTACCCACTTCTGCAAATGGGCTTGCAATGCATCTTTTTGATGAGATGCATCGGGCTGAACTGGATCGAATGCAAAATATAATTGGGCAGTTGAGTGATGTACGTGCATGGTATTGCCCTGTTGCATTTTGGCCTTCCTTTCATGATATCGACAAACCGCGTCTGATTTGTATTCCTGATGTATGGCCAACGGATTTTCCTGTCGGCTTTTCAAGCCATGGTGACCGATTGAAGCTCATTGTTGAACGTGTAAATGAATCAATTTATCGCGCGGATCACTTGGTTACCTATAGTAATGAAATTAAGTGGAGTACTCTCGTTGATCACTATGGGATCAATCCTAACAAGGTTTCCGTTATTCATCATGCCCCCAACCGCATGGATGGGTTCAACTCGACGCGTCCCCCTAATCCAGGACTTTCGCTGAAATATTGTCAGAACCTACTTTTATCAGCAATCCGCCGCAGCGTAAATCAGAAGTACACTGGCAGCTTTAAAAATTCCCAAGTGGATTATATTTTCTATGCGAGCCAATTTAGACCTAATAAGAATGTCCTGACGTTGCTTCGAGCTTATGTGCATTTACTCAGGGAAAAGCATATTTCTCATAAATTGTTTTTGACAGGTAATGGGGAGGCCGCTGACGTCAAAGAATTTGTGACCCGCCATCGCCTGCAAAACGACGTGCTGTTTTTGCATGGACTATCCACCAGCGAATTGGCTGCATGCTATCAATTGGCGGATTTGGCGGTGAATCCGTCTTTTGCCGAAGGTGGTTGCCCATTTACCTTTACGGAGGCATTGTCTGTAGGCACTCCGGTGGTGATGGCACGTATACCCGTGACAGAAGAGGTATTGACTGACCCGGATTTGCAGCAAGTGACCCTGTTTGATCCCTACAGCTGGCAGGACTGTGCAAACCGCATTGAATGGGGACTCCACCATCGAGATGAACTCCTGGAGGTGCAGAACAAGGCCTTTGAGCAGCTTTCCCGCCGGACTTGGACAGATGTCGTCAATGAGCACGTCGCTATTTTGGACCGCATTTCTCAACCATGAGTGACCGAAAACTTCTTGTATATGGATTTGGGGGGCATGCGCGCAGTGTGGCGGATGTAGCGCTGTGCTGTGGCTATACCCACCTGGCGTTTGTTGACGCGCAAGCCCGTCCCCATGAAACATTCATTGGGCACCCGGTGGTGTCTGCATTTGGGGATCTACAAGGAGATTGGTCAGAGGCCATCGCCGCGTCGGGAGATGGATCCAAACGCCAAATGCAGCTCGATGAGTTGACGCAGTTGGGCTTTCAAGTGATCTCGTTGTTATCACCTCGGAGCACCATTGCGTTCAATGCAAAAGTTGCGATAGGTAGCTTTGTTGGACACCACGCCCATATTGGGCCTGGCGCCTGTGTGGGACGAGGTGCAATCGTCAATACGGCTGCTGTGGTGGAGCACGATACCTACGTAGGCGACTTTGCACATGTGTCGGTCAATGCGACGCTCGCTGGCAGCTCTAGGATTGGAAATTTTTCGATGCTAGGTGCTGGAGCCACAGTCATTGATCGGATCACTATTGGCGACCATACGACGGTGGGCGCTGGATCCGTTGTTATCAGAAGCATTGCCAGTCCCGGTGTCTATGCCGGTGCACCCTGTAAGCCCATCCGAAAGCAGTGATGAAGCTGGATCTGGTTTTTGGTGCTGACAATCTTCACTACCCGCTCACTGGTATTGGCCGTTATGCCTACGAGTTAGCATCGCGGTTGGAAAGCGATGAGCGCATTAGTCGCGTGAGGTATTTTTCGTTGGGGCGCTGGATCGCAGATCCTCTTACGCAGTGCATGAAGTCACAGGGGTCTGCCCGGCGTCAGGCATGGGACTTGCGTGCACGTTTGGCCAACAATCGCTTGGCTGCATCGGCTTACACCGCGCTAGCACCCATGTACTTTCAATGGGCACTGCGAAAGCTGGACAGCAAAACAATTTTCCATGCGCCCAACTTTTTCGTTTTGCCTAGTCAAGCGATCAAGGTCGTTACCGTTCATGATCTTTCGCACGAACAGTCTCCAGAATTTCACCCTGCTGCTCGCGCGCTGTTGATGTCCACCATGCTGCCCGAGTCTCTCCGTCGGGCAGACCACGTCATCACGGTATCGGAAGCTGTTCGCAAAGAGTTGATCAGCCGCCACCAGGTGCCAGCAGATCGCGTCACAGCAGTGCACTTGGCAGCAAGCGACGTGTATCGGCCGCATACCCATGAAATGCTAGCACCGGCGATGACAGAGCTCGGCTTGCAGTGTGGGGCCTACAGCCTATTCGTAGGTACGGTGGAGCCGCGCAAGAACCTGGATCGATTGGTGCAAGCCTATGCGTTGCTGCCAGAAGAAATGCGGCGCGCATGTCCGTTGGTGGTAGCCGGAGGCCAAGGCTGGAACTCCGAGTCCGTTCACGCTCGAATGGCTAAAGCGCAAGAGCAAGGATGGCTTCGATATATGTCTTTTGTTGATCAGCGCCTGCTACCTGCCCTTTATGCGGGAGCGCGTTTGATGGCCTATCCATCGCTCTACGAAGGCTTTGGCCTGCCCATCGTTGAGGCGATGGCCAGTGGCACACCTGTGCTCACCTCCAACACATCCTGTATGCCCGAAGTAGCTGGTGGTGCCGCTTATTTGGTCAACCCGCGCGATGTAGATGACATCCGCCACGGTCTGGAGCACTGTCTGAGCGACGAGGCATGGCAGGCCGATGCGCGGGCCAAAGGGCTCGCACGAGCGGTACAGCTGTCATGGGACCGCTGTGCCAGTGAAACCATCGCGGTATATCAGAAACTGGTGTGAGGGCGCCCACCTAAGTGCCCTTCGGTGGGCTTGAAGCCGACGGAATCTGCAGCGCTTGCAACAGCGGGGCAAAGGCAGAGGCGCTGCCGGCCCCTCAAGGCCAATCCACAAACGAATGCCGCCACCCCTTCCACACCGCAGGCCCCTGCGCCATCTCTGCATCGGTCAGCAAGCAACTGTCCAGCTGCGCGCGCAGGGCGGGCTCATCCATGTCCATGCCGATCAACACCAGCTCCTGGCGGGCATCGCCTACGCGCTCATCCCAGGCTTTGCGGATCAGGGCCAGCGCCTCTTCGTCTTGCGGCCAGCGTTCTTGCGGCACGGCGGCCCACCAGTAGCCGGCAGCGCTGTGGCGGGCCACCGCTCCGGCCTGTGACCACTGGCCTGCCAACGTGGGGTGGCTGGCCAGCCAGAAAAAGCCTTTGGAGCGCACGACTCCCGGCCATTCCTGGTTGATCAGCGCAAAAAAGCGCTCGGGGTGAAAAGGGCGGCGTGCGCGGTAGACAAAGCTGCCAATGCCATAGGCCTCCGTCTCCGGCTGGTGGCTGCCGCGCAGCTCCTGCAGCCAGCCGGGGGCCTGGGAGGCCTGCTCAAAATCGAACAGACCCGTTTGCAGCACCTTGTGCAGGGGCACCTGGCCAAACGCGGCCAGCTCGATGCGGGCGCGCCGGTTCAGGCCGCGCAAGATGCCCATCAGCTGCTCGCGCTCGGCGTCAGACACCAGGTCGGCCTTGTTGAGCACGATCACATCGCAGAACTCGATCTGCTCGACCAGCAGGTCCACGACGGTGCGCTGGTCCTCATCGCCCAGCGATTGGCCGCGTGCCCGCAGCTGGTCGCGCGAGCTGTAGTCGCGCAGAAAGTTGAAGGCATCGACCACGGTGACCATGGTGTCGAGCTGCGCCACATCGCCCAGGCTGCGGCCGTCCTCGCCGGCAAAGGTAAAGGTCTCTGCTACGGGCAGGGGCTCGGAGATGCCGGTGGATTCGATCACCAGCTGGTCAAAGCGGCCTTCGCTGGCCAGACGGCTGACTTCCAGCAGCAAATCCTCGCGCAAGGTGCAGCAGATGCAGCCATTGCTCATCTCCACCAGCTTCTCATCGGTGCGCGACAGCTCCGCCCCGCCCTGGCGCACCAGGGCTGCGTCGATGTTGACCTCGGACATGTCATTGACGATAACCGCCACGCGCCGGCCTTCGCGGTTGTTCAGGATGTAGTTCAGCAGGGTGGTTTTGCCGGCGCCCAAAAAACCGGAAAGCACAGTGACGGGGAGTTTGGCGGGGCGTGTTGTGGCCAGTGGATAGGAGAGGGCGGTGGAAGTCATCGTGGAAGGTGGGGTTGGCGCTGGCTTGGGTGGCTTGCTGCATGCCAAAGCCAGCGTTGGGTGGTGCGTGTGTTGCGGATGTGATATGTTATAACATAACAAATTGAAGCTGATTTTTCTCAAGCGTTCACGGGGGACCGGGGCTGGCAGCCGTTGAGATGTGGAAAGAATACTGATGATTCCAAGAACCTACGCGCAGTGGCGGCACTGCATCACGGTTGAATGCGGCATTCCCTTGAGCGCCGACTTCATCGCGCAACGCCTGGCGGTGTGGCGCAATCCGCAGCTGGAAGAAACCCAGCGCTTCAGGCGCCTCTATGGCGATGCGCATTGGCAGGCGGTGCAGCGCTGGTTTGTGCAGGCGGCACAGGAGCAAAAGCAGGAGGGCGCCGCTGCGGTGCCCCCGCTGCCGGCGCCCGCACAGCAGACCGGCTAAACTCGGGCCTCTGCCTTTGTTGTCACCATGTCCACAGCCGCCAAAACGCCCCAGCCCGAGTTGACCAAGCACCAAGCCCTGGTGCTGCAAGCGCTTGCGCGCGAGGCCAATCCGGCCAGTGCCTATGCGCTGCTCGACCAGCTGCGTGACGAAGGCCTGCGCGCGCCCCAGCAGGTGTACCGCGCGCTGGACAAGCTGATCGAATACGGTCTGGTGCACCGGGTCGAGAGCCTCAACTCCTTTGTGGTCTGCGCCCATACGCATGCCGAAGGGCATGACCATGGTCTGGTGGTGTTTGCCATCTGCGATACCTGCGGCCAGGTCGATGAGTTTCTGGAGCCCGCGGTGGAGCGGCGCCTCAAGACCTGGTCGAAGGCCAACAGCTTCCGCCCCAGCAGCACCCATGTCGAGATGCATGGCACCTGCAGCCGCTGCGCTGCGGCACCGGCGGCCTAAGAACCTGTTCAAAGTCTCTACGCAGCCGCGTTGGAGTGCAATCGGGATGAGTTCGAAGGGATGGAGCGCAGCTTGCACCGGGGTGCAAGCAAGGGCCAGCGCGCAGAAATCGCCCGATTTCACTCCAACCCTTAGGGACAGTGGCTTTGCGAGCGGTCTGCGTCGTTGCAAATCCTCGCAATAGCTGGGCTATTGCTGCGGTATTGCGCGGCTGGGCGCCCCCCTAGCATCCCATCTCGCAAAGACACTGTCGCGGCGCGAGGAGACTTTGAACAGGTTCTAAGCGCCTCGGCCAGCCTCCTTCTCTCCTCACAACTCACGATTCTTCTGCTTCGGTGCATGGCGGCCTGCGCCAGGCTGGGCTGCGCATTTTTCCATTGGCATTTTCATTTGATGTTATAACATCACATTTTGAAGATGCTGCAGGTGCATCGCCGATGCTGCCAGCTTGACTGGGCGGCAGGGCACCTGCGAATGGGTGAGCTATGGGATCAATACAAAAAACCAGGCGCCGCAGTGCCTTGCAGGCCTCGGCGCTGGCGCGCTGTCTGCTGGCGCTGGGCCTGAGCGCGCTGCTCTGGGGCGTGGTGCTATGGGCGGTGCAGCAGCCATGATGCAGTCCGTTCCCAGCCTGTCTGCAGCAGCAGTGCATGGTGTCGATTTTGAACTCTCCAACCTGGGCCTGGGCTATGGCGGCAAGCTGGCGCTGCGCGGTGTCAGTGGGCAGTTTGCGGCCGGCTCGATGACGGCCATCGTCGGCCCCAATGGCGGCGGCAAATCGACCTTGCTCAAGGGCTTGCTGGGGCAGCTTGCGCCGATGCAGGGGTCGCTGCGCTGCCGCTATCCGCGCGCCGCGCTGGGCTACCTGGCGCAGGCTTGCGAGGTGGAGCGAGATTTTCCCATCAGCGTGGAAGACTTTGTCAGCATGGGCCTGTGGGCGCAGACGGGTGCGTTGGGGGCCGTCAGCGATGCGCAGCGGGCGCAGATCAGCACGGGCTTGGCAACCGTGGGCCTGCAGGGCTGGCAGCCGCGCTGGATTGCCGAGCTCTCGGGCGGGCAGTTTCAGCGCATGCGCTTTGCCCGGCTCTGGGTGCAGAACCCACCGGTGATCCTGCTGGATGAACCCTTTACCGGTGTCGACGAGCCCTCCATCGATGTGCTGCTGCAGCTGTTGCAGCAGTGGCATACGCGGGGCCGTACCGTGCTGGCTGTGCTGCATGACCGCGAAATGGTGGAGGCGTTTTTTCCGCAGGCCTTGGCGCTGGCGGGCACCCAGCTGGGCTGGGGTGCAAGCGCCGATGTGCTGCCGTGCCTGGCTGCGCGCGCGGGTGCCAGGAGGCGCGCATGATCGCTGAGCTGTTGTGGCAGCCCTTTGTGGACTACGGCTTTATGCGCCGCGCGCTGGCCGGTTGCCTGGCTTTGAGCGCCGGCGCCGCACCCTTGGGCACCATCTTGCTGCTGCGCCGCATGAGCCTGGTGGGCGATGCGATGTCGCATGCCATCTTGCCAGGGGCCGCCCTGGGCTATTTGCTGTTTGGCCTGTCCTTGCCGGCGATGACGATCGGCGGCCTGGCGGCTGGCCTGATCGTGGCCATGCTCTCAGGCGTGGTGACCCGCTACACCGCCTTGCGCGAGGACGCCAGCTTTGCCGGTTTCTACCTGATCTCGCTGGCGCTGGGCGTATTGCTGATCTCGCTGCGCGGCTCCAATGTGGATCTGCTGCATGTGCTGTTTGGCTCGGTGCTGGCGCTGGATGACCCCACCTTGTACCTGACCGCCACCATCGCCAGCCTGTCGATGCTGGGCCTGGCATTGATGTACCGGCCCTTGCTGATGGAATGCCTGGACCCTGGCTTTTTGCGCCTGCAGGGGCGCATGGGCAGCATCAGCCATGGGCTGTTCATGCTGCTGCTCGTGCTCAACCTGGTGGGGGGCTTCCATTCGCTGGGCACCTTGATGGCGGTGGCCCTGGTGGTGCTGCCCGCCGCCAGTGCGCGGTTCTGGCTGCGCGGTGTGGGCCTGCAGATGGCGCTGTCAATGGGTATCGCCATGGCTGGCAGCGTGCTCGGCCTGCTGCTGTCCTACCACGCGGGCATTGCGGCATCGGCCGCCATCACCTTGAGCCTCGGCTGCCTGTACCTGCTGTCGCTCTGCCTGGGGCGGCTGGGCAGCGTGCGCGCGCAGCGCCAACGGCCGGCCAACGATTCTGTGTCTGAACCAATGGGAGTATCCGAATGAGCAACTTTTACCTGAACCGCCGCGCGCTGCTGGGGCTGGCGCTGACCAGCGCCTTGCCTGCCAACGTCGTCTGGGCCGCGGGCCAGCCGCTGCCCGTGGTGGCCAGCTTTTCGATCTTGCAGGATCTGACGCGCCAGGTTGGCGGTGATCGGGTCAGCGTCTCTGCGCTGGTCGGCCCTGACGGCGATGCCCATGTGTTTGAGCCCACGCCGCAGCAGGCACGCCAGTTGCAGCAGGCCAAGGTGCTGGTGGCCAATGGGCTGGATTTTGAGGGCTGGTTGCCGCGCCTGAAAAAAGCGTCGGGCTTTCAAGGCCAGGAGATCGTGGCATCCCAAGGCATTGCCGTGCGCAGCTTGCCCAAGGGCCAGGGTCATGACCACGGCGCTGGCAAGGAAGGGCATGACCATGACCATGACCATGACCATGGGAACGGCCACCACCATGGCCCCAACGACCCCCACGCCTGGCAGGATGTGAAAAACGCCATCGCCTATGTGCGCAATATCGCCAAGGGCCTGGCCCAAGCAGACCCGGCCAATGCAGCCCAATACGACCAGCAGGCCACGCAGTACATCGCCCGCCTGACAGCGCTGGATGCCAGTCTGCGCCAGCGCTTTGCCGCGCTGCCGGCCGATCGGCGCAGCGTCGTCAGCACCCACGATGCCTTTGGCTATTTTGCCCAGGCCTACGGCCTGCGCTTTGTACCGGTGCGCGGCCTGTCAACCGAATCCGAGCCTTCTGCCCGTGATCTGGCGGCCCTCGTCAAACAGGTCCGCGAAGAGCGCATTGGCGCCATCTTTGTCGAGAACATCTCCGACCCGCGCCTGCTGGAGCAACTTGCCCGCGAGACCGGTGCTGCCATCGGTGGCCGCCTGTACTCCGATGCGCTGTCGCCCGCCGGCGGCCCTGCCAGCACCTACATCGACATGGTCGAGACCAACGCTGCTACCTTGCTCAAGGCGTTGCAGGCGGGTTAAACAATCTGCTGCCATAGTGGATCGCCGTTTGTCCCTGCAGCATGACAGACGGCGTATACGACCACGATGGACTACTGCCGTCCATGGTGCGGAGCGTCCTCCATCTTGACGATTCTCCATGGCGTTACGCACCCGTTTGGCGTCAGGTGGATCACGCACACAGGCTGGGATCTGGCGCGGGTCTGACTTTGTTCAATGTGCGCGTTTGCAGCGGTTTTGGTTTGGAAGGTGCACATTCGACCGCCGGTGTGAACGCTTTGACCATCTCTCTGCCTGATACATACCGTGGGCTAGGGTCGCCCATACGAGCAATCAAATATCTGTTAAGGCTCTCAAATTATAAAAAAACTGATATCAAATTCGCTTTTCTGATCATTGTCAATTGATGTTAATTTGCTTAAATTTTCAGCATTTTAGAAACCCAAAGTAGCGGCAGATGGACTTGTTTTTGCTTGATGGGTAAAAGGTCATCTATGATCCGATCTAATAAATAATCTATAAAAATGTAATTGAAAATAGTATTTATTAATTATTTGTGGATGATGCAATCCAGACCCCTACGACCAAAAGCAACCTCTCTGTACTTGTGTGAGGACTGCAGCACCTTGTGCAGGCTACAGACCACGCTGACCGGTGCCTACGCCTATCCAAAGCTGCGTTTGCTGAATCCGCAAGGATTCAGAACTTTGATGGCTCTGCGCTTAGCGGTTAAGCGGTGTGCATTAGCCGTTGTGGGGGCACTGGCGGCGGGGTTATGCCCCAAGGTGGCGACCGCCGGTCCTATTTTGCCGCATGCTCAATATAGTGCTTCCGCTAGCCTTGCGGCCATTCATGCGACTAGCAGGAGTGGTAACACCCACCAGAAATTGGTCTTGGATGGGGAGGCCTTGGCGCTAGCGAGCCAGTACTGGTATGTTCAGGGCACCCACACCGTCACCAAAAACCTGTACCAGCAGCGCCTGAGCTGGACCTACATACATAAAATGCAGTATCGACAACGGTGCATAGCCACCCAAAGCGCCCCCGCAGATGTGGACCAGGATGCCAACTGTGTGTCCGTGGCAGTCAACGGCGCCAATGGAGAAACGGACAACAGCTGTGCCATTACCAGCGCACCGGTATGGGATGCGCTCAGTGGCATCTATACCGCGTGTGCGCAGCGTTCGGACGCAGAAATGGTTGCCTTTTGCGAGCCAGGGAAGGGCGATGACCAACCCGGGCGGATGGACCTCTACTGCGAAGGCCGTGGCAGCCCCTTGAGCAGCACTGTCGCCCCCAGCGCCTGCCATGCGGGGTTAGAAGGCAACTACATGGTTGAATGTACCGACCCCCAGAACCACTGGAGCAGGCGGGAGCACGGCGGACCGGGCGCCTGCCGCACCACTGTCACGCCCGGCTACGATTTGACCTGTGATGTGCGCCGCACCCCGTGGAGGCCAGTGTCGTCTTGCACACCCCAGGTCCCTGGTGCTCGTAACGGCTGGGTGGGCACCGAATGCCTGCAACAGGACAACATACAGCCCCAAGATCCGACGGCGCAGAGACACAATGGACGACCTGTGCAGGGCGTTCGAGCTTTAAGTGTGATACCAGACGGGGTGCTGGCACCCTGAAACACTGCGTATTGGTGATTGCCGCAGCATTCAGCGCGTGCCAGTGACGGTGGTGGTATGAGGCAGCCCCGCCCCCAGCTGCAGCACCGCCGTTACCATCGTGCCGGCCGGGCTCGATTGCACGCTGAAGCTGGCGCCCAGGCGTTCGGCGCGGGCAGCCATGCTGCGCATGCCCACCGATTGGCCAGCGCGCTGCACGGCCTGCACATCAAAGCCCACGCCATCGTCCTCGACCCGCACCAGCAGCTGGTTGGGCCGGGGCTGCGAGTACTCCACCCGCACCTTGCTGGCATGGCTGTGCTTGATGACGTTGGACAGCGCCTCCTCCACCAGCCGGGTCAGCAGCAGGCATTGCAGCGCATTGGGGCGCTTGCCTTCTTCGACCGTGCCCTGCCACTGCGCGGCAATGCTCCAGTGCGTTTGCACGCCAATCTCATCGAGGATGCGGGTGATGCGGTGGCGCAGCGGCGCGGCCCATTGCACGGGGGTGTCGGGCACCGATGCGCCGGCGCTGGAGCCGTAGTCGATCAGCTGGTTGAGGTCATCGCGCATGCTTTTGAGCAAGGACAGCACGCGCGCGCTGCTGATGGTCTCGTCCGCCTGCTCGACCAGCGCCATGCTGCGCACCAGGGCACCGCCCAGGCCGTCGTGCAGGTCATGGGCCAGGGCCATGCGCTCCTGCAGCTTGGCGTTCTCCAGCGCCTGCACATGCTCGCGCTGCAGCGCCTGGGCCAGCTCGCTGCGGGCAGATTCCACCCCTTGTTTGAGCTCGCGGTTGAAGCGCCGCACCTCATGCATCTGCCGCACCAGCTGGCCGCCCAAGAGCAGCATCAGCAGGCCAATCACCAGCACGCCGCTGAGCGCCGCCCAGTCGCGCGCCACCTGCCAGCGGTCCAGCACCGAGTACAGGTTGTTCAGCGCCACCAAGGTCAGCAGCAGCCAGATGCAGGCGAGCAGGATATGCGCCAGATTGCGCGGCCGTTTGCGCGGAAACCAGGCATGGAGCTGGAACTGCAACCCATTGACCAGGAACACCGCCGTCGCGCCCTGCCACACCAGGCTAAAGCCCTGGCGTGCATGCTCGGCCGGCACCAGACAGGTGATAGCGGTACCGATCAAGGCCAGCAGCCACAAAAAGCGCTCCACCCAGGGCAGCTTTTGCGCGCCAAAGCGGAAGGTGAAGATGCACACGCTCAGCACATAGCCCAGCAGCGCCACCAGGCTGAAGCGGGCACGGGTGAGCGAATCCGGCCAGGGCCACTGGCTGCCCGCCAGGTAGGTGCTCAAATACAGCATCCAGCACAAGGCCATCAGCGCAAACCAGCCATAGGTGCGGGCCTTGCGCTGCAGCAACCAGATGCTGAAGAACAGCACCCCGGCCATCGCACACAGCACGGCATTGACAAAGTAGACCGTGCGCTGGCGCCATTGCTTGCCCGCCTGCACCTGGGCCACCTCTTGCGGCGCGCCCAGGCGCAGCTGGCCCAGGCCCGGGCTCAAGGCGCGGTGGCCCACCGCATACACCCAGATAGTGTTGACCCCGGGCTGCAGCAGCGATTCGGGCAGCAGCCACCAGCGCGGCACATTCCAGCTGCGTGACAGCGGCTCGACCAGGGAGGCATCGCTCCAGAGCAGGTCATGGTTCACATACACCGCACCGGCCACGCTGATGCCATCAATGCCCAATGCAATGGGCTCAGGGGGCGAGGAGGACTCGGCATCGAGCCCAGGCTGTGTGCTGGCGCAGCTGCGCTGCCAGGCAATGCGGTACCAGACCGCGCCATCGTGCGCGGGCCAGCGCTGCGTCCAGAGATCGGGCAGCGTGACCGGCTCCCAGCCCTCGCTAGGGGCGGGCAGCTGCGGGTTGAGCGCGCTGGCGCGTGCCGCATCCACGTGCAGGATTTGCGCCTTGCAGCTGCCAGCCTGGGGAGTGCTGCCTGGCGCGGTTTGGGCCATCGCAGGCCCAGCCAGCAGCACAAACAGCAGCACCAGCAGGTACGCCCCGGCTTGCAACAGGCGGGGCAGGGGGTGAGCGCGCGGGCTCACTCAATCATTCCCCGGGCGCGCGCCTCGCGCACCGCCATCATGCGCGAGGAGACGGCCAGCTTGCGGTAAATGCGCTTGACATGGCTCTCCACCGTATGGCGGGACAGATGCACTTCGTTGGCGATCTCACGGTTGCTCATGCCATCGGCCACCAGGCGCAAGATCTCGGCCTCCCGGGGCGTCAGGCCCACATCGGGCTCGCCGCCGCTGGCAGCGGGCGCTGCGTGGTCGGTCGGCTTGGGCACGCGTAGTGGCAGCAGCTGCAAAATGCGCCGGGCAATAAAAGGGTCGATCGGCGCGCCCCCGCGCAGCACGCTGCGGATGGACAGCATCACCTCGAAATCGTCGCGCTGCTTGAGCACATAGCCCGTGGCCCCGGCGCGCAAGGCGCTCAGGATCAAGTCTTCGGAGCTCCAGGCCGACACCACCAGGATGCCCAGCCCCGGATCCTCGGCCCGCAGCTCTTCGATCAGCGACTGGCCATTGCCATCGGGCAGGCGCAAATCCACCAAGGCCAGGCCCACCGGCCCCTCGGCGAACACGGCCCGCGCCTCTGCCAGCGTGCCGGCAAAGATCAGCGCATCGTCTTCATAGCCAAGCTGGTGCAGCACCTGGCGCAAGCGTTGTTGCAGAAGCGGCTCGTCCTCCACGACCAGGACGGGGACAGGCAAAAGAGCATCTTCAACAAGCAACGAAGGTTCAAGCATGGATAAGCAAAAAAACGCGCGGGCGGACCCCCGCGATGGTATGCGAGTGGGCGAAAAATGCTATCCCTGAAATTGGGGAATTTGCGCGGAATGGTTCCGCTTGGAGCCAGGCCTGCGCAGCGAATGGCAGACGAAAGATCCAGCTAATGCTGGCTTTTAAATCTGGCGGCTGCGAAAAAGCAATATGGCTGGAAATGCAGTTTTATATTTATAGGTTCGACAAATAGATTGACGGAAGTCACACCGTAAGGAATCTCTAAGTTTAGAAACCATAAGTAAATATAGTTCTTTTTAAAAACAGTGATAGAGAGAAACAAAGGTTTCAAGAGAGAATGGCGCCCATTTCTATCATCGAGCGACGGGCGGGGTATGACAGGTCAGAAGGTATCGCAGCCGCAAAGACGAGAGCTGCAACAAAAGATAGTTTGGGTAAGCATATTTTTGATGGCTTTATGGTTGTTGCTGTGGTCCGCATCTGCGGTCGCACAAACTGCCAATATGACTTTGGAGCGGGTAAGTCTTTTCTTCAGCGATGGCGTTGCAGCTGAGGAAATACTACAAGTCCCTGCGCAAGTCCAAGCACCGCTTAAAAACGGCTTGACGCTTATCAATGCCGAGAAATCCAGCTTTGGGGCAAGTGGCGTGCAGTGGAAGTGGTTACTTCGAAATAGCACCGCATCGCCGCTTGACGATGTGCGCATCACCGGCTTTGTGGATATTGACCAGGATGCTGCCGATAACACCTTTTTCAACGAGTCGGTGTTGGCCCCGACGCTGACCGCACCTGCTGGCCATATTGCTGCGGATCGATGGGAAGCGGGAGAGATGGGCTATTGGGCTGGCTCCTTGCTGTCACGCGCTGCGGTCGGTGATCTGCTCAATAGCACCCAGGCACCGGCTGCTGGCGAGGATATGGCTATCGCCCTGTCCGCCATACCCGGGCAATTGGCTCCCGGGCAGGAGCTCAGCGTCTGGTTGGTTGTGGGTGACCAGGACAATGCCGGGGCTACGCAAAATGACCTGGCATCGCTGCGCAAGCATTTTGCGCAGTTCTATCTATTAAAAGGCGCGGCACCGGATAACCGTGCGCAAGTGGATTACGCCGTCACGCAGACGGTGGCCAGTACCCAATACAAGGTGGGTGAGTTGGTGCAATACCGCCTGGTGGTCAGCAATGCCGGCCTGGCTGCTGGCTCGGGCGTGACCTTGAGCAGTACGGTGCCAGCCTCGCTGGCCGATGTGCAGTGGGTGTGTACTGCCCAGGGCCTGGCTGCCTGCGATGCCAGCCCAGGCATGGGCCACCAGCTGCGGGTGGATGCCCAGGTGCCCGCTGGCGCTGGCAACCAGGTGGTGGTGACGGTGACCGGTAAAGCGACTGCAGATGGCGTGCTGACGCACCGAGCCTCGGTGGCGCCAACGAACGCCGATACCGTGGACACGAATGCAGCCAACAATGACAGCCTGGTGCAGGTCAGTGTCAGCACTGCTGGGGCTGCGCAGGCCGATTTGGCGGTGTTCAAAACCACCAGCACACCCAACGTGCTGCCCGGCGGCAAGCTGGCCTTCCAGCTGGTGGCCGTCAACCATGGCCCGGCAGCGGTCAGCGCAGCGCGGCTGCAAGACCTGATGCCCTCGGGCGTGGAGGACGTACGCTGGACCTGCAGTGCACGCGGTGGTGCCGTATGCGGCACCGCGTCAGGGCAAGGCGGCGATATCCACGTGCTGGCGGAGATGCCGGTGGGCGCTTCCATCACCATCGATGTGACGGGCGCCATGGCGCAGGCTGGCGGTCATCTGGTCAATACCGTAACCGTGGCCGCCGAGCTGCCCGATCCCGTGTTGTCCAACAACAGCGCATCCGCCTCCGTCAATGCACCAGCGGGCGCCCTCAAATCCATTCCCACCATGGGATGGCTGGCGCTGAGCGTGCTGTCGGTATGCACGCTGTTGCTGGGCGCACGGTGGCTGCAGCGCAAGGGCGGTGTGGGCAGCCGGCGCAGCTGGATGCTGGCCTTGCTGCTGGTGCTGGGCCTGGGCGCGGGGGGTGATTCGCACGCCATCTTTGTCAATGGCGATTTTGAAAGCCAAACGGTGACGGGCTGGACCAAGCGCTTTGGCCTGAACCCGGGCTTGACCGGCGCGCCGCCTTTTCAAGTTGGCGATGTGCGTTTCAATGGCGGCGGCGTGGAGAAGGTCAGCGTGGTGGATGGCCGCTTTGACCCGCGCGCACCGCAGCTGGTACTGCCGCGCCAGGGCAATTTCTCGGCCAAGGTCAACGACGACGACAACGGCGCACACATCAACGAGATCAGCCAAAAGGGTGTGATCACCGAGACCGACCGCGACCCGGGTGACGGCAAGCTGCATGTGCGCTTCAGCTATGCCGCCGTGCTGGAGGACCCCAGCCACAATCCCACAAACCAGCCTTACTTCTTTGTCGAGATCAAGGATCTGACCAAGGGCGAGACGCTGTACTACGACTTTGCCTTTGCCAACCAGCCCGGCCGCGTGTTCTACACCACGGTCTACAAGGGCAGCAAATGGCTATCCACCCCTTTTATCGATGTGGACCTGGAGGTGCCCGACAGCAGCCTGGGCAACGAGTTGCAGATCCGCGTAGTGGGTGCCGATTGCTCCCAAGGCGGCCACGGCGGCTATGTCTATGTGGATGCCTTTGGCTCGGTCAGCATTCCGCCGCAGGGTGCCTGCGTAAATGATCTGCAGTTGCGCGCCAAACCTGGCAATGTGCAGCTGACCTGGGCCGATACCGGCGCCGCCAGCTATGCGGTCTACCGCGCAGACAAGCTGGAAGGTCCTTTTGTGCGTTTGGGCACCACGCAGTCGCGCCACTCTACCTGGCTGGACCGCACGGTGCAGGCGCAAAAAATCTACTATTACAGCATCCGGGCACTGGATGTGGATGGCCATGCGCTGTGCAGCTCTGGCGAGGTAGCGACCTATGTGCCTGCGCACTGGAGTGTGGGCGACCCGGTGAACCGCCCGCCGATCTTCACCAGCCAGCCCGTGCTGGGCGGGGATGTCCGCCAGCTGTACGAATACCAGGCAACGGCCATCGATGCCGATGGCGACACGCTCAGCTACCAGCTGATGTATGCCCCCGTGGGCATGACCGTGGATGCCGCCACCGGCAAGATCAGCTGGCAGCCAGGCTTGATGGGGGATTTCCGCGTCAACCTGCAGGTGAGCGACGGCAAGGGGCTGCTGGCCAGCCAGGCCTTCTCCATCCATGTGGTGGATGGCAACCTGCCGCCGCAGATCACCAGCCAGTTTCCTGCCAAGGTACCTGCGGGTGTGAGTTTCTCCCACCAGGTCACCGCCACAGATCCCGAGAAAGGTCCGTTGCAGTACACCTTGGGCAGCCAGGCGGCGGGGATCAGCATCAATGCCTCTGGCGGCATTTACTGGACCAACCCCGAGCCCGGCACCTATCCGCTGGTGATCCAGGTCACCGACCAGTTTGGTGCCCGTGATGTGCAGCGCGTGGTGGTGTCCGTGCAGGCGTTTCCGGCATTCACCAGCCTGCCGGTGTTGACGGCCACCTTGGCCCAGCCCTATACCTACCAGGCGCTGGCCAGCGACCGCGATGGTGACGCTATTGTCTACAGCGTGCTCAGCGGCCCTGCTGGCCTGGTGATCAACGCCAGCAGCGGCGCCGTGACCTGGCCATCGCCGGTGGCGGGGACGGCCGCGGTCATCCTGGCAGCCACTGATCCGGATGGGAACCAAGGCAAGCAGAGCTTCAGCATTCGCACCACGGCCACCCCCAACCGGGCCCCGGTGTTTATCGCCACACCGGTCACCTATGTGGCCTACCCCGCCACCTACGGCTATACCGCCTCGGCCAGCGATGCCGATGGTGACAACCTGGTCTGGAAGCTGCTGCAGGCACCAACGGACATGACGATCAACGAGCGCACGGGCGCGATCGCCTGGAAATTTGCCAGCCATGTGGCGGGCAAGTTTGCCGTGCGCGTGCAGGTGGACGACCAGCGTGGTGGCCAGACCGAGCAGGCGTTTGAAATCCAGCTACCGGTGTATGGCAATGGTGCGCCCACCATCACCAGCCGCCCGCCTAGCCAGGTGCGCGCTGGCGCCATCTATAGCTACTCGGTCATTGCTACAGACCCTGAGGGCGAGACGCTCAGCTACCGCCTCGCCTCCGGGCCTGCAGCAGCTGCTTGGGCTGGCAACCAGCTGAGCTGGGCCACCAGCGTGGCCGATGTGGGCGTGCATGCGCTGCTGATCGAGGTGGCCGATACCGCCGGCAACGTGGCGCAGCAGAACTGGCAGCTCGAAGTGCTGCCCGCCAGCGGCAACCAGCCGCCGGTGATCAGCTCCACCCCCAAAGTGACGGCCGTTGCTGGTGGGGTGTATGAATACCAGGTGGTGGCCACCGACCGCGATGGTGACCCGCTCAGCTACCAGCTGCTGACCGGCCCGGCAGGCATGACGATCTCTGCCACCGGCAAGCTGGAGTGGCCCGTGCCCGCAGGCTTTGCCGGCAGCGAGACGGTGGAGATTAAAGTGGCCGATGGCCGGGGTGGCGAAGTGACCCAGGCCTATGCGATAGGCGTGGGCGTTACCGCCAACCGGCCGCCGCTGATCAATTCGACCCCGGTCGCCACCGGCACGGCCGGCGCAGCCTACCTGTACCAGATTCTGGCCAGCGATCCCGATGCGGATGTGCTGACCTACAGTGTCTCCACCAGCGAGCCTGGGATCACCATCGATGCGCAGACGGGCCGGGTCTCCTGGGCCGTACCGGCAGGCACGAGCGGACAGGCGCAGCTGACCGTGCTGGTGACCGACGGCAAGGGCGGTACCGCATCGCAGACCTATGCCATTGGCGTGGGCCAGCCCGGCAACCGTCCGCCTCGGGTGACCACGCAGCCAGGCACCAGCGCTGTCTCGGGCGCCAGCTATACCTATGCGCTCAAGTCCGTGGATGCCGACGGCGACACCTTGGTCTATGCATTGACGGAGTTCCCGCAGGGCATGCTGATTGACAGCAGCACCGGTGCCATCCAGTGGAGCATTCCGGCCAATGTGGCAGGGCTGGCACCTGTGATGGTGGAGGTGACGGACGGCAAGGGTGGCATCGCCACCCAGGGCTACGCCATCTCGGTCTCGGGCGCCTCCAACCGCGCACCCGCATTCAGCTCCACACCGGTGACTTCGGCCACCGCAGGCTCGGCCTACGCCTACACGGCGCGGGCGACCGATCCGGATGGCGATGCCATCAGCTATACGCTGGTCTCCGCCCCGGTTGGCATGGCCATCAACGCCGCATCGGGTGCCATCAGCTGGACGCCGACCTTGGCGCAAGGCGGCACCCATGCAGTAGCCGTACGCGCCACCGATGCGAAGGGTGCCTATGCCACGCAAAGCTTTGGCGTTTACGTGCAGCTGCCCAACAACAACCCGCCACAAATCAGCAGCAAGCCCACGCTGCGCTGGGCCCCGGGCGTGCCCTACCAATACCAGGTCACGGCTACAGACCATGAAAACGACCCACTGACCTATGCGCTGGACAAGGCCCCTGCGGGCATGGCCATGGCGGCCAGCGGCCTGCTGACCTGGAACAGCCCGGTGCTGGGCAGCCATGCGGTAGAGATCAAGGTGCAGGACACCCGTGGCGCCTATGTGGTGCAAAGCTATACCTTGCAGATTGCGGCCAACCGCGAGCCGGTCATCACCAGCGCGCCCGTGCCCACTGCGGCCATTGCTGCGCCTTATGCCTACCAGGTGGTGGCCACAGACCCGGATGGTGACTTCCTCACCTACCGGATGAGCGGCGCACCGGCCAGCTTGACCCTGTCGGCCATAGGCCTGATCTCGGGCACACCAACTGCCCAGGGCACGCATGCGATTACCGTGACGGTGTCGGACGGCCAGGCCTCCGTCACCCAGAGCTGGACCTTGCGCGTGACCGAGCCCGCAGCGGGCGGACCGCTGGAGGCAGGCGTGACGCCATCGCCCAAGTACCTGAACCTGGGTGAATCGACGACCCTGCAGGTGTTTGCGCAAGGCGGCACAGCGCCCTATACCGTCAGCAGCCTGACGGTGAACGGCCGCGCCGTGACCGTGGATGCCGCTTACCAGGCTGTCTTCACGCCCACGTCGATGGGCAAGCACAACCTGCGCCTCACCTTGCGCGATGCCAAGGGCAGCAGCGTGACCGTGGACGACTGGTTCGGCGTCAAGGACCCCAGCGATGTGCTGGCGCCATTGGCTGCCATCACCGCGCCGGGCAGCTCGGACGACATCACGGTGACCGACGTGTTCGAGCCCACGGCCATCATCGGCACGGCCTCCGATGCCAACCTGGCCGAGTACCTGCTGATGATCTCGCCAGCCGGGCAGAACCAGTGGAGCAAGATTGGCGGCGGCATTGCCAGCGTGACGGCCGCCAAGCTCGGCGACCTGAACCCCCAGACCCTGGCCAACGGCTTGTACGACCTGGGCCTGATCGTGCGCGATATCTCGGGCAATGAGACCAGCGCCAAGGTGACGGTGGCTATCAGCGGTGAGCAAAAGGCGGCGCCCCTGCAACTGACCTTCACCGACATGGCTTTTGAGATCGAAGGGCTGCCACTGACGGTACGGCGCAGCTACGACTCGCTCAAGCGCGCGCAGCGCATGGACTTTGGCTACGGCTGGACGGTGGACTACCAGGACGTCTGGTTGCAGACCAATGGTGTGCTGGGTCGCTCTTGGGTGATGCAGGAGACGGGCTCGGGCTTCAATCGCAAGATCTGCGTTCGGCCCCAAGGCTCCCGCGTGGCATCGGTGCGTATGCCCGATGGCAGGCTCGAGCAGTTCGACCTGCGTGCCAGCCCCGAATGTGTGAGCGTGCTGCAGTGGGCGTCCAACCCCAGCGTCAGCCTCGCATTCAGCGCCAAGGCCAGCAACAAGAGCGGCAGCAAGCTCGAAGCGCTGGGCTACAGCGATCTGCGCCTTGCCGGCGGTGATCTGTTCGACCTGGGCACGACCGAGACCTTCAACCCCAGCCAGTACAAGCTCACCACCCTGGATGGCATCGAGTACATCCTGAACAAGGACTTCGGCATCCAGCAGATCAAGGACCGCAACGGCAACAGCCTGCAGTTCACGCGCAGCGGTATCAGCCACTCTGGCGGCTGGGCGCTGGCCTTCACGCGCGATGCGCAGGGCAAGATCAGCAAGATCAGCGGCCCAGGCGGCCAGGTGCTGAACTATGGCTACGATGCGGCGGACAACCTGATCTCCGTGGTCGACCAGAGCAATGCCGTCTCCGACTTCCGTTACGAGAACCCCAAGGTGGCGCATGGCCTGACCAGCTACACCGATCCGCTGGGCCGGCTGGCGCTGAAGACCACGTATGACGACGCCGGGCGCGTGCTGAGCCAGACCGATGCCGCCGGCAAGGCCGTGACGGTGAGTACCGACAACACGGCAAACAAGCAGACCATCAAGGACCGCAACGGCAACACCACCGTGTATGACTTTGATGACCGGGGCAATATCACCCGCGTAGTGGATGCTGCAGGTGGCACCACCCAGTATGCCTATGACGCCAATGACAACGAGATCGAGGTGATCGATGCGCTGGGCCGCAAGACCACGCGCAGCTACGACGCCTTCGGCAATGTCACCAGCGAAACCGACCCCGCCGGCCGTGTGACCAAGACGGCCTTCAATGCGCAAGGCAATGTCAGCACCATCACCGATGCGGCAGGCAACGTCACCACCAATGGCTACAACGCCAGCGGTGATCTGACCGCCATCACCGATGCCGCCGGCAAGGCCTTTGGCATGGGCTACAGCCCGACGGGCAGCCTGAGCAGCATGACCGACAAGGTCGGCAATTCCACGCGCTACACCTATGCCAAGATCAATGGCACCACGCTCAAGCAGACCGAGACGGCTCCGGACGGCACGGTGACCACCTACGCTTACGACAGCGCCGGCAACGTCACCTCCACCACGCGCGCCATCGTCACCCAGCCGGGCCAACCCGCCACCACGGTGGTAGAAAAGACCAGCTACGACACCAAAGGCAATGTCACCAGCCGCACTAACGCGGTGGGCGATACCAGCACCTACCTCTACGATGCGGCGGGCCAGCTGGTGCAAGAGACCGACAGCCAGGGCCGCAAGACGGCGCATGAGTACAGCCTGCGCGGTGAAAAATCCAAGACCACCTACCCGGATGGCAAGGTAGAGAGCTGGGCCTATGACAACAACGGCAACGAAACCCAGAGCTGCATCGGTAGCCTGTGCACGCGCACAGCCTACGATGCGCTGGACCGCGCCACCAAGGTCACCGACCCGATGGGCTTTGCCGTCGAGAGCGTGTACGACGCAGCAGGCCAGCTCAGCTCCAGCAAGGATGCGCGCGGCAACAGCACGGCGTTTGAATACGACCTGGCTGGCCGCGAAACCAAGCAGACCAATGCCGCTGGTGTTGCGGTGATGCGCGAGTACGACCTGGCGGGCAACCTCGTCAAGACCACCGATGGCTTGGGCCGGGCGACGGTCCACGTCTACAACAGCACCCAAAAGCGCACCAGCACGACCTTGGCCAATGGCGCGGTGACGCAGTTTGCGTATGACGCCAATGGCGTGCTGCTGAGCGAGACCAACCCGCTGGGCCATGCCTACCAGTTTGGCCACGATCCGCTGGGCGCCCTCAAGACCGTGACCGACCCACTGGGCAAGGCGACCGGCTACACCTGGAATGGCAGCAACCAGCTGCTGACCCAGACCGATGCCAACGGCCACACCACTCGCTATGGCTATGACAGCGCTGGCCGGCGTGTGGCGCGCACCCTGCCAGGCGGCAAGAGCGAAGGCCTGGTCTACGACAGCGAAGGCCGTCTGGTAAGCCGTACTGACTTTGACGGCAGCCAGACCATCTACAGCTATGACGTAGGCGGCAAGCTCAGCAAAGTCACGCGCAGCGATGGCCGCAGCCTGAGCCAAGGCTATGACAGCGTTGGCCGCATGAACAGCCAGACCGATACCGCCTATGGCAACCTGGGTCTGACCCTGGACGGCAACGACCGCGTCACCCGCGAGGTCTGGAGCCACAGCAGCCTGGGCACCAGCTTCAGTGCGACCTTGGACTACGCCTGGGACGCCAACAGCAACCGCACCCAGGTCAGCACCTCGGGCCAGACCATCAAGGCCAGCTACAACACGCTCAACCAGCTGGAGACCCTGACCCACCCCGATGGCAGCACCACCCGTTTTGCCTACGACAACGCAGGCAACCGGGTGCAGGTGACGCGGGCCGACGGCAGCACCACCGACTACCAGTACAACCTGGCCAACCAGCTGACCGCCGTGCTACACAAAAAGGCAGACGGTGCAGACATTGCCAGCTTTGTCTACACCCTCAATGCCGCAGGCCAGCGCACCCAGGTGGCCGAGCGCATGGTGGGGGTCGGCAGCCCGGCAGCAACGGTGGAGCGCTCGGTGCACTACCAGTACGACGCTGCTGGCAAGCTGCTGCAAGAACGGGTGGCACAAACCGCGCCTGCGGTGTTTGACTCGACCATCGACTACGTCTACGACGACGTGGGCAACCGCAGCCGTCGCAGCGTCAGCCACAACGGCCAGGTCACCACCTACCAGTACGACAGCCATGACCGCCTCACGCAAAGTGTGGATAGCCTCAACGGCACCACCACCTACCAGTGGGACGAGCGCGGCAACCTGGTGCAGAAGGCATCACCCTCCGATACCACCACCTATGCCTGGACAGTGGACAACCGCCTGGCCAAGGTCAGCACCGGTGCCAAAACCGTCGAGTACGGCTATGACAGCAGCGGCCGCCGCATCAAGCGCCTGGTCAAAGAGGGCGCCACCACCACGGAGACCCACTACAAGGTCGACCACCAGCGCAGCTACAGCGAGATCCTGGTTGAGAGCACCAAGGTCAACAGCGGCGCCTGGGTCGATACCGTGCATGTGCACACCCCCGATGGCTTAGGTGAGCTGATCGCCAGCACTTCGGCCGGCGTGCAAACCCAGCTGTTCAGCGATGGCTTGGGCAGCGTACGAGTGGCCCAAACCGCTGCCACCAGCCATGCCTTCAGCTACGACGCATTCGGCATTGCGCTGGGCGCCACCGAAGGCATGCCCGCCAATGCGGCCGATGCTGCTGCTACCAGCCACCGCTACACCGGCGAGTATGCGGATAGTCAGACGGGGCTGCTGCACCTCCGTGCGCGTGATTACGATCCGCAGGTTGGTCGCTTTATCTCGATGGATGAGCATCCGGGAAAGGAAAGTATCCCGCTGACACTCAATAAGTACATCTATGTCAACGCTGACCCGGTCAATCACATTGACCCAAGCGGCAATATCTTCACGATGGCTGGAACGATGACTTCGGTTGGACGCCAGATGAATATCGTAAGGTTTAACTTCATCAATGTTGGCCGCCAAGCAGGGGGCGCGGCCATACGCAATCTAGGCCAATTGGTCGAGCGGCGTATTGGAGGAATGATTCAGCAGTGCTTGAAGCCGGGGGTCAAAATGACAAGGGGTTGGAGCACAGGAGATGGCAAGGTCACGGTCGATTTCTTCTTGGAAATGGGCAAGAAAACTAAGGCGATGGAGGTGAAATACAGCTTGGGCAGTGCATCGAGTGAGGCGTTTGCGCGTGCGGCACGACAGCTGAAATCTGCATTGAAAAAAACCGACGATGTTGTGCTGGTTTCCTTCAAGGAAATATCCCAGCGTCATCAAAAATCGATGCTAGACAAGCTCGGAAATCCTGGCGTAGCTCCACAGATGGGCGCAATGGTCGAACTTGCGGCGATGCTCGGCGAGTTTGTTATTGAAGGTTGTATTAAATAATACGGAGGTTGGTTGATTATGATGAACTCGTGGCATGTTAAGAGCCTTGACTCTCTCTTGAGTCAATATATTGAAAGTCAAAAATACGATTTTTCATACGATGCTGGTTTGAGAAAAGTGAACCCACTTATTCAACGAAAACTGGCGTACACGACGACGCAGTTTTCCAGGCCTTGTAGTGTTTTTTTTGAAATGGCAAAAAATGGAACAGACGCTGGTTTCAATACCTATGTTGCATGGGGAGACAGCACTGGCGATATTCTCGATGCAGTTCGTGAGAGAGTCGGTGGGGACGAAGTCATTGTGGCGAACCAATGTGTCATCATGCAGACCATTTGGGACCCGGAATACAAGGATAGATCGACTTATTTCGGCTGGCTACCCATAAAAACAAAAAGAGTCTCTACAAAATCATGGATCAGAAATAAAAATGCGCCTGTCGAACCTAAAACAGGGGAGCAGGAGATGGCCGAAGTCACGCCGGCATTCAACCGTTTTGTAGATAATTTTGAGAAATATGCGATTCCGTTCTTTGATTCACTGCCTGTGAATATTGGAAAAAAATGGACGGATTTGATAATTTCCAGTGAGCAGAATTCTGCAAGCTGATCTAGGATTTAAAGCGAGCAATACATGCTCTGCAGATCGCTCACCACTAGGGAGTCTCTCAAAATCCGATTTTTAAAAGATTGGCATTGAATAAGGCAAGGCATTACGAGGCGAACTTTGGAAATTTTTGGGGTTTTAAGATGTGCCCGTATGCTTGCGAAAACCCCTACGGAAATTTGTAATGGTTCTGACCGAATTGGCGCGGCAGTGGAGGTTATAACCCCAAAAATTTATCTTTTCTTTCAGCGGTGGAGTATCATTATCCCTGTGCAAAAACAAGCATGCCATGAATAAAAATGCACTCATTTTTGATAAATTGACAACCGATGAAATGAACATTTTGCTATCAGAGTTGAATGGAAAATTCCCTCATTTCAGTTTTATTTCAAAGCACCAAGAGGACTGGCAGTCGTGTTTTAAAGAGACAATGGAAAATGTTGCGTCGTATGATGCAGACTACGATCCACCTAGATTTTTGAGGGAGAACTGGCCGACAATTGGACCAGTTTGGGAGTTGGCTGATTTTCCACACCTAGGTGTATGCTCTTTTGATGTGCTGACCAAGGTGAATTCATCCTTCTTGTGGTTGATTTCTTTTTGGTATTGCTGGGATATTAATTTTATTGCTTACTCTTGTAATGATTGCTCAAAAGACATAGCGAGAAAGTTTCATGCGCTTGCAATAAATGCGTTGGATCTTGATTTGGAGCTCAATACTTTAAATGTCTATGACTCAGTACTAACTGTATTTGAGGATATGGATATGCTTGGTGAGGCATTGGATTTTTATTTGACGGGGGATATGGGAGGCGATGATCCATTTCGCCCCATTCTTTTTTGTAAGCAGATCGAGTTTGTGGAGTAACTTAAAAACCATCCCTTCTTAGTAGGGAAGTGCGACTACTACAGTCGTGACGAATATTTAAAAGATCCGGTTTTGAACCCGCTGCGCCTGCAGTTGCCGCCTGGGGTGTGATAAATGCTTTCTCTAAGTGACGAGAGATTTTGCCAATACGAAGTTTATTATTTAATGAACTTTGTTTTGATTAAGCCTAAATCACAGTTGGCGCATTTCTACGTCAAGAGGATTACGCCTGTCTGTGCAGAATCGCACTTTCAAGCCATCGATCTGGATCATGATTTCAATTCGAACATCACAAACCCTTTGTATCAGCTGTTTGTGTCTTGTTTTCTTAACTCGCAAAAGATAATTCCGTTATTGGAGGATATGTTTGGTAGTAATGATATATATCATAAAATAAATAATAAGCGAGAAAATCTGTTTGATGGTGAGCTGTCAAATAGATTTCTTGAAAATCTTGAATTTAATACATCTTTGGATGGGTTTGAGAATGGAGCATGTTGGCAAGAGCTGAGAGAGAGATCCAGATTATTTTTGACGAAATACAGTCTGCTGGATAATTTTGCCTTTCCAAGGCCTATGAAATTCTCTGAATTTTTATATCCAGATGATTTTGAAGAATATGATCCCGCCCCTCGTTGGTCCTGGTGTGGACAATTCATGTCGTTGGAAGATTGGATGTATTTTAAAAAAACGACATTGGATGCCTACCATGGCATCGAATTGACAAGATCGTTTTCTAAGTAGTCATGCCAACTTGTGATTTCTGAAATCGTATTTATATGTATATGAATAAAAACGCACTGCGATTCGATAATTTGACAGCCGACGAAATGAATATTTTACTGTCGGAGTTGAAGGATAGATTTCCTGATATTGCTGTGGCCGCGCCGCGTGGGGAGCTCATCGATAAAAATCGAAAGGCGCATTGACATGAATTTTGTTGCATTGAAATATGAGTTGGATAACCTCTTTAAAGGACTAAACGAACCTTATGATGTTGTTCCTGAATGGACCGGCGCTGGTGTTTCGCCTGATGTACTCAAAGAAGCGGAAGCCCGCATGGATGTTGTCTTTCCAGAGGTGCTCAAGGATGTATCAGGCCAATTTTCAGCGATTTACCATGAGACTCCTTATTTTATGGGGAATGCTTTTAAGAAAATTCAGAGTGAAGTTATTAAAAGGTCTAGAAGAGAAATTTCTGAAGACTACTTTAAAGATGACTTAGAAATTTCTATTGTTTATGCGCCTACAGAATGGGATGGTGAGGACGCTCAAGGTCTCAAAGCACTAAATGTTGAATACATGAGTGAAATGGATGCAAAGCAATATATTGGAGTAGACTGCGATCTAATGTGGTTGCATGATAGAAGTTTTTTGCTCATCGGAGCCACTTACTCAGAGTCGCTGTATATGGATTTGAGAGAGCCCGCATCCAACCCAAATTATGGCGCGCTCTATAATTTTAATTCTTTGGAGGATTTTTGCATCATGTATAAAGTAGCCGATGATTACGGGCAATTTCTTCTGAATATCAAGCATTCGCTGGAAAAGAAAATCCAGCTCGATGCTGAAGATGCAGACGATAACTAAGGTGTAGGCGCTGCTGAACCAGGCGGAGAACAGTACGCGCCATGCTTGGTTCCGGCGATCTTGCATTGGCGCCACAAGAACGCATACCGATGGCGTTGAGCCCTCCTCGAAGGGGCAACGCCCGTTCAATCTTCGGCATCTCTTTGCCATTACGGCTAAGCACCAGCGGTCTTGGTGCAGTAGCCGCATCTCGCCATGAGATGCGGCTTTCCCTCAGCTACGCAGCAATGCTGCTGCATCGACCACCAAATAGGTGCCCACGCCACCGGCGTGCCGCACAAGGTCCCACATTCCCACCCAGATATCCGACTGCCTCAACAAGCACAGGCAAGCGCCTCCGCGCGATACACAGCCCGCCATGTACCAAGGGCTTTAACAACCAACCCCTTACAGAACCCACGCTGCGGCTGAGTCGCCCAGCCCAACATGGTCTGTCCGGGCAAGTGCCAGCGACGCCTTGACGTAAGGCAAATAGAGCTAAGCGCCACTGGATGTGCGTCCAGCTCTAGTTGGTAAATTGGTATTACCAATAAGCTAATTTAGCCCTTAGATTGTCAAATTACGGGTTTACCCTGGCAATAAATTTGCATGATTCCCCAATAATCGCCCAACTTTGCCGCAGATTAGTAATTTCGTGGTTTATTGGTAATACCAATTTAGACCAAAGGTCCAACCAACGGCTTAGCGAACAAGCCATTCACCAGCCAAGGCCAAGCACAGGGCAGCCCAAGCAGCCCGTTGGCGCCACCCCCTCGGTGAACAGCCCAAGACCAAGGCGCCTCAAGCGCCCCTCCAATAACTTCGAGACATCGCCATGCAAACTCTCTGGCAGCAAAACTACGACCCGGCTGGCAACATCTGGGTGTCGGCCCTGGTGGCATTGATACCGATCCTGTTTTTCTTTTTGGCATTGACCAAGCTGCGGCTCAAGGGCTACCAAGCGGGCACCATCACGGTGGTGCTGGCCCTGGCGGTAGCGTTGCTGTTCTACCGCATGCCCGTCAGCGCGGCGCTGGCTTCGGCCGTCTATGGCTTCTTCTATGGGTTGTGGCCCATTGCCTGGATCATTGTGGCTGCGGTGTTTCTGTACAAGATCTCCGTCAAGACGGGGCAGTTCGATGTGATCCGCTCGTCGATTCTGTCGGTCACGCCGGACCAGCGCTTGCAGCTCATCCTGGTGGGCTTTTGCTTTGGCGCGTTTCTGGAAGGGGCGGCAGGTTTTGGCGCGCCGGTCGCCATCACGGCGGCCTTGCTGGTCGGCCTGGGCTTCAAGCCGCTGTATGCGGCGGGCCTGTGCCTGATCGCCAATACCGCGCCGGTTGCGTTTGGCGCAATGGGCATTCCGATCATCGTGGCCGGCCAGGTCTCGGGCGTCGATGCGTTTGCGATTGGCCAGATGGCCGGCCGCCAGCTGCCTTTCATGACCGTGCTGGTGCTGTTCTGGCTGATGGCCATCATGGATGGCTGGCGCGGGGTGAAGGAGACCTGGCCAGCGGTGCTGGTCGGTGGTGGCTCGTTTGCGATCGTGCAGTTCCTCACCGCCAACTACATTGGCCCGGAGCTGCCCGATATCACCTCGGCCATCGTGTCCTTGATTGCGCTGACCCTGTTCCTCAAGGTCTGGCAGCCCAAGCGCATCTTCCGTTTTACGCCAGAGGCGGGTGAACAAGGCGCAGCAGCCGTGCCCGTCGCACCTGTCAGCTCGGGCGCGCCGCTCACCGCCGCTGCGGTCATCAAGGCCTGGTCGCCCTTCATCATCCTGACGGCCATGGTCACGGTCTGGAGCATCAAGCCCTTCAAGGCGCTGTTTGCGGCAGGTGGCCCGCTGGCGTCCACCGTCATCAATATTCCGGTGCCGTTCTTGCACAACCTGGTCGAGAAGACGCCGCCCGTCGTGGCCGCTGCTGCCCCTTACGGCGCTGTTTACACCTTCAACTGGCTGCTGGCCACCGGCACCGCCATCCTGATTGCGGCGCTGATCACCATCGCCTTCACCCGCCTGTCGCCGTCCAAGGCAGTGGCTACCTTGGGGGAGACTTTCAAGGAACTGGCGGTGCCGATCTACTCCATCGGCATGGTGCTGGCCTTTGCCTTTGTCGCCAATTACTCGGGCCTGTCGGCCACCCTGGCGTTGGCACTGGCGCATACGGGCCAGGCCTTCACCTTCTTCTCGCCCTTCCTGGGCTGGATAGGGGTGTTCCTGACGGGCTCGGACACCTCTGCCAATGCACTGTTTGCCGCGCTGCAGGCCACCACCGCGCAGCAGCTGGGCCTGCCCCAGGTGCTGACCGTGGCCGCCAACACCACCGGCGGTGTGACGGGCAAGATGATCTCGCCCCAGTCCATCGCCATTGCCTGCGCGGCCGTGGGTCTGGCGGGGCGCGAATCGGATCTGTTCCGCTTTACGGTAAAGCACAGCCTGATCTTTGCCGTCATCATCGGTTTGATGACTACGCTGCAGGCCTACGTGTTTCCGTGGATGATTCCAGGTCATTGAGAGTCGCTAACCCAGCCCTTGATACGTCGTTGCCAAGCCTTGTCGTACTAAAGTACTGCCTGCGGCTTGGCGCCTCGTCGGGGGCGCCCAGTCTCAATCGCAAACCTACGGTTTGCTGGGCTGCTTTAGCGACTCTAGGCAACCAACACCTGAAAGCTCTCCCCATGCGCCTCGCTGACCATGTTGTCGAAAAACTGCTTGCCCTGGTGCAGGCCCGTGGCTTGCAGCCGGGCCAGCGCCTGCCGGCCGAGCGGCAACTGGCGCTGGAGCTGGGGGTGTCGCGCACGTCAGTGCGCGAGGCGCTGCAAAAGCTCATCAGCCAGGGGGTGCTGTCGGCCCGGCGCGGTGATGGCACCTATGTGCAGACGGTGCCATCGGCCGATTGGCTGCAAGAGGCCATGGGGCCGCTGGCCGGACTGATCGAATCGGACCCCAACTACCGCTATGACGTGCTGGAGACCCGACATGCGCTGGAGAGCAGCACCGCCTGGCTGGCCGCGCAGCGCGCCACCGCGCAGGACAAGGAACGCATCCAGCGCTGCTTTGATGTGATGATCGAGCACCAGCAAAGCGGCCACGCCGAGCTGGCCGCGCGTGCTGATGCGCAGTTCCACCTGGCGATTGCCGAGGCCTCGCACAACCTGGTGCTGGTGCAGGTCATGCAAAGCCTGTTCACCGTGGTGCTCTCTACCGTGGAGCGCAACCGCCACGACATGTTCCGCTTGAGCGCCCCGGTCACGCTGCAGCAGCTCACCGTGCAGCACCAAAGCCTGATGCAGGCGATTTTGGAGGGCGACCCGCAGCGCGCCCGCGCCTGCATTGGCGAGCACCTGGAGCATGTGCGCCACACCATCTTGCAAATGGACGAAGAGCGCGCGCGCCGCGAGCGATCGATGCGCCTGCCGGCCGAGCTGATGCCCAGCCTGCCGGGTGTGCCCTGATCTGCGCGGATCCTGACAACCAACATACCGAGACAAACACCCAGCCCTGAGAGCGCCACCATGATCATCTCTTCCGCCTCCGACTACCGCGCCGCCGCGCAAAAGCGCCTGCCGCCCTTTCTGTTCCACTACATCGATGGCGGCGCCTACGCCGAGCAAACGCTCAAGCGCAATGTGGCCGACTACGCCGATGTGGCCCTGCGCCAGCGCGTGCTCAAGGACATGAGCCAGCTCGACACCAGCATCGAGCTGTTTGGCGAAAAGCTCTCTATCCCCGCCATCCTCGCGCCCGTCGGCCTGCTGGGCATGTTTGCCCGCCGGGGCGAGGTGCAGGCCTCACGCGCCGCCGCTGCCCATGGCATTCCGTTCACCCTGTCCACCGTTTCGGTCTGCCCGATTGAAGAGGTGGCGCCGGGCCTGGGCCGGCCGATGTGGTTCCAGCTCTATGTGCTCAAGGACCGGGGCTTTATGAAGAACGCGCTGGAGCGCGCGCAGGCCGCCGGCTGCTCCACCCTGGTGTTCACGGTCGATATGCCCGTGCCCGGCGCCCGCTACCGCGATGCGCATTCGGGCATGAGTGGCCCCAATGCGGCGATGCGCCGCTACTGGCAGTCCCTCACCCACCCGGCCTGGTCCTGGGATGTGGGCTTGAACGGCCGACCGCACGACCTGGGCAATATCTCCGCCTACCGGGGCAGCCCCACGGGCCTGGCCGACTACATCGGCTGGCTGGGCAGCAATTTTGATCCATCGATCTCCTGGAAGGACCTGGAATGGATCCGCGACTTCTGGAAGGGCCCGATGGTCATCAAGGGCATCCTCGATCCGGAAGACGCCAAGGATGCCGTGCGCTTTGGCGCCGATGGCATTGTGGTCAGCAACCATGGCGGCCGCCAGCTGGACGGCGTGCTGTCATCGGCCCGCGCGCTGCCGGCGATTGCCGATGCGGTCAAGGGCCAGATCAAGATCCTGGCCGATTCGGGCATCCGCAATGGCCTCGACATCGTGCGCGCCATCGCCTTGGGGGCGGACGCTACCTTGCTCGGCCGCGCCTTTATCTATGCGCTGGCCACCTCGGGCCAGGCGGGCGTCAAGCACCTGCTGGAGCTGATGGAAAAGGAAATGCGCGTGGCGATGACCTTGACCAGCGTGGCCAAGGTGGCCGATATCAACGGCGATCTGCTGGTGCGCCAGTAAACGACGCACCCTACCAAGGCCTGCCATGACCGCTGCCACCACCACCCCCGTCTCGCGCGATGCGCTGCTGGCCCAGCTGCGCGCCGCCGTCGGCCCCGCCCATGTGCTGACGGGCGACCAGGCCACGCGCCGCTTTCGCAAAGGCCACCGCACCGGCGAAGGCCCGGTGCTGGCCGTGGTGCGCCCGGCCAGCCTGTGGGAGCAGTGGCAGGTGCTGGAGGCGGCTGTGGCAGCCGACCGCATCGTCATCATGCAGGCGGCCAACACCGGGCTTACCGGCGGGTCGACGCCCGACGGCAGCGGCTATGACCGCGAGATCGTGCTGATCAACACCTTGCGCATCACCGGAGTGCAGGTGATTGGCGATGGCGCCCAGGTCGTCTGCCTGCCGGGGGCGACCTTGGACAAGTTGGAGCAGGTGCTGGCGCCGCTGGGCCGCGAGCCGCATTCGATCATTGGCTCGTCCTGCATCGGTGCCTCGGTGCTGGGGGGCATCTGCAACAACTCCGGCGGCTCGCTGGTGCGGCGTGGCCCGGCCTATACCGAGCTGGCGCTCTATGCCCAGGTGCGGGCCGATGGCTCGCTGGCGCTGGTCAACCACTTGGGAATAGAACTGGGCGCCACGCCGCAAGAGATATTGACCCGCCTGCACAACGGCGACTACCGCGAGGCCGACATCACGCACGATGCGCAGCGCGCCGCCTCCGACCCGCGCTACGCCGCCGCCGTGCGCGATGTGGACCAGGATTCGCCCGCGCGCTTCAATGCCGATCCCTCGCGCTTGTTTGAGGCCTCGGGCTCGGCCGGCAAGCTCTGCCTGTTTGCGGTGCGGCTCGATACCTTTCCGAAAGTGCCCAGCACCGTGTTCTATATCGGCAGCAATGCGGCCGACGACCTGACCACCGTGCGCCGCCATCTGCTCACCGCCTTGCCGGAGCTGCCGATTGCCGGTGAGTACATCCACCGCACCGCCTACGACATTGGCGAGCAATACGGCAAGGACACCTTCTTGCTGATTGACCGCTTTGGCACCGCCCGCGTGCCTGCGGCCTTTGCGCTCAAAAGCCGGGTCGATGGCTTCTTTGAGCGCCTGGGCCTGCGCGGCGTCAGCGACCGCATCATCCAGGCGGTCACCAACCTCTTGCCCAGCCATTTGCCGCCGCGCATGCGCCAGTGGCGCGAGCGCTATGAGCACCACCTGCTGCTGCGCGTGGCCAACGACACGGCCGACGCCACCCGCGCGTTTCTGAGCACGCATTTTGCTGGCAGCGCCAGTGGCGGCTGGTTTGAGTGTGATGCCGACGAAGGACGCAAGGCCTTCCTGCACCGCTTTGCGATTGCCGGCGCCGCCATCCGCTTCCGCGAAGTGCACCGCGCCCAGGTTGAAGACATCGTCGCGCTCGATGTTGCCCTGCGCCGCAATGACCGCGACTGGGTCGAGAAGTTGCCCGCCGAGGTCGAGGCCGACATGGTGCACAAGCTCTACTACGGCCACTTCTTCTGCCATGTCTTCCACCAGGACTACATCGTGAAAAAGGGTGTCGATCCGCTGGCGATGGAGCACCGCATGTGGACGCTGCTCGATGCGCGCCGGGCCGAGTACCCGGCCGAACACAATGTGGGCCACCTCTATGTGGCCAAGCCTGCACTGGCTGATTTTTACCGCCAGCTGGACCCGAGCAACAGCCTGAACCCCGGCATTGGCCACACGGCGCGGGGCAAGAACTGGGAGGCCTGCTGTGAGCGGCCTGGTGCCTGGCCCAAAGGCTATTCAGACTAGCGCCGGTCTGGGCTGCGGCGCTGGCGCACTGGCGCCGGGGAAGGGCATGCAGTTGCCGGTTGGCAGTCCGTAAGCGGTGTCCGGGGCTGGCTCACAGCGTATCGCACAGCATGTCCCAGAAGGCCTGCACCAGCAACGGCGTTCCGGCCTGCTTGCCGTGCTTCATCAGGCAAATTTTTCTGGCCAGTTGCGGCCGGGTGATCGGCAGGTAGCACAGCTGCGGGTCAGAGTGCGCCTGCTTGCTCAGGCTGGATATCAGCCCGACTTTCAGATCGCTGTGCACCAGCGCGTACAGGGATTCGATCGACGACAGGTTGTGCGGCACATTGACATGCACGCCCTGCTCGCGCAGCACGGTGGTGATCATGTCATAGGTATTGCCCCGCCGCAGCACCGCCAGGGGCTGGTCCTTGAGATGGTGCCAGTGCAGCTTGGCCTGCTGGGCCAGCGGGTGGCGCGGGGAGAGCACGACCATGATCTCGTCCGTGGCGATCAGGCGCGAATCGATGTGCGAGGGCGTGTCGAACTGCAGGCCCACCGCGATGTCCGCATCCCCTTGCGTGATCGACTCGATCAGCGTGTCGCTGTGCATGTCGTCGAGCACGAAATGCACCTCCGGGTGGCGCTGCTGGAACTGGGCCATATACGGCGCAATCCACTGCGATGCCGAGGGGATGCAGTGGATGCGGATGGCATGGCTTTGGTGTTGCAGCCGCTGCAGCATCTCCTCCATGCCCTGGTCAAAGGTGGCAATCATCCAGCTGACCTGGGCGCGTACCGATTCGCCCGCCGGCGTCAGCCGCACGCGCCGCATGCTGCGGTCAAACAAGGTGACGCCCAGCGTGAGTTCAAGTTCGCGGATGGCGGAGGAAAAGGCCGGCTGGCTCATCGCCAGCGACTGGGCGGCCTGCGTGAAGGTGGGGTGCTCAGCGGCCTGCTTGAAGCAGCTGAGCTGCCGCAATGTGGGGATGGATGCCGATCTCTGCGGCTGGTAAACGTGGGTCATGATGAATTCATTTTTTCAAATCAAAATAATTACTCCAATTGTAAATTGCTATGTAATTAAATTTTTTACAGATGCGTAAAAAAATGGCTGGGAACAGGTGCCGATGGCAGCTGGATAGCACCAGGCCGGAGCGTAAAAGTTCCGGAGATTTTTACGAAAACGCCTCTGTTTCATCGGTGTTTTTACCGATGAATGGCGAAGCGCTGGCGCCGCGATGGGTAGCGACTGTGCCACACATGGGGTAGATCGTGGGCGCACCTAACATTTGTTGAATTTATCGCTATTTATTAACGATAGATATAGTATATTATTTAAGTTGGTTTTTTCGCACAGATCGGCCCGAGGCTGGCGTGCCGCCCACAGGGCGGTTTTGACCGGTGGCGTTCAGCGCCTCCCTGGCCCTGGGCCAGCGCACTGTCTGCCGCAGCCTGCTGCCCCCATGCTGCCCATGCGCTGTGCATGCCCGCAGCAGCCTGCCCCTTTGCCGAATGCCATGTCTTGACCGGGCCGGCGTTGCTGCAGCAAGGGCGGCCCCTGGTGCATTTCCGAAACTCCGCTCCTTGGTGCTGCAGACCGGGCCCATCGACGGGCCGGGCGGCCGGCGCGGGGATGTCCTTTATTTTTTACAAGCTCAACTATGAATTTCTCAAGCATCGATTGGAGCCAGGCGCCAGAGGATGCGCGCTGGTGGGCCATGGACGGCGATGGCCATGCCTATTGGTACTGCAGGCCGCAGATTGCGGCGGCCACCACCTTCTGGTTTGCCGCGCGCCACCCGGCGCCCAGCTTTGGCTATGCGCGCGATTTCCGGCAGTCGCTGCAAGCGCGGCCGGCACCGGCCGAGGAGAGCGCGCCTGCGCGCGCTGCAGCGGTCCGTCTGCTGCGCCGCTAGCACGGTGCGCAGCGGGCGCTGTGGCTGGCCCAGGCCCGCCCAGCGCCGTGTTGCGCGGCCGGCCGCTGCCCTGGGGCAGGGCTGGCGCCGTGCCGGTCAGATGATGCCCAGCATCCAGGTCAGCACCAGCAGCGACAGCGACAAGCCCCAGATCCAGAGGAACGAGTAGCGGATATGCTGGCCCATCGACAGCTTGGCCAGGCCCAGGCCCATCCACAGCGCTGGCGAGAACGGCGAGACAAAGGTGCCCACGATGCTGCCGATGATCATCGCGTAGGCTGCCGAGGTGGATGGCACCCCCGCCTGCGACGTGATCTGCTCGACGACCGGGAACAGCGCAAAGTAATAGGCATCGGTGCTCAGCACCAGCTCCAGCGGAATGCCGATCGCGCCAATGACCAGGTGCATATAGGGCAGCAGCACGGCCGGCAGCACATCGACCAAGGCCCGCGCAATGCTGTTGAGCATGCCCGACTCCTTGAGGATGCCCAGGAACGTACCGGCCGCCAAGATGATGCTGGCCATCATGATGGCGCCGCCCGCATGCGCATTGATGCGCTGGATCTGCACCTTGGGCTGGGGGTAGTTGATGACCAGGGCCACGCACAGCGCAATCATGAAGGTATAGCCGGGCGGGAACACGCCCATCACCAGCACCGCCAGGGTGAGCAAAAACACCAGCGCATTGACCCAGCGCAGCCGGGGGCGCAGCAGCTGCGTGCGCGCTTCATCGGCGGCCTTGGCTGCAGCGGCCTGGATGGCCAGTTCGGTAGCGGCGTGGGGCTGCAGTGCAGCGGCCAGCTCGTCGACATGGCTGGGGTGAGCGGATGCGGGCGCCGATGTGGCCACCGGTGCAGGCACAGAGCCGGACGCCGCAGCAGGCATGGCTTGCGCCAGCTCGGCCTTGAGCGCCTGCTGGCGGATGCGGCGCTGCTCGCGCAGGCCCAGAAACACCGCCAGCACCAGCAGCAAGGCCAGGCCCAGGCCCTGCACCACCACCAGCTCGCGCCACAGCGCCACGGCATCCATCTCCAGCACGGTCGCTACGCGGCCCACCGGCCCGCCCCAGGGCAGCATATTGACCACGCCGGCGCTGGCGGCCAGCAGCAAAAACAGCAGGTAGGGGCTCATCTTCAGCCGCTGGTACAGCGGCAGCAAAGGCGGCACCACCAGCAAGAAGGTGGAGGCGCCTGCGCCGTCGAGCTGAGCGATGGCTGAGATCAGCACCGTGCCCACGGCCACGGCAATCACATTGCCGCGCGTGATGCGCACCATGGCGCGAATCAGCGGGTCAAACAGGCCCACATCGTTCATCACGCCAAAAAACAAAATGGCAAAGATGAACATGGTCACCACCTGCACCACGGAGCTGATGCCATGGCGGTAGAAACCGGTGATCTCGCTGGTACTGAAGCCAGCGATCAGGGCGCCAGCAAGGGGCACCAGCACCATGCTGATCACGGGCGAGACCTTCTCGCTCAGCAGCAAGGCGACGATGACAACAACAATGGCTAAGCCAATCAAGGTGAGCATAAATACTTCTTCTAGTGCGTGGGGGGAATGGCGCATACCTTGCGCGGTATGCAGCCGGCGCTGAGTGGCCCACACATGCCCGGTAGCCAGGCCCGGCGGTGCTTGTGGCACCGCCAGCGGCTCGCCTCTCGTCTCCAGGGCAAACACGGGGTGGGTTTGCCGGGGCGGTGTGGGCCGCTCTTATCTGTCGCGGGACCGGGTCGCGTTGAATTTGAAAAGGTCCTTGTCTTTCACATAGCGGGCCGATTGCTTGCGGGCGCGCCGCGCCCGGCTGCGCCGGCGTGTGTAGCCCGACCAGTCGGCCCACAGCTTCCACAGCAGGGCCAGCAACGAGGGCAGCAGCACATGGGGCCATGGCCAGCTATCTATTGGTGGAATTTCATAGATTTTCAGCATCAACAGGCTGACAGCAATGATCAAGAGGTACATGGCAGAAAGAAGGGGCGGGTTGCGCTGCCTGCGAGGGGCGGATCGGTACGACCCGCAGGCAGCGGCAGCGCAAAGCGGGCGGTGACCTCACCACCCGGGATGAAACGGGGAATCAGGCCGGCGATGGCTGGGCGGTACCCCACCCTGTGCCTGCAGACCTGAAGAACGCGTGTCTGGGCCGCCATCTGTAGAGACCGGGCGGCATGCGGTGACACATGCGTTTAAATTATAGCTTTATGCTAATAAATCAATGAATCAAATCATTAACAGCTATGTTGATTGCGCATTCTGTACTGGCGCTGCTGCTGGGCGTGGGGGCGAAAAAAGGCCGTCGATACCTTGGCTGCAGGCGGCCAAACCCTGGGAGCTACAGGGTTTGGCGGGGCGGGCGCGGGTTTTTGCGTAGCGCATGGGGCGCATTCCGGTTCAGTGAGCTGGCAAGCGTCCAATGCGATTTTTGCGGTGCATTTCCCGGGTTTTAGAGCCCCGTGGCCTCACTCAGGTACAGCGCTTGGTTGTCAGAAGTTAACAAATCAAAAGCATATAGATAAAGACATTAATTGAATAACTAGCCAGTCATATCTGACGCCTTGCTGATCAGAACTTATGAAAGTCTGCAGGTGCCTAGAGCATTGCTAATACAGCAAATTTTTCTAGAAATGGTAGTTTTTGTGCGCGTACTGATAAACGGTAAATGCTGTGGGTTGCATGCATAAAAAACCAATAGTTACGAAATAAATCAAAACTACCGTGGTACCGATTTGGCGACTAATTGTTAACGCAATGTCCTGGGTTATCGCGGTTACGCGACGCTGAATGTCAGCGGCAGAAGCCCTTATCTGTACTGGGTTTGCGGGGCCATAGCAGGAAAAAACTGCGCAGCGAAAAGCCGATGCGAACGCACCCACGTAAACCCTGGTTTGTGGGGTTTGTATCGGATGAATGTCAATTTTTTCAAACTATGGAGAAATTAGTGGTTTTTATGCCAGCACTTGTAAGAGGTGCTAGCTTGGGTGCAGCGGTGATTAAAATCTGTACATATTGATATTTCCAATGAATGGAGTTGATGTGATAAAAAATTATTTGCATCGTGCGCGCTGGGAGGCGCAAGGGCCGGCGCTCCGGCCCACGGGAGGCGCCCTGCGCGGCGCGGTTATCGGCAGGGCGCTGTTGGCGCTGGCGGGGCTGTGCGCCTTGGCCGGACCGGCGCATGCCGCCATTACCATCACCAGCGCGGTGGTCAGTGCCGATGGCAGCGGCCCCTTTGACGCCAACAACAACCCTGGCAATGACAACGGGCCTGCCAATGGCATCGTGCGCAGCCAGGACACCGTCCTCTACACCATCGGCTACAACGCCTCGGACACCAGCAACGGCGTGATCACCGCGACCTTGCCCGCGGGCATGCGCTGGGATGCCACCGCCACTGCTGCCAGCGTCTGCAATGGCCCCGGCGGCGGCAGCTTGAACGCAGCCAGAACCGTGCTGACCTGCAACCGCCAGCCTGGCAGTGCGGGCGTGGAGTCGTTCCAGGTGCTCAGCTGGGTGGGCAATGTGGCCAATGGCGCCTCGGTGGCATTGACGGCCGCCTCCGGCGCCACGTCGGCCACGTCGGCGCCGGTTACCGTATCTGCCACCCCCAAAACCGACACCCGCGTGCGTGTGGAGGCTGCAAATATATTGCGTGCGGAAACCACGCCAGGCTCCAATGTGTGGGAGCGGCGCATGCCGGTGGCCATCAGCCTGGGCGCCTTGCTGCCCGCCAGTGGCAACTTCAAGGGCTATGAGGCGCTGCAAAACCCGGTGTCCGTCACCATCAAGGTGCAAACGGGCGCGGTAGTCCGTACCTGCCCCGCTGGCGCTACCTGTAGCCAGCCTGGCGGACCCGGCACCGATATCACGGTACAGATCGCCAACCCCACCACGCATTTCCTCGATGCCGCAGCGGTGGGTGGGCTCGATGCTGCATGGCGAAGCACGGCTTTGCTGACGGTGCTGATTGGTGTGCCCGAGATCCCGAACTTCCCGGCAGGCCAGAACAGCCCCATCACGGCGCAGCTGGTCAACTTTGCACCACTGGGCCTGGGCGGTCAGTCCAATGCGGTGCCAGCGCCTGGCTACCAGCCCGGCTATGTCTGCCCCGCTGGCGCGAACAATACCCAAACCTGTGTCAGTGCAACGGTCAGCCGTACCCAAACCCTGCAGCTGGCCATCAGCGGCGGCGCGGTGTATGACAACGTCAACCTGATCTACGGCGATGGCCATGGCTACACCCAGAACTTTGAGAAGGTGGTGCCCGGCCAGGCCTTTAATGCGCTGATGGGCGTGGGCAACCGGCCGACCTCCGAAGACCCTGCCACCGATGCGCAATCCTGCGTCGCCTGGAACCCCGCCTTGCTGGAGCTGCGTGCGGCCGCCAGCCTGAAGCTCAGCAATCTGGCGATCTTCTACCAGCCGACCAACCTGCTGTCGCCCGATGTGGCAGCCGCCAATATGGTGATGGAGTACTCGGCCCAGCCCTATGCCGATGATGCGGCGCGCCGCGCGGCCAACTGCGGGGTCGCCGGTGATGGCAATCCGCTGTGGACCAGCAACTACGCATCGCTGCCGCCCAATACCATCACCAGCGTGCGCTACACGTACATCCCCAATCTGACGCCTGGCCAAACGCTGGGTCTGGTGCTGCCGCTGCAGCGCAGCAGCAGCGCCACCTCGCTGGCGCTGGCCGATGATGCACCACTGCCCTGGTTCTCCCAGTACTTCACGGCGGCCAGCGGACGCGTGTACTCCACCTTTGACGGCAACAGCAGCACCGTTGGTGCCAACGGTGGCGGCTATGTGCAGGCGGCCTCTGCGCTGGTGCGGCACAGCATTGCGCTGCCCGGCAGCGTCTCGCCCGGCGATATTTTCCCGATCAGCGTCACGCCCACCACCATTGGCGCGACCACGCCCGGGGTCAATGGCGTCTCACGCAATGTGCAGATCACCATCGATTTCCCCAACACCTACATCCAGCCGCTGGAAAGCTCGATTGCGCCGTCTTTGCCGCCCGGAGCAACCTATGTGCTCACGCCTGCCGATCTGGGCGGCGACGGCCTGCCTGGTACGGCCGATGATGGCGTGCCCGCCAAGCTGGTGCTGAACCTGGGTGACCTGGCCGCACCCGGTGGCGCGGTGGGCCCGGCCCCGTACCAGGGCCATGCCACGGCCCACCCGGCCATCACCTTCCAGGCCCAGGCGGCCTATATCTCTCCGGTGGGCACCTACCCGCTGGTGGGCCTGGTCGCAGCCAACAATGACCTGAGCTTTGCCGATTACACCGGTGTGCCCAATATCGTGCCGGCCGCCTTGCTGCAAGACCGCAATGAGCGGGTCAGCACCACGGTCTCGGGCGTCGCTGGCTTCCAGATGAGCAAGGCACTGGTCAGTGGCGGCACGGTTGACACCAGCGACCCCGCCAACCCGGTCACCCGCATCACCGCCGGCGAGCCCTTTACCTATGCGATCTCGTTTGGCAATGCCACCAGCACGGCCAAGGCCCAGCTGCGCCTGGTCGATGTGCTGCCCTTTGATGGCGACGACCGTGGCACCACGGGCCTGGGCCCGCTGCAAATGGTCAGCGCCACGGCGGCCATGGGCGGCTCTGGTCAGGGCACGATAGCCATCGAGTACACGACGATGCCCGCTGCCGACGTGCGCAATGCGCTCCTCAACATCCTCGATAACGAAGATGCGGCCACCGGCGTGCCCTGGACGGCCTACGCCGGCGGTGCCTTCCCCGCGGGCGTGACGGCGCTGCGCTTTAGCACCAGCTCGGCACTGCAGCCGGGTTACAGCGGTATTGCCAACCTGACGATGCGCAGCCTCTCGCCGCTGGCGCCCACCACCGAGCTGTACAACGACGTATATGGCCGCGAACAGATCCCGAACGGACTGGTGCTGGCGGCCAGCGGCCAGGTCGAGCTGCGTGGCCAGGCGGCTGCCAGCCTGACGGGTCTGGTGTTCAACGACCTGAACATGAACAACACGCTGGACGCCGGTGAAGCCGGCGTGGCGGGTATCACGGCCACGCTGACCTGCGATGCCGGCCCTGCCTGCACGGCAGGTGAAACGCATAGCGCGGTGACCGACGCCTCGGGCGTGTACAGCTTTGCGCCGGGCGCCACGGTCGATGGCCAGGCCAACTTCCCTGGTCTTGCCAGCGGCTCCTGGACCTTGAGCATCGCCCCCGGTGCGCAGTGGCTGGCCGTCGGTGCCACCCCTGGTACCGTCAATGGCACCGCGTCCGGCACGGCGGTGGACCGCAGCATCAGCGGCATCGTGGTGCCCACGGGTGGGGCGGCGGTGGACTACCTGTTTGCCGAGCGCCAGCAGGGCAGCCTGACCATCAACAAGGCGCTCGTGCTGCCCGCTGGTGTGACCGGTCCTTTTGACTTTGCGTTTACCGCAACCTGTGACCTGCCCAGCGCTGGCTTTAGCTACCCTGCGACCTTGATCGGCTACCCGGGCAACACCTCGGTGACGATTGACGAGGTGCCCGCGACTGCCAACTGCACGGTGACCGAAGACACCCCCCTGCCCACGGCCCCTGCCTCGTACGAATGGGCGGCCCCCTCGGCGCCTGCGCCCGTGGTGATTGCTGCCAACGGCGATGTGGCCGTGACCGTGACCAATACGCTCAATGCGCTGCTGGGCAGCATCACGATCACCAAGGATCTGGTATTGCCGGCCGATGTGCCCGGTCCGTTCAACTTCAGCTACACGGCGACCTGTGACCTGCCCAGCGCTGGCTCGGTGTACTCCGGTACGTTGACGGGCTACCCAACGGCGACTGCAGTGACCATTGCCAATGTGCCTGCAGGTGCGCAGTGTGTGGTGGCCGAAGGCCCCTTGCCTGCAGCCCCTGCGAACTACAGCTGGGGCCCTGCGGCAGCCAATGTGCCGGTGACCGTGCCTTTGAATGCATCGGCCCCGGTGACGATGGCCAGCAGCCTGGTGCGCTTGACCGCCGGTATTGAAGTGACCAAGACCCTGGCGCTGCCCAGCGGTGTGACGGGACCCTTCAGCTTTGGCTTTACCGCCACCTGCAACCTGCCCAGCGCCGGCTCGACCTACACCGCGACCTTGGCCAACTACCCGACCAACACGCGGGTGACGATCCCTGGCATCCCCTCGGGTGCGAGCTGCGCGGTGGCGGAAAACACCCCGCTGCCGGCGGCGCCTAGCGGCTACGAGTGGGGCGCCCCGAGCGTGCCTGCGGCCGTGACGGTACCCAGCGCGGGTGTAGCGTCGGTGGGTGTGACGAATACGCTGGTCCAGCAGTTCGGCACGATCACCATCAACAAGACGCTGACGCTGCCCAACGGTGTGACCGGTCCGTTCAACTTCACGTATACGGCCACCTGCGATCTGCCCAGCGCCGGCACGGTGTTCCCTGCGAGCCTGAGCTACCCGACCGCCACATCGGCCACCATTGCCAATGTGCCCGCTGGCGCGCAGTGTGTGGTGGCCGAAGGCCCGCTGCCCACGGCACCCGCCAACTTCAGCTGGGGCCCTGCGGCTGCCAATGTCAACGTCACGGTGCCTGCCAACAGCGACATTGCCGCGACGATGGCCAGCACCCTGGTGCGCCAGCAAGCGGGTATTGAGGTGACCAAGACCCTGGCGCTGCCCAGCGGCGTGACGGGCCCCTTCAGCTTTGGCTTTACCGCCACCTGCGACCTGCCTAGCGCTGGCTCGGTCTACACCGCGACCTTGGCCGACTACCCGACCAACACCAAGGTAACGATCGCCAATGTGCCAGCCGGTGCCAACTGCGCGGTGACGGAAGACCAGCCGCTGCCAACGGCGCCTGCCAACTACGAGTGGGCGGCTCCCTCGGTGCCCGCACCCGTGATGGTGCCCAGCACCGGCGCGGCGGCAGTCGGTGTGACCAATGCACTCACCGGGCAGACCGGCGAGATCCTGGTGAACCTGAACACCACCCTGCCCGATGGCGTGACCGGTCCCTTCAGCTTTGTCGTGACCGCCACCTGCAACCTGCCCACGGCAGGAACCACCCACAGCGTGACCATCGTGTCGCCACCGGCCAGCGCGACCGGCACCATCACCGGTGCCCAAGCCGGCGCGGAGTGCACGATTGCGCAAACCTTGCCTGACGCACCGGCTGGCTACCGCTGGGATGCGCCAACGCTGGAAGGCAGCCCGGTGACCATCGCCGCCAACAGCAATGTGCCGGTGACGGTGAGCAACAGCCTGGTCAAGGCACAAACGGGCACGCCAACGCCCGTGCCGGTGGACAGCCGCGTAGCCCTGCTGCTGCTGGCGCTGCTGCTGGCCGCCGGCGCCAGCCTGCAACTGCGCAAGCGCTAAACCCGCCATCCAGCAGCGCGGGCCACTCCGCACTGCTGGCCGGGTGACTACAAACAGCAAAACCGGGGCTTGATGGCCCCGGTTTTTTTACGCCTGTTGGTTGGCTGCCCTTGTGCGCCAAGGCCCGCTTGTTGCGCAAGCGCGCTGCCGCTGCGAGCGCCCCAGCGGCTTTGACGACCGCTGGCGCTAATTCAGCAGCCCGGGCAGAAAATCGCTGGCCCGGCGAAACCGGAAACGTTGGTAGGCCCGCAGCCGGTAGGTGTGCACGGTCGCGGGGCTGATGGACAGCGCCTCGCCAATGTCCTGGGCGCTGTCGCCCAGCAAGGAGCGCGCAATGACCAGGCGCTCGCGTGTGGTCAGGGACGGAAAGCTGCGCTCCAGGCGCGCCTGCAGCACCGCCTGGGCATCGGCTTGCGGCCGGGTGAGGGCAGCCGATGCGCGGACCCGGGCATGCAAGGCCACCATCGCCAGCTGCCCCAGGGCGGCCAGCTGCGGGCTGGGGCTGGCGGACTGCACATGCAGGCCCCGGTAAAAGCTCAGGATCAGCAGGCGCTGCGATGCATCACCCCAGGTGAAGCTGAGCTTGTCGACAAAGCCCGGTTGCTCAAAACACAGTTCGCGGTACTCGCCCGAGGGCAGGTGGCAGGCCCGCACCTGCTGAGAGAACGCCCCGCTGCGCTTGCCCCGCAAGGACTGGGCCTGCAGCACCGGGTCCATCGCATGGAAGCGCCGGGCGTAGGCGCCTGTCCGCTCGGCAATGCCCCGGCGCTCGCCTGCGGCCAGCACCTCATGCACACCGCCCGCTGCATCGACCTGGTAGGCGAAGATTTCCTCCACCTGGTCAAGGCCGCGCGAGGCGCCCAGCAGCGTTTGCGCAAAATCGGGCGACAGCGCCGCATCGAGCAGCGACTGCCCCATCGAGGGATCGAACATCAACGCTTGCATGGTGGCGACTCCTTGCTGCGGCCTGGGCAGCCTTCTTGGTTGTTGTGGGTGGCATCGTGGCACAACGCGGGCCATCGCGGGGCACTGCCCCGCTGGCACCCGCTACTGCTTGAGATCGACGCCCATGCGCTCCCGCGTGGTGCTGACGGCAACCAGCGACAGCAGGGCCAGCCCCATGATATAGATGCCAATGTAGGTGGACTGGCCGTAGCTGGTGATAAGCCACTGCGCAATGGATGCGGCAAAGGCCCCGCCTAGGATGGTGCCCAGTGCATAGCCCACCGACACGCCCGAGTAGCGCACATGGGCCGGGAACATCTCTGCATAGAGCGCGGCCTGCGGGCCATAGGTGAGGCCCAGCGGAATGCTCAGCAGCGCCAGCGCTACAAAGAACAGGCCCAGGCTGCCCGAATCGACCAGCCACCACATCGGCACCGCCCACAGGGCCAGCAGCACATAGCCGATCTGGAAGGTGCGCACCCGCCCCCAGCGGTCGCCCAGGATGCCGCCCACCAGCGTGAACACCAGCCAGCTCAGCGAGGCGGCCATGGTCACCATCAGCAGCGGCGTGGCCGACAGGCCCAGCTTGTTGCGGCCATAGGCCACAAAGAACGCAATGAGCAAGTAGCCGGCGGCGTTGTTGCCGACAAAGATCAGCGCGGTGCGCAGCACGGTGCCGCCGTGGTGGCGGAACAGGCTGCGCAGCGGGGTGGATGACGCCGCCTTGCGGGCATGCATCTGCTCAAAGATCGGCGACTCGCCCACGCTGCGGCGAATCAAGGTGCCGACCCCGATCAGCACAATCGACAGCAGGAACGGAATGCGCCAGCCCCAGGCCATGAACTGCTCGTTGGACATGGACGAGGTCAGGATGCTGAGCACCAGGGTGGCCAGCAGCAGGCCAATGGGCACCCCGATCTGCGGAAAGGAGCCGAAAAAGCTGCGCCGGTGGCGCGGGGCGTGTTCCACCGCCATCAGGGCCGCGCCGCCCCATTCACCGCCGGCAGAAAAGCCCTGCACCACGCGCAGCACAACCAGCAAGATGGGCGCCCATACCCCAATCTGGGCATAGGTGGGCAGCAGGCCGATGAGCATCGTCGCGCCCCCCATCAGCACCAGGGTCATCACCAGCACGGCCTTGCGGCCCAGCCGGTCTCCCAGCGAGCCGCAGACGACCGCACCCAGCGGCCGGAACAAGAACGAGATGCCGATGGTGGCAAAGGAAATGATCTGCGCCATGGCCGGGTTGTGCTGGGCCAAAGGCCCAAAGAACAAGGTGCCCAGCACCAGGCCGGCCATCTGTGCGTAGATGAAGTAGTCATACCATTCGATGGCCGTGCCGACCAAGGTGGCGGTGAGCACCCGGCGTTCATCCGGGGTGGTGGTGCCTGCCTGCGACGCGGGCAGGCTGCTGATCGATGAATTCCCCATGTGCTTGTCTCCTTTTATAAAGTGGGTCTATGCCCTATTTGCTGGCTGGCGCTGGCGTGGTGGCTTGCGAACAGGCCACCGGGCCACCGAGCCACCGAGCCAAACGAAGGCCCCGGGGCGCGGTCAATCCGCCGCTTCGCCCGCAGCCGAGCTGGCCAGTGCGATGGCGCTGAGCACCACGCTGCTATCGCCAATATGGTTGGCCAGCAGCAAGATCAGCCTGGCGCTGGCCTGCAGGCTTTGGGCCTCGTCCAGGCCCTCGTGCATCTGCAACAGTTGCTGGTAAATATCATCGACGCGCTCCAGGTTGGGGTGGCGGATCAGGCGGGTCATGGCCGTGCTCCTGTGGCAGAGGTGAATCGGGTGGGCAGCGGGGCGGCACCAGTGCTGGCGCTGTCGCAGGCGCAAGCGGTATCCAGCGCCGCTTGCAAGACGCTGGCCGCGACCGGTGCCTGAAAGCGCGCGGCCACATACTGGTCCGGGCGGATCAGGTAGCCGCAGCCCGGCGCCAGCGCGTAGCGCGCCTGCAGCAGGGCCGTGTCGCCCAGCGCGGCAATATCGAGCAGCGCCACGCCTGTGGGTACGGCCTCGTGCCACTGGTGGGCCAGCAGCACAAAGCGCCCGCCCAGGCGCGGCAGCAGCCAATGGCCGGCCAGCGGCGCGTCCACCGCTGGCGAGCCGGGGCACAGGCCGCCCTCCCAGGGCTGGTCATCGGCGGTGTTGAGCGGGCTGTGTGGGCAGTGGATGGCGGTGGAGAGCCTGCCTGAATTGACAAAGGGCCGGGCCCAGGCTTCGCGCGCTGCCAGCTCCAGTACTGCATCGCGCAAGGCCCGGCTCGCGGTGCTCTTGGGCGTGAGGAAGTCGGTGGAGCGGCTCGAATGCAGAATGTTCTCATCGGCCATCGCAATGGCCTCGTCGTTGTAGCTCTCCAGCAGCGCCTGCCCTGAGGCCCCGCGCAGCACCCGGTCGAGCTTCCAGCCCAGGTTGTCGACATCGGCCAGGCCGCCATTGCAGCCGCGCGCGCCAAAGGGCGATACCAGGTGGGCACTGTCGCCGGCAAACAGCACGCGGCCATGGACAAAACGCGCCATGCGCCGGCACTGGAAGGTGTAGACGCTGTACCACTCTTTGCTGAACGGCACCCCGGGCCCCAGCATCGCGCGCACATAGCGCTCCACGTTCTCGGGCTGGACGCAGGCCTCGCGGTCAATGCCCCAGCCGAGCTGAAAATCCAGCCGCCACAGTCCATCGGGCTGGCGGTGCATCAGCGCCGACTGGCCCGGGTTGAACGGTGGGTCAAACCAGAACCAGCGCTCGGCAGGGCGCTCCTCGGGCATGCGGATGTCGGCGATGAGAAAGTTCTCCTCAAACACCCGGCCGTTGAAGTCCAGCCCCATCAGACCGCGCAGCGTTGACTTGCTGCCGTCGCAGGCGATGAGCCAGTCGGCCTCCTGCGTGTAATGCTGCGCGCCCGCCTGCACGCCCAGCCGCACATGGTCTTCCAGGATCTGCAGAGACTCGATCTGCTGGCCCAGGCGCAGCTGCACATTGGGCAGTGCGCGCAGCGCGTCGAGCAAGGCCTCTTCGACGTAGTACTGCTGGATATTGATAAAGCCCGGGTACTGCTGGTCCTTGATGGGCAGCATGTCGAACTGGTAGATGGGCTCGGCGCGCGCGCCCCAAAACACCTTGCCCACATTCCAGGTCACGCCCTTGTCCAGCAGTGGCTGGCCCAGTCCCAGGCGCTCGAAGATATCGAGCGAGCGCTTGGAAAAGCAGATCGCCTTGGAGCCCCCCGGCACAAAGTCCAGCCGGCTGATGACCACGACCGCATGGCCGCGCTGGGCCAGGTCCAGCGCCATGGCCAGCCCCACGGGCCCGGCCCCGGCAATGACCACGCTGGCGCGCGGCGGCTGGCGGCTGGCTGCCGGCGTGGCCCCGATATGGCGCCACACCGGAATGCCCCGCTGCTGCGGGGGGGCGGGCGGCGCGGCGGCACTGCGCGCCTGCGCCACGGAATGCATCGTGCTCGCTGCCATGGCGCTCACCCTTGCAACTGGGCCCAGACGTCCCGGTCGCGCTCGGCCGTCCAGATGCGCGGCCAGCTGATGCCGTCGAACTCGTCCCACAGGCGCTGCACATTGAACGGCAGGCAGTGCTCAAAAATGGGCCAGCGGCCAAACTGGGGCGCCAATGCCTGGTGGGTGGCTTCAAAAGCCTCCTTGAGCGTGCCGCCGCGCCGGAAGACCGGCCCCACCTGGTCGATCATGCCCTGGAGGAACGCGCGCGTCTGCTCGATGGCCGCGTCGCATGCCGCTTCGCCCCGGGCCACCGCGCCCCGGCCGCCGACCAGGTTCTGCGCGCGGTACTGCTTGAGCTGGTCCAGCGTTGCGCCGGCCCATTCAAAGTGGTGGGCATCGCCCGTGTACAAGGCCGCTTCGGCCTCCACCAGATCGCCCGCAAACAGGGTTTTGCTCTTGTCGTGCCAGACCACGATGTCGCCCGCCGTATGGCCCCGGCCGTTGAACTGCAGCTCCAGCTTGCCCCGCTCGCCTCCCAGTTCGATCTCGTGGCGGGTGGCAAAGGTCTGGGTCGGCCGGGTCAGCCCCGGAATGCCCTCGAACTCCTTGAACAGGCGCGGCATGCGGCCGTATTCGCTGGCCCAGTCCTGCTCGCCGCGTTCCTCGATCAGCTGGCGGGTCACGTCGCTGCTGATGATGTGCTCGGCCTCAAAGGCCGATGCGCCCAGCACCCGCACGGCATGGTAGTGCGTCAGCACCAGGTATTTGATCGGTTTTTGCGTGTGGGCCCGCAGCGTGCGCAGCCAGTCACGCGCTGCCGCTGGTGTGGCGCGCGCCTCGATCGCGACAATAAAGTCCTCGCCCTCGATCGCGCCCACATTCGGGTCGCCTTGCGCGGTCAGCGCATAGACCCCGTCGCCCAGGATCTCCAGTGTCTCGGTTTTGGCCGTCATGTCGGCCGATGATGCAAAAGGTTTTGCCATCGCTTTGGTGCTCCTCGGTAGTCCATCCATGGTGTTCATTCACGCCAACGCGGCTGCCTGCCAAGCCAAGCCCGGCCCTTGCCACAGCGTCTGCGCCCATGCCAACCAGTCTGCTGTGGCTATGCAGCGCTGTCTGTCCATAGGTTGATGGACAAGCAGCACGGATCGGGCAAGGCGGTGTTGATTTACCTCAGGTTTTTTTGCGAGCACACGGGTATATCCCTAGCTTTGTTCCACCCGCCCGACATGGGCAAAAGCCGCTGCTCCAGGCACCGGGTGCTCTGGCTGGCCCCGCTGCGGCGGCATCGGGCATGTTCTCGGCACGACGGCAACCAACGCCGGCCTCGCAATGCGATGCCAGCAGCATCAACCAACCGCTGCAAGCAATGAGAATAATATAAAAATGTAATCGTACTTTGTTTATTAATGGACTTCATTTATCTTTATTGCCATCGCCATGGCGTGCCTTTGGGCCCTGGGTCTGAACGCGGGCTTGGGCGATTCATGTCCATCCCATGGGGCTGAAGAGGCTCCCTGCAACGGTGTTTTTCATGCAGGTGGATGCTGTGGTCAGGCGGCATCGCTGCAGCAGAAAGCCGCGACCGGTGCTGGCTGGTTGCAGCGTCCGGTGATGCGGCATGCAAAGACGTTTCAAACGCACATGGAGAGGGGATTCAAAAGTTATCGGCTGCGTTTGTTTCTTTCACTGTCTCGCCAATAGGAGGAAATGAAGATGCAAAGGCTCTCAAACTTTTTCAGGCTGTGCATGGCCGCCTTTTTGCTGTGTGCAGGTGCGCAGCAGGCTTGGGCACAAAAGGTGCTGCTGCTGACGACCAATGTCACGGGTGCCAATGCCGAGGATGCTGTCGTCCGCACGGCCTACGACAACCTGCAAGGTGAATTTGCTTCGCAACTCGCCGATCCCAGTGATCTGACGCGCCTGTCGGTGTTGAGCACTGCTGGATCGATCTCGCAGCGCACCTTTAGCGATGCCCCCGGCCCTTATGACCTGGTCATCGTTGCCAGTGGATATAGCGCTATCGATTCTTCAAATTGGACCGTATTGCAGGATGCCTTGGCCAACCGCTGGGCCAATGCCATCGTGTTCTTTGTCGATGGCTGTTGCGAGGCACAGAATGGCGGCAATGCGCGCCGCATGGTGGCTACCTTGAATGCAGGCACCGGCTCGGCTTTTGCATTGGGACGAAGTGCTGATGATCTAAGGTTCCCGCTCAATACCAATTCTCCTTTTGCAGCGAACTTTGCAGGCTTGAATCCGTTTACGGGAGGGGTCATCTCCTATATCAATAACGTGCCCGCGGACAACGCGCTTTATTTGGCGCATGGAACGCCTTCCTCCAGCTTTCCCGCGCCAGGCACCACGCCCGTCAACGATGTGTACGGGTTATTGATTCCCACATTTCAATCCAACAATGGCCTCGGCGCTTGCGCGTTTGCCGTGGTGGATGTTTCCCCTTTTCTGAATATTCTCCATTACCAGTCATGGACGGCCAACCGGGGCAAGGTGGGGCCCGCCTTTCTTCATGCTGCCACCTCCGAGACCGGCGCCTGCGGCCTGCCCAAGGTCAGCAAAAGCTTTGACAAGAGCGATATCTACCTGGGCGATAGCGACAACAGCACCGTGCTGACGATCGATCTGTCCAATGGCACGCGCGACCCCATCCTCAGCGTTGATATGACCGACAACCTGCCCGCGCCTTTGGTCGTCGGCGCCGGTGCAGTGGGTAATACCTGCACGGGCGGCAGCCTCAGTGCCGTCGCTGGCGCCAATGTCATCCGCAGCAGCGGTGTGACCATTCCGCCCGGCGGCTGCAGCATCACGGTGCCGGTGGTCTGGCCCAACACCGATGCTGGCCGCCAGGCTTGCACGGACACCCCGCTGCTGACCAACACCATCACGCCGGGCACAGACTTTGTCTCGCCGATTGGCCAGGTCAACACGCCAGCGACGGCCACGCTGACCTGCCAGCCCGCGCAGCTCTCCATCGCCAAGCAAGTGGTCTGGCCGGCCAACATCACGCCGGTGGATCTGACCGGCAGCAGCTTCCCCGTCTCGGTGGTCTGCACCGGCAGCGATGGGCTGGCCTTGCCCGCGATCGACACCTCGATCACGCTGGATACGCCCAAGACCGGCAGTGTCACCGTCACGCCGGTGATCGCCAGCGGCAGCTGCGTGGTGACCGAGGGCACACGCCCCGCGCCCCCCGCCAACCATATCTGGGTGGAAGACCCGGCGCCCAGCGTGTCCGTCCCCATGGCAGCGCCGCCTGCGGCCAACCATGCGCTGCTGGTCAACACCTTGGCCCGCGCCAACACCGATATCACCATCAGCACCGCCGTGACCGGTGGCCCGGCAGCGGGCATCAGCGGCAGCTTTAGCTTTAGCGCCCACTGCGGCACAGATGGCAGCTTCACAACGGCTGTCACCTTGAGCGGCAGCAATGCCGGTGCCATGGCCATCACCGGTGTGCCCCAGGGGGCCAGCTGCACCGTAAGCGAGGATCCGATCTTGCCCGCCGCTCCGGCCGGCTACGCCTGGAGTACCAGCTTGCCCGCCCCGGTGAGCCTGCTGACGGGCGATGGCGGCAATACGGCCTCCTTTGTCAACACCCTCGTGCGCACGGCGCCGCTGGTGCCTGCTGCCGTACCCACGCTGCAGCTATGGGCGCTGGTGGTGCTGTCGCTGATGCTGCTGGGCGCTGCCACGCTGCGCCGCCGCCAACGCTGACTGCCCCAAGCCGCTGCCAGCTGGCTTGGCTGCAGGCCGTAGGCCCTTGCTACCGCTAGCCGCCCACAAGGCGAGCGAAGACACCGAGGCATCCCCCTTTGCCTCGGTTTTTGATGGCTGCTTGACAAGCAGGTGTGCGAATGCAGGTGGCTTTGCAGGCATGGCAAGGCTTGGCAAGGCTTGGCTAAGCCCCTCTGCAGCGGTGCAGCCTGTGCCCGCTGAGCCAGTAGCTCCCCCTGTGCAGGCGCTGGGCCGGATGGTGCGCGCGACCACCTCCAAACCCCACAAGCTGCTGTCAATGCTTTTAATCAATTAACAACACAATTGCAATAGATTGCATTTTATCGATTGGTAGATTTTTTCAATAGCTTTTGCGTATGTATGATGCCATTTCACACGATATCTCTGCAGCGCAAGGTCGCCTCCTTGCGGCCCTTGTGCGCCATCAGGGCCGCGAAACAGCAGGCGCTTGCCACGGCCGGCCGCAACAGCCGCCCGCGAGGCGGTCCATCGGTTTGCGTTGCAGATCTGTTTTTTAGATGGACAAGTAAAGAGAGGACGAAATGAAAAATTTCCCCCATTTTTTCAGGCTATGCCTGGCGGCTTTGTTGCTAAGCGCGGGTGCACAGCAGGCCTGGGCACAAAAGGTGCTGTTGTTGACGACCAATGTCACGGGTGCCAATGCAGAACGAGCAGATGCGATTGCTGCTTTCAACAACGTACAAAGTGAGTTTTCGTCGCAGTTAGCCAATCCTAGTGATCTCACGCTCTTGCAGGTGCTGGGCAATGCCAATGCCATTTCGCAGGCCACTTTTACTTCGCCTTCTGGCGCCCCTTATGACATTGTGATTGTTGCAAGTTCTTATAGCCCTATTGATGCAACAAATTGGACGATGCTACAAAGCGCCGTTGCTAATCGCTGGGCTAATTCCATCGTGTTCTTTGTGGATGGGTGTTGCGAAGCGCAGAATGGGGGGAACGCGAGAAATATGGCGGCTGCCTTGAATGCAGGAACAGGCTCAGCTTTTTCAGTGGGGACGACTTCCGTTGACTCGCAGTTCCCCCTCAATACGAATTCCCCATTTGCAGCGACCTTCGCAGGCTTGGATCCATTTGCCGGAGGAGTTGTTTCTTACATCAATAATGTGCCAGCGGATAACGCACTTTATTTGGCGCAGGGAACGCCTCCTTCCCGTTTTCCTCCTCCAGGCGCAGCACCTACGAACAACGTTTATGGGTTGTTGATCCCCACGTTTCAATCCAACAACGGACTCGGCGCTTGCGTGTTTGCTGTGGTGGACGTTTCCCCATTCGTTAATTTTGCCCAGTACCAGTCATGGACGGCCAACCGAGGCAAAATCGCTCCCGCCTTTCTCGGTGCCGCGACCTCCGAGACCGGCGCCTGCGGCCTGCCCAAGGTCAGCAAAAGCTTTGACAAAAGCGATATCTACCTGGGCGGTAGCGACAACAGCACCGTGCTGACGATCGATCTGTCCAATGGCACGCGCGACCCCATCATCAACGTCGATATGACCGACAACCTGCCCGCGCCTTTGGTGGTGGGAGCCGGCACCGTCGGCAATACCTGCACGGGCGGCAGCCTCAGTGCCGTCGCTGGCGCCAATGTCATCCGCAGCAGCGGTGTGACCATTCCGCCCGGCGGCTGCAGCATCACGGTGCCGGTGGTCTGGCCCAACACCGATGCTGGCCGCCAGGCTTGCGTGAACACCCCGCTGCTGACCAACACCATCACGCCGGGCACGGACTTTGTCTCGCCGATTGGCCAGGTCAACACGCCAGCGACGGCCACGCTGGCCTGCCAGCCCGCGCAACTCTCCATCGCCAAGCAAGTGGTCTGGCCGGCCAACATCACGCCGGTGGATTTGACCGGCAGCAGCTTCCCCGTCTCGGTGGTCTGCACCGGCAGCGATGGGCTGGCCTTGCCCGCGATCGACACCTCGATCACGCTGGATACACCCAAAACCGGCAGTGTCACCATCACGCCGGTGATCGCCAGCGGCAGCTGCGTGGTGACCGAGGGCACACGCCCCACGCCCCCCGCCAACCATATCTGGGTGGAAGACCCGGCGCCCAGCGTCTCGGTCGCGATGGCAGCGCCGCCGGCGGCCAACAACGCGCTGCTGGTCAACACCTTGGCCCGCGCCAATACCGACATCACCATCAGCACCGCCGTGACCGGTGGCCCGGCAGCGGGCATCAGCGGCAGCTTTGGCTATACCGCCAACTGCGGCGCCGATGGCAGCTTTAGCGCCACGGTAAACCTGAGTGGCAGCAGCGCTGGCGCCATTGCCATCACCAATGTGCCCATGGGCGCCAGCTGCACGGTTGAACAAACGCCCACCATGCCAGCGGCCCCTGCAGACTACGTCTGGAGCGAGACGCTGCCGGCAGAAGTGGGCTTGGTGACCGGCCCCAGCGGCAACACGGCGTCCTTTGTCAACACCCTTGTGCGGACGGTGCCGGCCGTGCCCGCTGCCGTGCCCACGCTGCAGCAATGGGCGCTGGTGGTGCTGTCGCTGATGCTGCTGGGTGCTGCCACGCTGCGCCGCCGCCAGGGCGGAATGCACTAAGCCACTGCGCGGCAGCAGGGGCTGGGTGGGCCACTCCACCGGGCTCCTGAGCGCCGCTACGCCAAACCGCCGGGGCAGCTGCCCCGGCTTTTTTGTGCCCGCGCCAGGGTGCAGCAGCGGCGGCGGCGCACTGGGCACCAGCAATAAAAATGCCCCGGGCGCAGGCCACGGGGCATCGATATCGATAGGGCAGGGTGGCCGTGCAGCGCACCCTGGGGTCTTGTTAGGCCGCGACGCGCCGCAGGCTCAGACCAGCTTTCGGCGGGCAAGGCCGACCAGCAGCAAACCCAGGCCCGCCAGCGCCAGCGGGTGGCCGACCGGCACGGCCTTGGGCACGACGACCACGGGTGCAGTCACCTCCAAGGTGACGGTGGCCGTATCGCATTGCGTGGCCTGCACGGTGCTGCAGATCTGGTAGCTCACCGTGTAGGCACCGGGCGTGGCGGCCGCGCCAATCAGCACATTGCCATCGGGCGTGACGGTGATGCCGGTGGGCCAGGTGCCCACGGGCGTCAGGGCCACGTTGCTGGTGGTGGCAGGTGCCGCATCGACCGTGTCATTGGCCAGCACATTGACGGCGGTGACCGTGCCACTGCTGGGGCGGGTGATGGCGGGAGCGGTGTCATTGACGGCGTCCACCCCAATCAGCTGCACCCCGCCAATGCCCTTGAAGGCAAAGATAAAGGTGTTGGGCGTGCCATCGGTGCTGGGGGTTCCGGGCGGATTCTGGCTAGGTTTGCCCAGCGAATAGGCCTCGGCGCCAAAGGCGGCCAAGGCTGCCAGCGCATCGACCTGGTTGCCCGCTGCGCCATAGCCAATGGTGAACTCCACCTTGGCGCCGGGAGCAATGGTGCCAAAGTTGAAGCGGAAGTGCGCGCCGTGGTCCTCGGGGCCACTGTCCTCAATATCCTGGTTGGTAAACAGAATGCCAGCGTCGGGGTTCAAAGGGTCTGCGTTGTGAAAACCGTTGTCGCTGGAGAAGACCAGCGCCGTGCTGCTGCCGCGCTGGATGGTCGTGTATTCGCTGAACTGGGTGGGGAACACATCCCAGTCCATTGCGCGGCCATACAGGGCTTCGACTGGTGCGGACGAGATGTTCTCGATCGTGACCTTGACTTCGTAAATATTGCTGGTGGCCGAAGAAGGCGCAAAAGCATGGGTCACGCGGAAGGTATTGAAGGCATTGGCCACGGCGGTAGCGGTGGTGGCCGTAGCGCTGAAAGACTCTGACGTAATCCCTTGAATACCGACATCGGCGCCGGTATAGCCCGACGTATTGCTCAGGGCATCGGCAACGCCCCAGGCCTCGCAGAAGCACCCTGGTGTCAGCCCATCGGCACCACTCGTCAAATAGGTAATGCCCGTCAGCGGCGATATTTCCTGGGGCATCAGCGAGCCATCGTTGCGCACTCCCACCCGCAAGGTGCCATTTTCAATATTGGCCTGCGCCAGCACGATCGCCGGCACGGCAACCACCATCCCCGCCAACAGTTTTCCTAGTTTCATGCTCTCACCTCATTTAGTATTTAAATTTATGATGAGGTTTTTTATCATAGTTATAAGAGATGAAAAAATTACTATACCAAACTTATGGCGTTAGAAATACCTTATAAAAACAAGGACTTGTGTATATGTCTGGAGTCAATTTTCTGAATGCATGTGATTATTCACTTTTGTCAAACATTGTCAAAATCTTGCTATCAAATATTCTTGATATAGGTCATGAAAATGGGGTTGCAACGCATTGCAATGCCTGCGCATTTGATTCGCAAGGCGAGAGAGGAAGTCGTCGTTTTTGACCTGAAGAGGGTGCGCAATGCTGGCTGCAGCACATTCCGCCCATGGATGGGCGGTGTTTATCTGGGTGGCTCGCTGCATATGGCTGTTGATGGCCGCCTGAGCGCAGCGCTGGCATGGGCCCCTGGGGTGTTGCACCTGCACGCGCCAGTGGGGGCGATGGCCGCAGGCCTCAGCGGCTGACCCGGCTGGCCAGATGGGCGGGGTAGCGGGCGCCTTCAATCGCAATGCGGTCCAGGGCTTCGCTGATGCGCTGCAGGTCGCCGCTGTCCAGAACCACCTGGGTCGCGGCCAGGTTTTCCTCCAGCCGGTGCAGCTTGGTGGTGCCGGGGATGGGCACTATCCAGGGCTTGCGGGCCAGCAGCCAGGCAAGTGCCACTTGCGCCAAGGTGATGCCCTTGGCCTGGGCCATGCTGCCCAGCGCATCGACCAGCGCCTGGTTGGCCTGGCGCGCCTCGGTGCTAAAGCGCGGCACGATATGGCGAAAATCATCCTGGGCAAAAGCGGTGTCTGCCTGGATCGCTCCGGTCAAAAAGCCCTTGCCCAGCGGGCTGAAAGGCACCAAGCCAATGCCCAGCTCTTCAAGCAGCGGCAAGGTGGCCTGCTCGGGCTCGCGCCACCACAGCGAATACTCGCTTTGCAAGGCTGCCACTGGCTGCACCGCATGGGCGCGGCGGATCGAATCGACGCCCGCTTCGGACAGGCCAAAGTAGCGGACCTTGCCCTCAGCAATCAGCTCTTTGACGGCACCGGCTACCTCTTCCATCGGCACGGCAGGATCGACGCGGTGCTGGTAGAGCAGGTCGATATGGTCCGTGCGCAGGCGCTGCAGCGAGGTATGGACCACCGCTCGGATGCGCTCGGGCCGGCTGTCGAGACCAGCCTTAGAACCTGTTCAAAGTCTCTACGCAGCCGCGTTGGAGTGCAATCGGGATGAGTTCGAAGGGATGGAGCGCAGCTTGCACCGGGGTGCAAGCAAGGGCCAGCGCGCAGAAATCGCCCGATTTCACTCCAACCCGTAGGGACAGTGGCTTTGCGGCCGGTCTGCGTCGTTGCAAATCTTCGCAATAGCTGGGCTATTGCTGCGGTATTGCGCCTCGCATCCCATCCCGCAAAGACACTGTCGCGGCGCGAGGAGACTTTGAACAGGTTCTTAGAGTCACCATCCTTGAAGCCAAACTTGGTGGCAATCACCACCTGGTTGCGCACCGGCGCCAGCGCTTCGCCAACCATCTCTTCGTTCAAGGCCCCATAGGCCTCGGCCGTGTCAAAAAAGGTGACGCCACGCGCTGCGGCATCGCGGATCAGCTGCACGCCTGCGCTGCGGCTGAGCCCCGGGCCATAGCCAAAGCTCAGGCCCATGCAGCCCAGGCCGAGGGCGGAGACCTGCAGGCCGCTGCGGCCGAGTGGGCGGGTGGGGATGGGGGTGTGGGTAGCAGAGTTCATGCCTATCAATGTAGGTATGTAGCCCCGTGATGACTAGATGGTCAGCATGGCACGCCATCATGAGCGGGGCTCATCAATGGCGGGCGCCATGCCGGCGGTATCAAGCGGCCGTGCTGGCCACCACGCAAATTTCAATCAGCTTGGCCGGGCTGGCCAGGCGCGCTTCCACCGTCGCGCGGGCCGGTGCATGGCCAGCGGCGACCCACTGGTCCCAGACCGCATTCATCTCGGCGAAATGGCGCATATCGGCCAGGTAGATCTGGCAGCTCAGGATGCGCTCCTTGTGGCTGCCATGCTCGGCCAGCAGGCGGTCAATCTTGGCGAGCACCTCTTCGGTCTGGCCGCTGATGCCGGCATCGACCTGGTCAGCGACCTGGCCGGCCAGGTACAAGGTGTGGTCGTGGCGCACGACCTGGGACATGCGGTGGTTGCCGCCGATGCGGGTGATGGTGTTGGTGGTAGTCATCTGCTGTTCTCCTGGGTGATGGCGCAAGCTGGCATTCATCAGCGCGCATCAGCGCTCAATGCCGGCCTTGTATTTCTGGTACTGGATGGTGCTGACCACGGCAATGCGGCGCAGCGGCTCGGGCGGCAGCCAACTGGGGCGCTCAAAGCCCAGCGCATCGGCCAGCTGGGGCGACTGCTGGCCGCAGGCCATCTCGCCGAGCAGCTTGCCGAACATGCTGCCCTTGAGCATGCCCGCGCCATTGCAGCCGATGGAGATGTAGAGGCCATCGCCCACCTGGCCAAAGTAGAGCGCGCCGTTGCGGGTGAGGGCGGTGACACCGCCCCAGACCAGCGGCAGCGCATGCGTGCGCATCTGCGGGTAGCGCATCTGGTAGCAGCCCTGCAGCGCTTGGCGCACCTGGGCGAGCGGCTCTTCGCTGTCGTACGAGTACGAGCTGCGCACCATAAAGCGCCCGCCCGCGACCTTGCGCAAGGTGGTGCCCAGGCGGTTGGCGGGGATCACGCCCCATTCCGGCGCGGGGCCCAGTTTGTGCAGTTCCTCGTCGTCCAATTGCTCGGTGAGGCCCGCGTAGGTGTAGATGGTGAACACGCGGTCCCGCGCAAAGCCGAGCTTGCGGGCAAAGCCGTTGTTGGCGATGACGATGCGCGGGGCGCTCAGCTCGGCCGTGGCGGTGCGCACGCGGTGGGGCTTGCCTTCCGTGAGCGACAGCACGGGCTCGCCCTCCCAGAGCTGCACATTGGCGGGCAGGCTGTCGGCCAGGCCGCGCACCAGGGCGGCGGGCTGCACAAAGACGTTGTTGTCCGAGTGGTAGCCGTAGTGGTAGTGCGTGGTGCCCAGCTGCTGCTGCAAGGCATCGCGCCCCAGCTCGGTGTAGGCCACGCCCCAGTCCTGGTACTGCTGGAGCGTGCTTTTGAGGCGCGCTGCGCCGTCGGGCGTGGCGGCTGCGTGGTACTTGCCCACGGGGTTCCAGCCGCAGTCGATCTGGTGCTGGTCGATCAGCGATTTGAGCCAGGCCAGACCCGTGTTGTAGAGCGCTATCTGCTTGCGCGCCACCTCGATCGGGCTGCCGTGGCCGGACATGCCGGTGTTGTGCGGCAGGTTGATCAAAAATCCCGAGTTGCGGCCCGAGGAGCCGTCGCCCACGGTGCTGGCATCGACCAGCAGCACGCGCGCCTGGGGCTCGAGCTCGGCGATGCGCCGGGCGGCGGCCAGGCCGGTGACGCCGGCGCCGATGACGATGGCATCAAAGTGCCGCTCGCTGGGCGCCTGGGTCTTGGCTTGCCTTTTGGAGAGCAAGGTATTCCAGCCCGAGCCCGCTTGGTAGCTCGGGAAAGTAGGTTGCTTGGACATGGGGTGGTGGTGGTTAGTGGCGGGTGGCCTGCAGGCTGCGCATGACCTCGGACTGCACGGTGTCCCAGATCTGGCCCTTGAGTTCGTTGTAGCGCGGCGAGAGCTGCACCTGCGCATTGCGCGGCATGGGCAGGTCGTTGCGGATGTCGGTCACCACGCGGCCGGGCCGCGCGCTCATGATCAGCATGCGGGTGGACAGCAGCAGCGCCTCGTCGATGGAGTGGGTGATGAAGATGATGGTCTTCTTGCTCTTTTCGTAGATCTGCAGCAACTCGTCCTGCAGCACCTGGCGCGTCATCGCATCCAGCGCGGCAAAGGGCTCGTCGAGCAGGATCACGTCCGGGTCATTGGCGAGCACGCGGGCGATGGAGACGCGCTGGCGCATGCCGCCCGACAAGGCATTGGGGTACTTGTCCTCAAAGCCCTGCAGGCCCACCATGTCGATAAAGCGGCGCGCCACCTGCAGGCGCTCGGCCTTGGCAATGCCCTTCATCTTGAGGCCAAAGGCGACGTTGTCGAGCACCGTGAGCCAGGGAAAGAGCGCGTACTGCTGGAACACCATGCCGCAGTGCGGATCGACCTTGTTGACCTCGCGGCCGTTGACGACAATGCGCCCAGCCGTGGGCTTGTCAAAACCGGTGACCAGGTTGAGCAAGGTGGATTTGCCGCAGCCCGAGGCGCCCAGCAGCACCACAAACTCGCCCTTTTCAATCTCCAGATCGACGCGCTCGAGCGCCTTGAAATCCCCGTAGTGCTTGGCGATCCCCTGGATGGAGATCATCGGGCCTTTGTGTTGCGCGTTCATTGTTTCCACCTCAGTACCCAGTTTTCAATCAGTCGGAAGAAAAAGTCGGTGATCAGCACCGTGGTGCTGATGAGCACCATGCCCAGCACGACCACCTCGGTCTGGAAAAATTCCTTGCCGTTCATGATGAGAAAGCCCAGGCCTTCGCGCGCGGCCACCAGTTCGGCGGCAATCACGCAGGTCCAGGCCAGGCCCAGGATCACTTTGAAGCCGCTCAGGATCTGCGACAGGCTGCCGGGCAGGATCACCTCCTTCATCACCTGCCAGCGGTTGGCGCCCAGGTTTTGCGCGGCGCGCACCAGGAGCGGATCGACATTGCGCGTGGCCTCGATCACATAGACCATCGCTGGCGCAAAGCAGCCCATGAAGACGATGCTGTACTTTTGCGTCTCGGTGATGCCGAACCACAAAAGCGACAGCGGGATCCAGCTCATCGACGGCAGCGGGCGCAGAAACGACAGGATGGGGTCAAAGGCCGCCCGGGCGTACGACGAGGTGCCCAGAAAAATGCCCAGCGGAATGGCGACGGCGGTGGCCGCCAAAAAGCCGATCATCACCCGGCGTGCGGACGCCAGGATGTGGGGCCAGAAGGTGCCGTCGCCCAGCATGGCGGCGGCCTTGCCCAGCGCGGCGCTGGGCGGGGGCAGAAAGATGGGGTCGACCAGGCCTGCGCGGCACACGGCCTCCCAGACGGCGATGAACAGCAGCACGGAGGCCGCACTGGTGGCGGCCAGTGCCATGGATGAAGGGGGTTTGGCAATCACGGGGTGTGCTCCGGCCTTCAGACAAAGGAGGCATCGATCCAGTCTTTGACGACCGGGGCCTTGTCGATCTGCTTGTGCTTGACCAGCATCTCGGCGAGCTTTTGCAGGCCTTGCACAAACTCGCCGGTGAGCAGCTCTTTTTGCTGGGCTTGCGGGTACCAGTCCGAGCCGGTGACGGCCGACATCTGCTCCTTCATGGTGAGGCCGGTGAACTTGAGCAGCGCCTGCGAGGCCTTCTCGGGCTGCTCGCGCAGCAGATCGCTGGCCTTGAAGTAGGCCGACAGGTAGCGCTTGACCAGCTCGCGGTTTTGGGCGGCAAACTCGCGGCGCACCAGCAGCACATCGGGGCCGGGCGTGACCTTGAAGGACTTGTAGAGGCTGAACTGCGAGTCATCGGCCAAGAGCTTGACGCCGGGCTCGCGCAGGATGTTGTCAAAGTGCGGGGTCCAGGCGGCGGCCGCATCGATCTGGCCGGTCTTGATCGCGCCATGCAGCTCCGGGCCGGGGATGTTGAGCACATCGGCTTCGCCCGGTTTGATGCCCGCCTGCTCCAGCACATCGAGCACCAGCAAATGGGTGCTGGATGCGAAAGTCACGCCGATCTTCTTGCCTTTGAGGTCAGCCACGGTCTCGATGCCTTTGCGGGCGACCAGGCCTTCGACGCGGCCAAAGTTTTCTGGGATCGCAATGATCGCGAACTGCTTGGCGCCGCGCGACATCAGCGCCAGTGCCGAAACAATGCCAGCGCAGCCAATATCGACGCCGCCGGACATGAAGGCACTCATGCGGGCCGACGAGGTAGCAAAGGACTGCCAGTCCTGGTTGATGCCTACCTCCTTCAAATAGCCCTCGGCCATCGCCAGGTGGGCGGGGTAGTGGCCCAGCCAGGGCGAGCCCCCGTATTTGACGGTCGCATCGGCCGCCCAGCTGGGCAGCGACAGCGCACCGGCCAATGAGGCGGCGGCGCTTTGTTGGATAAAGGAACGGCGGCTGAGGGTCATATTTGTCTCCTTGGATTGCCTGTTTTTCAAGAGCTGGCCAATCGCTGGACAAGGCGCTCCCCTGGCACGGATGCGGCGGCATCCCAGCCATGGAGAGCAGCTTGTGCAAGGGCTGGCTAGCTCAGCGCGATCCCGCTTCTGAGCCAGGGGATCAGTTGGCGTACATCGGGAAAGATGTCGTTTTCCATGACGCTTCTGCTCACTTGGAAGCAGTTCTCGGCCATCTCCACATACTCCCCCTCGCGGGAGAGCTGGTAGATGGTGCGGTGCAGGCTGGCGCCGGGCAGCGGAATGGCGGTGATCTGCCCGCTGTAGGTGCGGCCCTGCAGCAGGCAGATGGGGGTGGTGACGGTCCAGCCCAGGTCGGCGGCGACCATGGCCATGACCACGTCGGAGGTGTCGATCTCCAGATAGGGGCGCGGGCTGAAGCCCTGGCGGCGCAGGTGGCGCTCGATCAGCGCACCAAAGTGCGAGCGGGCGCTGAAGCGGATCAGCGGCATCTTCTCGATCAAGGTGGTGAGGTCGGCGTTCTTGAACTCTTTCTCGCGCACCTTGGGGATCACCGCGATAAAGGGCTCGGAGAAGATCGAGCGGCGCACGATATGGTCGATGTCGTCGAGCGTGTCGGTGGTGACGATGAGGTCGAGCTGGCGCTTCATCAGCGCCGTCGCATGGCTGTTGGCCAGGCCGGACCAGAGCAGCAGCTGGCTGGCCGACTCGGTGACCTTCTTGACGATGGCCGGCCCTGCGGTGGCGGCAAAGGAGTCGATCATGCCGACGCGGATGGCCGGGCGGCTGGCCAGGTCGGCATCGCGCACATGCACCACCAGCCGCTCCATGTCTTCCACAATCTGCCCGGCCCGGCGGCTGAGTGCAATGCCTGCCGGCGTGAGCTTGAACGGCCGCTGCGAGCGGTCAAACACCTGCGTCTGCAAGATCGCCTCGATCTGCGTGATCGTTTGCGACACCGCCGATTGCGTGACCCCCAGCGTTGCTGCGCCCTTGGACAGGCTGCCCGAAGACGCCACGGCCTCGAAAATCTTCAAGGCGCGGACATCGAGACCCGAGGTTGTCTTCATGTCGTCTCCGTTGTGGATCCACTGCAGTGCCTGGGGCACTTTTCAGTAGATTTTTAAGTATTAGTATTTCTACAAATACTAGCTATTAAGCGGAGATTTTGATAACAAATTAATTAAAACTAATACTTAGGATCAGTTTCGCTTGGGTGGGGCATCTTCAGTCGTCCGCAAAAAAGCCTCCAAGGCCGCAACCTGCTGGCGGCGATGGAGGCTGTGGCCGGGATAAAGCCGGTGCTTTTAGGCTTGCTGGCGCGTTGCGGCCAGCACGATTTCGCGAATGCAGACGCCGGCCGGCTGCGCATAGGCGTAGTGGATGGCGTTGGCCACATCCTGGGCCGCCAGCACCTTGCCGCCCATGGCAGTTTTCCAGTCCTCATAGCCGGACTTGATGGCCGCATCCGTGGTGTGGCCGAGCAGCTCGGTCTCCACCGCGCCGGGGGCGATGGTGGTCACGCGCACATGGTGGGCGGCGAGTTCCTCGCGCAGGTTCTCCGTCAGGCCATGCACGGCAAACTTGGTGCCGACATAGGCGACATGGTTGGGGAAGGTCTTGCGGCCCGCGACCGAGCTCACATTGATGATGCTGCCGCGTTGGCGCTGCACCATGCCGGCGGCAACGGCATGCACGCCGTTGAGCACGCCTTTGACATTCACGTCGAGCATGCGGTCCCACTGGTCCGGGTCCTGGCGCGTGATCTCGCCCAGCAGCATGACGCCGGCATTGTTGACGATGGCATCGGCCGGGCCAAAGCGGGCTTCGCCTTGTTGCACGGCGGCGGCCAGTGCGGCGCGGTCGGTCACGTCGACAGAGATTGCCAGCGTGTCGGGCAGGTTCAGCGCCTGCATGGGCTCGAGCCGGCGCGCCAGCAGCAGCAGCGGGTGGCCCAGCGACGAAAACAGCTGGGCGGTAGCCAGGCCAATGCCCGAGCTGGCACCGGTGATGACGATCAGGGGTTGGCGGTTTTGCATGGTGTTGTGGCTTTCTAAAGAAATAGATTTTTCTGATGAATCAGTAGAGAATTTAGTGTAGATCGAGTGTATGGCGTTTGAAAAATGGTTTATTCTTCTTTCATTCATACGTTTTGCTTATGGCTTGTGATGGATTACCGCCAGTTCCGCGCCTTTGTCGCCGTCTTTGAAGAGCGCAATATCACCGCTGCCGCGCAGCGCTTGCACCTGAGCCAGCCGGCGCTGTCAGGCAGCATCCGCCTGCTGGAAGAGGCCCTGGGCACGGCGCTGTTTGTGCGCAAGGCGCGGGGGGTGGAGGTGACCGACGATGCCCGCGCGCTCTACCCCCAGCTGCGCCGCATGGTGGCCGAGGCCGACGACCTGGCCCAGCGCTTTCGCCAGCGCGGCGCGCGTGCGCGCCTGACCATTGGCGTGGAAGAAGATGTGGCCCGCAGCACCGTGCAGCACTTGGCCGCCACCGCCCGGGCTTGCGTGCCCGGCCTGCAGCTGCACCTGCTGGCGCAATGCGAGGGCGATGCGCGCCTGGCCAGCGAAGAGCTGCGCTGCGAGGACGAGCTGTTTTTACCGCTGCTCAGCGAGCGCTATGTGCTGGCCCTGCCCGCCCAAGCGCTGCCACCAGACCACGCAGCGGGCACCCCACAAGACCTCGCCACCGACTGGATCGTCTGCCCCAGCCACGCCAGCCACCAACGCCTGGTGCCCCTCTACGGCAGCCGCGCCGACACCCCCGCCGCGCTGGCCGGCAATTTCTCGCTGGCGCTGGACCTGGTGGCTGCCGGTGTGGGCCGGGCCATCGTGCCTGAATCCCTCGCGCAAGCAATGCCGGGCGTGCAGACCCAGCCGCTGGAGGTGGAACTGAAACGCCGCATTGGGCTGTGCTACAACGCGCAAGCGCTGGGCAATGGGGCGCTGGCGCAGTTGCGGGATGGGGTGTTGGGGATGGGAGCGAAGCCCTCGTTCTAAGCTATTCGCTGCTGCGAGGGAAAGAGCCGCGTTGACTGAGTGCTTGAGCGCTGATGTTCTTCAGGGCTTTATGAGGCGATGGCCCTGCAATCTATGTAATAGTGCAGGGCGTCGCGGCTTTTCCATTATTGGGGAAGCGCGTAATGCAGCCAGGGCCGCCCGTCATGCACAGATTCAATTCAATTTTCTTCCCCTTGCTCGCCGTTTTGCTTGGATTATGCACCTGCTTTTTTATAAGATTTATAGCTTCCTTGCCAGCGCTGAATATATTCAAGGCATTCGGTATTGGAATGGTGCTGGCCTTGATCGAGGTGCAATGGCTTAGACGGGTTGATGAGGATAAGCTAAAGTATTTTCTGCTGGACGGCGCAATTTTCCCGTTCTTTTCTTTAGGAGTTGCTGCTGGTTTTTTAATATAATTAATGACGCTAGCAGCTATTTGGATTAAAAAAGCACAAAAAGCTCAGGAGGCAGTATGAGAGGTAGATGTGAAAATTGCGGAGAACCCCTGTTCTGGAAAGCGATTTTTAGCGCTATGAAAAACTGTTGCAGTTGTGGGGCACTTTTGAAGAAATCAAAGCTCGATACTTGTCTTTATTTGCTTCCTGTCTCTGTATTCCCCGTTAAGATTTGGCTCGCGGATCCTCTGCTATCTGATGTTTTTATTAAAAATGTGACCTTGACCATATATCTGCTTGTTTCCTTTTTTCTTGTTTTGTTGTTTAGATGGTGGATCGGGTATCAGGTGCAAAATTAAGATTTAGCCTGCACCAAGTTTGATGCTAAGGGGTACTGATGAAAAAATTCCTGCTTATATCCCCAATATTGATTTTGTTCGTAGTGCAGGGGCTTGAGCATAAATACTATGGCTCAGCATTATTCTCATTTTTAGCGCCTGTAGCTTGTGTGGCTAATCTGGCATCCGTGGCGAACGCTGCAAATGAAAATAGAGGTAAGATCGTTGTTGCATTGGTTTTGATGTCGCTGGCGTTGTTCTACTTACGTTTGTGATGGTTCTGCTTGTTGAGAGTAGTTGCGTTGAAAATGCAAGTCAAGAAATGGTTAATTTTCGTGGTCTGGGTGATACTTTGTATTCCCGGGGTAATGCATTTGATGCAGTATTTTTCATCGTGAAGTGATGCTCCGATCTTCAGCGGAAAAGCTACGTGAGTTTGATTTTTAATGAATCGCCCAGCCATGGTAAGTAACTATCCCTTGATAAAGATAAATTTAAGCCAAAGATGTGTTGGGCACATTGCCTTGCCTGGGATCGTGGTGCACCATTCCGACCTTATGGGCATCGCAGGATTTTTTAGAAAGATATCCGCTGCGCAACAGGAATACCGTTTTCTGAAATTTCCTGCAGGTGCTGGTAGCGATGCACGTTATTTATGCACTCAATCTTGGCGAAGTGATAATATGGGTCAGGATTTCTCCGATATCCGGATGAAGGCGTTTTATGCCACAACGCCTTTTGCAGGATTCTCATCCGATCTTGTCTTTGGCCCGCGCTCAGAAGACCCCTTTTTGCATTTGCCTGTTTTGGGTATCTTCGAAGAGGACTGGCCTATCTCTATGGCTAAGAACGGAGGCCATCGAACGATCATGCCGGCGCGTAAGCGCATGGCATATATGGCAGCGCCGCGTCATATTTTTTTTATGATGGCGCTAATCTTGGAAGAATTTGCCAAGCGGGATGATGTGCAGACATTGCGATTTGAGCAATCCGCAGCGGGCGGCGGTGTTGGAATGCCCAGCTATGAGCTGGAATTCCAGAAAGCAATATAGTGCTGCTTTTATATCCAGTTATGCAGGCGGTCCTTTACTAAGACTCCGAGGCCTAGCTATATGGATATAGTGATTTTCCAGATGCCCTTTAAAGGTAAGGGCTGAGGACAGCTCAGCGGATAGCCATTGGCGCTGCCTTCCGTGTAGTTTGGGCTACCCACTGAGCATGGGTATGTGGGGCAGAGAGTCGTGATGCGCTCTGCCCTAGCCGTATCAGGACAGCACGTCGCGCAGCGACGCATCCTTGGCGAACTGGGCCTTGGCAAAGGGGCACAGTGGCAGCACCTTGGTGTGGGTCTCACGGGCCCAAGCCACCAGCGCATTGAGCAGTTGGCGGCCGGCTCCTTCGCCGCGCAGTGAATCATCCACTTCCGTGTGGTCGATGATGATCATCGTGGCATTGGTGCGGCTGTAGGTCATCTCGGCCACGCGTGTGGCATCGCGGTTGATAAAAAACGCGCCTTTGGAATCGGCTTCTTCGTGTTGAACGGTGTAGGGCATGCGGGCCTTGGGTTGAACAAAACCCCAAGAATAAGGGATGGCAGCAGCCCTGGGGGTGGAGATGGCTTGGAGCAGGGCGCTGATGCCTTGGGCTTCAATCCGCGCTGTCCGCGTCTTCGTCGTCGTCCTCAGGCGGGTTTTCAAACCGCTCCCAGGCGCCGCCCACTTCCTGGCGCCAGGCGCTCCAACCCAATGGCAGGTCTGCGATTTGCGCCAGGCTCTGGTCGCGCTCATAGATGCAAGCCATGCAGACCAGGAGGGCCTCGCCGGGCTCGTCGGTGCTGGCATCCAGAAATTGCCAAGCCCCATCGGCATCATGCGAGACCATCAACACTGGCAGATGCTCGCGTACCACCTTGGTTGTAGAAAAGCTGGCGGTATTGTGCGCATCGGCAAAGGGCCAATGGTCAAACTGGTGGCTGTGCATGGCGATGCTCCTCGTCGTCTCAGGCTTCGGTGGCAAACAGCTCGATGGCGTCGTCCGTCCAGTCATGGCCGCTCCAGCCGGAATCTGCATCAGGGGGCGGAAAGGCGGTGCGGCAGTAGCCATGCTTGGCCGCAAAATCAAACACCGCATGCGGGTAGCCATTGATCAGTAGCACGACCTTGCTGCCATCGGTGGACCAGCCAATCGTCACCTCGGACGGCAGGTGCTTGTCGGAGACATCGGCCACGTTGTAGATGTGCAGCGCGTTCTGGATGGGTTGCTCGGCGTTCGCAAAATCCAGCGCATAGAAGTAGGCGGTGTCGCCATCGTCTTCAAACACCGCTGCATAGCTGCCTTCGGGCGCATTGCCTTGAAGGGGCTCGGCAGCGCCAATCTGGATGGTGTTCTGGGCGGTAACGACGATGGGCATGAACAGTCCTTGTCATGGATGGGGGGAAGCCGTGGCGGCCAGCAAAGGATCAGCATAAACCGGCTTTGTGGCAGCGCTGGGTAGGCCAAGGTTGTTATCGCGTGCCCCGGATATGGGCAATCACTTCGCGCAAGGTGGTGGCCTCTGGCACCCACCAGTCAGCCAGCGCACCCAGCGCCACGGCGCAGACCAGGGCGCCGAGCAGCGGCTTCCAGGTCAGTCGCACGGCAGAGGCCAGCCAGCCTGCGCGCTCGACCCGCACGAGGGCGCGGGCGGTCATCATCGAAAAGGCCAGTTCCACCGCCACGGTCAAGAGCACATCCACGCCAAAGTACAGCCACAGCAGCGCGCCAAAGCCAAAGAAGGCCAGCAGCAGGCCGGCAAAAACGGCCAGGATGGGCACGATGATGATGCCCTCATCGCCGCCGCCGATATCGACCACATCGACGGCATCGGTCCAGGAGCTGGAAGCACCGGATGCAGTCGACGACAGGTCCACATCCGCCCAATCTCCTGACGCCCCACCACCACCAAAATTGCCGCCCCCGCCTGACTGCCAATCGGGCACGCCTTTGCCTACGTGCAGATCGGGCACCGGGTCGATGCCATCGACCCAGGAGTCTTCGCGCTTGCGCTCGTAGGCATTACGCACCAGGTAGGCCGCCCACAGCCGCAGCACCAGCAGGTAGACCGCATAGCCCACGCCCAGGCTGATGGCATAGCGCAGCGCCATCGATGTCACCCCGGAATGGAGCAGCGCTGCCGTGACCGCCCACATCACTAGCAAGACCAGCAGCCCCATGCACAGGCCATGCAGGCGCAGCCAGTGTTTTTTCTGCAGGGTGGATGCCATGTGCTGGGGCATGCGCAGCGATGACCAGCTGGACTTGCGCTTGCGCTGGGCGGCGCGGTTGTGGGGAGCTTGGGCCAAGGCTAAAGGGTGGGGAGTGAGGTCGGGAGCAGTGTAGCAGTGCGGATTTGGCGGTTGCTGGCCCCTTGGTGCACGCTGCTTTGGATGGCTGGGGCGCCTAGCGCCCGCGCCCCTGGCCGCGACCGACCCCGCTCATACCTACCGCAATGCACAGTGTGGCGGGCGCGAGCAAGCCCAGCCAGGTGATCCAGGCCAGACCACTGTCCATCACCGCTAGGGTGCCAATCAGCGAAGCGAGCAAGGCCGTTGCGCCCAGCACCTGCAACCCACGCCGTGCACGGCGCCCTGACCACGCTAAAGGCAGATGCATCGCATGCCGGTCCATCGCCAAGGCCAGTGCGGCCAAGCCCAGCAGCATGCACAGCGCAGACAGGGCCAGCATCAGCAGCAGACCTTTTGACGGCATTGCATGGTCAGGGCGCCTGCTGCAAATGCCAGGCCCAAGGCGATAAAGCCCAGATCCATACCGGCCATCACCATATCGCCCGTTTGCATTGACTGCAGCAGGTTCCGGTGGCTGGTCGCGGCATTCAGCACAGGCAGCAAGCCAAAGCCCAGCGCTGCGCACCAGGCCAGCCAGCGCCAGGCTTTGGCAGGTGCGGTGCAGGCCGCCCAGACAAAGCTCACAAGCCAGGTGGCAAAAAGCGCATGCAGCTCCCATTGCGCGCGCGCCTCCATGCCGATGGGCAACAGCCGGTTGGCCCAGAGGTAGGCCGCAATGGCCACGGGCAGGCCCAGAATGGCGGCAGGGTTGAGCCGGCTGACGAGTGCATGGCCCACGCTCGGCTGGCGTGCGCTGCGCTTGGCGGACCAGAGCACCATGCCGGTGGCAATCATCACGCAGCCCAGCAGGCCCGACAGCAGGTACAGCGCGCGCAGCACTGCGCCTGCAAACAGGCCTTCGTGCAAGCCCAGCCACAGGTCGCGCGCGGCGCGCGGGGTAGATTGCCGCGCAGGGCGCTCGGCCAGCAAGGCGCCGCTGACGCCATCAAAGACGAGGATGCCGGCCTCGCGCACGGGGCCTGCGGCGAAGTTGCCGATGGCGCTGATGCGGGAGTTGGCATCGCCCGGGTGTTGTACCGTGAGCACGGCCACGGGCGCGCCCTGCCACCGGGCCTGGGCTTGGGCCAGCAGCGGGGCGATGGCAGTCAGCGGCGCGGCCTGACCGGAGGCCGGGGCAGCGGCCATTGGCGGGAACAGCTCGCCATAAAAGCTGCGCACCGCCGCGCCTGGTGCCTGGCCGTACCAGGCGCTGGCGATCAGCGGCATGAAGGAGAACATCACAAAGACCAGGCCCGAGTAGCTGATCATCAGCTGAAACGGCAGGCTGGCGACGCTGGCCAGGTTGTGCGCATCCAGCCAGGAGCGCTGGCCCTTGCCCAGCCGCAGGGTGAAGAAATCGGCAAAAAAGCGCCGGTGCGCGACGATGCCGGTCAGCAGCGCCAGCAGCAGCACCATGGATGCGATGGCGACCAGCCATTCCGTCAGCGCCGGGGGCAGGTAGTGCAGACGCCAGTGCAGTTGGTAGAGCGCCTGGCCGCCCGCCGTATCACGCACGGCGATGGGTGCGCCGGTCTGTGCATCCAGCCACATGGCTTGCGGTTGTGCGGCGCCGGCGGGCGACCAATCGACGCGTAGATAGGGCTCGTTGCGGTCCACCGGCAGCTGGATGGACCAGCTGCGGGCACCGGGCGCATGGGTCTGCAGATAGGCCAGCGCATGTGCGGCCTGGGGCGCCGGTGGCAGCGGGTACTGCGCTGGGGGCAGCTCGGGGCGCATCCAGCGGTCGATCTCGGTATCCAGATAGCCGGCAGTGCCGGTGACAAACATAAAGTACAGCAGCCAGCCCAACAGCACACCGGCCCAGGTATGCAGGCCCGCCATCGCCGGGCGCAGGGGGCGATGTGGGCGCTTGGGGGGATGCGATGGGCTCACAGCGCAACCCAGGCGATGAGCGCACTGCCCAAGCTGGCCAGCAGCATGCCCGCCCAAGCGCGGCCTGCGCTGCGGGCGGCAAAGGCCGCCATCAGCGCAGCGGCATACACGACAAAGCTCAGCTGCATCGCCACCAGCACCGCATCGGTACGCGGCAGTGCCGGGGCCAGGCTGGCGACCAGGGCCACGGGCAGCAGCTGCGCGAGCGCATAGCCGCCCAGGCTGCCGGCAAGCAGGCGCGATACCACGGCCCAGCCCGTCGCAGGCCTGCGCGGCTGGGCGGCCCGCGCCGCCTGGTCAACGCGCAATCAGAACTCCGTCGATGCCGACAGCAGCACGGTGCGCGGCGCGCCCATGGTCAGGCCTTCGCGCGCGGCAGACTGCCAGTAGTTCTTGTTCATCAGGTTCTCGACCGTCAGGCGCAGGGTGACCGGCGTATTGCCTGTGGTGAAGCGGTAGCGCGCGCCCAGGTCAAAGCGGTTCCAGGAGGGCAGCTGCTGGCTGTTGGCCACATCCACATACTGGCTGCTGGTGTGCAGCGCGCGGGCGGTCAAGGTCAGGCCGGGCACCCAGGCAGTGTCCCATTCACCGCCAATATTGATCTGCACCTTGGGCGTGGCGGGGGCCGTGCGGCCATCGTTGAGGCCGTCCTCGGTCTTGGTCAGCTTGCCCTGGGTAAAGGCCACGCCGGTCAGCAGGCGCAGGCCCCGGCGCACCTCACCCTGGGTGACGATCTCCAGGCCCCGGTTGCGCTGCTCGCCATCCATGCGGAAGGTCGAGGGCGTGGTCGAGGCATCGAGCAAGCTGCTGGGCCGGCTGATCTGGAACAGGCTGGCCGTGGTGACAAAGTTGCCGGTGTCGAACTTGGCACCCAGCTCCAGCTGCCTGGATTTGGCGGGCGGGAAGATCTCGCCGGCATTGGCCGTGCCTTCGGGCGCGGTCGAGCCCTGGGACAGGCCCTCGATGTAGTTGCCGTACAGCGAGATGCCTTGTGTGGGTTTGAACAGCAGCGCCGCCATCGGCGTGATCGCCGACTTGTCGTAGCGCGCCGTTTCCGCGCCCGATGTGCCGTTGAGGGTGCGGGTGCGCACCTCCTGGTGGCGCGCGCCCAGGGTCAGCTGCCAGCGCTTGTCGGCCGTGGAGATGGTGTCGGCCAGCGCCACGCTGGTCATGCGCGTCTCGCCGGTGCGGGGCAGGTTGGAGCCGATGCTGATCGAGGGCTTGGCAATGTCGGCTGGGTTGTAGATGCTGGACGCGTAAACCGTGCCGTTCTGGCGCAGCAGGCCATTGTCTTGCGCATAGCCGCTGGTGCTGAGCACCCATTCGTGGCCCAGGCTGCCGGTCTGCAGCTTGCCCTTCAGCCCTACTTCGGCAGTGCGGGTGTTTACGGCTTCCTTCAGGCGGTAGGGCCGGGCCATCAGCGTGCCATGCGCATCCTGCAGTTGCGACGTGGTCTGCAGGCTGTCAAAGTCATAGCCCATCGCACCCAGCGCGCCGTAGGCGATCAGGTTGGGGTTGATATCCACCTCGCCGCGCACAATGGCGGCACGCTCCTTGGCATCCCAATAGCTCCAGGACGGTTGGAAGTTGGTTTTGTTGTTGGGTGCAGCGGCAATCGGCGTGCCTTCCGCCGGAGGGAACAGCAGGCTGCTGCGGCCATGGGTGACGCGCTTTTGGTAGTTGATGTCGGCCTCCAGCCGCACGCGCTCGCCCTGGTAGTCCAGGCCCAGGGCCAAGGCATCGACACGCTCGCTGGCGCCATGGATGGGCGTATCGCCCGAGCGTTTGGCGACGTTGAGGCGCACGCCCCATTCCTGGTCCGCACCAAAGCGGCGGCCAAAGTCGGCATGCACGCCAAACTGGCTGTCTTGCGCGTACGAGGCCGTCACGCGATTGAGCGGCGTGGCGCCGGCACGCTTGGGCACCAGGTTGATGCCGCCGCCCACCGAGCCAGCGGGCGCCATGCCGTTGAGCAACGCGCTGGGGCCACGCAGCACCTCTACCCGCTCCACGCCGATCAGCGAGGCCGCATTGCGCGGCGACAGGCCATACAGGCCGTTGTACGACACGTCGTAGTTGAAGACGGTAAAGCCACGGATGTTGAACTCCTCCCGGCCCGCATTGCGCCCGTAGGTGTTGCGCACCGAGGGGTCGTTGACCAGCACATCGCCAATGGTCTGCGCCTGCTGGTCGTCCACCAGCTTGGCGGTGTACTGGGTGGTGCTGAAGGGCGTGTCCATCACATCGCGGTTGCCCAGCAACCCGACCTTGCCGCCGCGCGCGACCTGGCCGCCGGCATAGGGGCCGGGCAGGGCTTCAATGGCTGCTGCCGTGACCGACACGGTGGGCAGCACCACGGTGCCTGCTGGATCGCCCGATGGCGCAGGGGGTGCAGGCCGCACCAGCACCGCACGGTCTTTGACCGCGCCCTGCAGGCCGCTGCCGGCCAGCAGACGGTCCAGCGCCTGCTGCGGCGTGAAGTGGCCCGAGACGGCAGGCGCCGTCTTGCCAGCGACCAGCCCGGCCGGAAAGCCCAGCTGCAGATCGCCCTGGCGTGCCAGCTCATTGAGCGCCTGTGCGAGCGGCTGCGCTGCAATCGCAAAGCTGCGGGCCCCCTCTTGTGACGATGCTGCCGTTTGCGCATGCGCCGTCAGCGGCTGGACAGCGGCGATACCCAGCGCCAGTGCGGCGGCCATGGCAAGGGGCGTGGGGCGAGAGCGAAAAAGGGGCGCGGTGCGCAGCATGCAAGGGACTCCTGGATCGGTAAAGGGAAACGGCTGGTGCGCTGCGCACAGCGCTGCCACCCCCTGTAGACGCAGCTGCGCCAGGAATCCGCAGGTCCCGAGGAAAAATATTTTGAATAATTTTTGAGCCGCTCACACGGCCCGGCAAACCGAAGCTTGGTGGATGAGACGACGCCCAAAGCCGCAGACATTACGGAAGTACGGCAAGGGTTGGCAACGAAGGACCCAGGGCCTGGTCCGTGACGTTTAGCGTGCGACGATTTCCGTCAGGCCATCGCGTTTGACCAGGCGCACCGGCAGCAGGTGCGGCAAAAATTCCGCAAAGCGCTGGTGCTGGTTCAAACCATAGCTGCCGCCCACCGGCAGGGCGGCGACGGCCGGGTCGCGCACCACCAGGCCAGTGGGGCCATAGCGCTCAAACTCGGCCAAGGCCTGGGCGAGGGGCGTGCGGTTAAAGCTCAGCCGACCGCTGCGCCACTGGGCCACGGCGGCGGGCGCCACCTCGGTGATGGTGCCCAGGCCCGCGTCTTGCGCGTTGCTGTCTTCCAGCATCTGGCCGGCCGTCAGCAGCACCATGGCCGGCGCCTTGTCGGTCTGGTCCGCATCGCGCTGCAGCCGCTCCACCTTCACCCGGCCTTCTTCCACCGCCACCTGGGTGTGGCCCGCGCCCACGCCCTGCGCCGTATGGCGTACCGAAAAACGCGTGCCGACCACGGTGATGCGCAGATCGCCCGCCAGCACCTGGAAGGGCCGGCCCGGGTCGGAATGCACGGAGAACATGGCCTGGCCATCGGCCAGCGCCACCTCGCGCCGGTGGCGGTAGAGCCGCGCGGTCAGGTGCGTGTCGGTATCCAGCTGCACGGTGCTGCCGGAGGCCGCGTCATCGGGCAAGGTGACCATCAGCTGCTGGCCACGCTGCGAGGCATAGTTTTGCTGAAAGCTGGGTTGTACCCACCAGCCAAACCAGCCTGCGCCCACGACCGCCGCTGCCACCAGCGCCGTGGCGGCATAAGGCACCACGGGCCGCAGCCAGGCTTGCCAAAAGCGGGGGCGCGGGGTAGGTGTCTGTGCATCACGCTGGGGCAGGCCGGCGCGCAGCCGGGCCAGGTCGTGGGCTGGCAGGCTTTGCACGCCCGCGATGCTGGCGCGCATCGCATCCAGCGCGGGCCCATGGCGCGGGTCAGCCGCCAGCCAGGCCTGCAAGGCCGCCTGGCCCTGCGCATCCAGCCCGGCGTTGCAGCGCACCGCCCAGGTTGCGGCCTCGTGCTCCAGCGCATCCACATCGTTGGCCTCGTCCGCAGCCATCCCTTCGGGCAAGTCACCCGGGCTGTGGTTGAAGGATGAAGAGGTGCTGGACATGCGCAGAAAAATCGGGAGGGAATGGAGCGAGAGGGGCGGTGAGGAGGAGGCGATTGAAGCGGTGCACACTAAGCGCCAGGCCCCTGCCCATGCCGTTTGCAGGCCAGGGTGCCGCGCACCACATGCTTCTCGACCATGCTAACCGATATGCCCATGCGCGCTGCGATCTCGGCCTGCGGCAGGCCATCGATGACATGCAGCACAAAGGCCTCGCGGCAGCGTGGCGGCAGGCTCTCGATCACCTGCACATAGCCATGCACGGTCTGCTGTCGCACCAGGGCCTCCTCGGGTTGCAGATGCTGGGGCGCGGGCGGCTCATCGGATGCCGCCACCTCGTCCAGGCTGTCATGGCGCCGCAGCGCGGCACGGCGGTGCTGGTCAATCACCAAGTTGCGCGCGGTGCGGTACAGCAGCGCCCGACCATCCATCACCGGCGGCCCCGAGCGCTGTGCTGCCAGCACCCGTGCATAGCTCTCCTGCGCCAGGTCCGCCGCCGCATCGCGGTCGCCCACCTGGCGGTGGAGAAAGTTCAGCAGTTCGCGGTAGAAGCGCTCAAGCATGGAGGGGGCGGAGGGCCGGCGGCAGTCCCTGCAGGCAGGGGCTAGTGACGAAAATAAGAATCATTCTAATTGTCGCGCCTAAGCCCTGTGCCCAGGTTGCCCTGTTCTGGATCTATCCCTTGCCAAGAACCAAGACGGCATCGCCCGCACCGGGTGCGGCCTGCATTCCAGGATCGCCCTGCAATGGAGTCGTTTTGTAGAGCAAATAAACATTTGTTAACATTATTTGCAGATATCTACGGCCGTGTATACATTTGCCAAATAGCTCATTTTTTTGGTAAATGCACACCCGAACGCATCCGGCTTGGAGCGGCTGGCGGGCTCAGAAAGATCCAAAGGGATATCCAGATATGACAAACAACTACTTCAGCAGCCTTCTGCGAAGGCTGGGGGCGATCCTTGCGTTGCTGCCCATTTCCGTGATTGCCTGGGGCCAGACCGCCGACCTGCAGATCGTGAAGTCAGGGCCGGCCACGGCAGCCGGCGGTGGTGCATTCAGCTACACGCTGGTGCTGGACAACAATGGGCCCAATGCGGCCAACAACGCCAGCTTTTTGGACACCCTGCCGCCCGGCGTGGTGAATGTTTCGGCCTCCTGTGTTGCCGCCACGAATGGGGCGTCGTGCCCTGCCAGCATCGTGGCGGACAACAGCGCGGTCTCCGGCGTCCTGCCCACGTTTCCCGCACTGGGGAAGGTGACGATTGAGATCCTGGGGAATTTTGCAGTCTCAGGGCCGAGCTCGCTCACCAATACATCGACGGTGAGCCCTCCTGCGGGCGTCACCGATCCCATGCCCGAGTCCAATACGAGTTCGGTGAGCACGGCGATGAACTATGGTGCCGATCTGGTGGTCAGCAAATCGCAGAGCGCTCAGAGTTTTGTCTCTGGCCAGACGGTGACCTATGTCATGACGCTGACCAACAACGGCCCTGCGGCAGCGGATGGCACGATGATGGAGGACTTCCCCTACGGAAACAGCGGCAGCTCTGCGGCCCGCGTGAATGCCAGTTACACGTTTGGCGGTTGCAGCGCAGTGAACGGTGCCGTGTGCCCGGACACCGGTGCATTTCAGAACTACAGCGGTCAGGTGGGAAGCGCAGGCTATTTGTTCAATACGGCAGTTCCCCGTTTGCCATCGGGCGGTGCCATCACCATCACCTACACGATGGTCGCGACAGCGCCTTCGATGTGCGGCTTGACGGCAGGCGCACTACAAAACGTGTTCCAGACCCGAGGCATGCCCGCCAGCGTCATCGACCCCGATCCGACCAATAACCGCGCAGAAGTGGAGCAGGCAGTAGCTGCGACGGCCGCCTGTCCGGAGGCGGACCTGGAAGTGACCAAAACGCAAAGCGCTGACGATTTTGTCCCTGGCCAGCCGGTGACCTACGTCATGACGCTGACCAACAACGGCCCCACCGCTGCGGATGGCGTCTTGATCGAGGATTTCCCTTATGGCTACGGCGGCACGGCTGCTGCCAATGTGAATGCGGCTTACAGCTTTGGGAGCTGTGTGGCGGCCAATGGCGCTGTCTGTCCGGACGCTGGCGCATTCCAGAATTACTCGGGGCTGGTGGGAAGCGCGGGCTATTTGTTCAATACGTCGGTACCGGCGCTGCCATCAGGAGGCACGATCACTATCACCTACACGATGGTGGCGGATGCGCCCTTGCGATGCGGCTTGCCCTCCGGGCCTTTGCAGAATGTGTTTCAGACACGGGGACTGCCACCGGGTGTCACGGACTCCAATGCATCCAACAATCGCGCCGAAGTGGAACAAACCGTCGATGCCACAGCGGATTGCCCACAGGCTGACCTGGTCGCTACTAAAACGCAAAGTACCGATATCTTTGTCGCTGGCCAGCCAGTCACCTACACGATGACCTTGACGAACAACGGCCCGGCAGCGGCCGATGGGGCGTCCATGTTGGATTTCCCCTATGCCTACGGTGCGGGCGTCCAGCTCAATGCCGCCTATAGCTTTGCCGGCTGCACGGCGACCAATGGCGCGGTTTGTCCCGACAACGGCGTTTTCCAGAACTACAGCGGCCAGGTCGGTAGCGCGGGCTATCTGTTCCAGACCACCGTGCCCAGCTTGCCATCAGGCGGTGCCGTCACCATCACCTACACGATGGTGGCCAACATGACGAGCGCTTGCACCTCTGCCAACGGGACCATTCAGAATAACTTTCGGGTTTCTGCACCAGTCGGCGTCACCGACCCCGAGCGATTCAATGACGAAATCCTGGTGGAGCAGCCGTTTGTATGCGCGGATATCTCCACCAACAAGACGGTAGCGCCAGTCACCGTCCAGGCCGGAGAGACGGTGACCTACACCGTCAGCGTGGTGAACGCCGGTCCTGCCGATGTCAGCAATGTGGCGTTTTCCGATCCGCTGCCCAATGGCTTTGTCTACGCCAGCGCAAGCTGCGCGGTTGAAGTGGCGCCGGGCACCTGCGGCCCCGTCAACTATGACGCTGCCACGCGCACCGTCAGCAGCAGCATTGCGGCGATTGGGAATGGCGGCCAAGTGCGATTCACCATCGTAGGTACCGCTGGAAACATCCCCGGAACCTATCCCAACGTGGCCTATGCCGCCGCACCTTCTGGTGTCGTGGATCCGGTGACCTCGTCCAACAGCAGCTCGGTCAATCTGCAGATCTTCAACACCAGCGCAGCGGTGACGGTCAGCAAAACCATCACGGGTCTGTCGCCCAGTGGCCTGCCCGCTCCGCTCACCTTCAGCGGCACCGTCACCTGTGGCGCACAAGCGCCGCAAAACTGGTCTGCCACCGTTGCCGCTGGCAGCAGCAGCGCCAGCAGTGCTGCGCTGAGCTTCTACGACGGTGATGCCTGCACGGTGACAGAGAACGCGCCACCTGCTGCGCCCGCAGGCTACGTCTGGACCGGCACGCCCGTCATCAGCCCCAGCCCCACCGCAACGCTGGCATCGGCACCAGTGGCCGTCAGCGTGACCAATGCCCTGCAGCGCCAGACCGGCAGCCTGGATCTGAGCCAGCTGTTTACCGGCCCGGCCGATGGGGTTGCGCAGGTCAATGGGGTGTTCAACTTCTCGCTGAACTGCGGCGCCGATGGCAGCTACTCCTTGGCGATCACCGTGACCCATGGCACCAGCGTGCCCGCTGTCATCAGCAGCCTGCCCGCGGCTGCCAGCTGCACGGCGACCGCGACAGGCCCCATGCCGGCAGCTCCTGGCGGATTCACCTGGGAGGCATCGAGCTACCAGAACAATCCTGCAGTGACCATTGCCAATGGCGTGGTGAGCATTGTCGTTACCACGCCGTTGAAGGCGACGACGGGCGATGTGGGCGGCTCCGTCAAGGCCGTGCCCGGCCTCGGCAACGCCATGCTGGTGCTGATGGCGCTCCTGCTGTTGGGCTTTGCGGCGGCCAATGTCAGAAGCCGCCAGCATTGATCTGGCTAGCATTGCGCAAGTAATGTGGAACGCCCGGCGATGCCGGGCGTTTTTATGGGATGAAGCTAGTGTTTTTATGAGCGGTTGCTGACAGACTTGCAGGATGACGGGCCGCATTCGGTGCTTGCCGCGTCCGCTTACCTCAGCCGCTTCAGCATCTCTGCCATCACGATATGGCGCATGGCGAGGGCGACGCGCAGGTGTTGTGGGTTGCCCTGGATGTGCGGTACATCGTCGTTCAACAGCTCTGCAGCGGCCTTTTCGATATGGGCACGTGTCTCGTCCAGAATACGGCCCGCCAGGCCGGCAGCCAAGCCCAGCGCGACACCGGCATCGACCACACTGGACCGCGTCACTTGGCGGAACTGTGTGGCGTTTGGCAAGGGAAACACCAGCGGTCTCTCTGACCAATCGTTCAGATCGGCGGTGTCTGTTGGTAGGCTTGATGCAACAACTATCTGTCGATAATCCAAATTTTTGTCGGCATCCCTTGCTTTGCAGCGATTAGCCTCTTGCGGCGGCTGAACAGGGTGAGGGAGCGCGGTGTTGTTTCCAGATCACGCCATCAACCAGGTAGTGATGAAAATTCAGTGTGAAGTGTGCGATGAGCACAGTGGGAAGTCCCAGCCAAAGCAACTGTGTCCCAACCCAGTCTACGGCCCAATAGAGTAGGGCTCCCAGTAGCAGACAATGGCAGATGTATTGCCGGGCACTCTTCCAGAGCAGCGTTGTTGAGATCCTTTCGCTGCTTTTCTCAGCGTCGCGCCGTATGTTCTGCACCCAGACGAACTGTAAGTACTGCAGGTTGTGCCAGAGGTTGATCACCAGCCAGCCAAGGGTGATATCGGTGATCCAGATGTAAGCTGCGAGATTGGCGCACACGTGCGATGCCACAAACCCATCGTGGCGCCAATCGATCTCGCGAGCCAGGGCCTTATGTGCAAGCCGCCACAACCACCATGCGCCGCACACGATGGTGGCTACTCCTGCGACGTCGGCCACCGGTGTAGGCACAGCCGGAAGTTCAATGGGGTACTCAAGAAAAGTTGTGGGAGACTCGGCGCAGCGGGCAAGTAGTCCCCAGGCTGCAACCATATAGATCAGGGTTTCGGACAGTCGATCCGCTTGAAACGGTTGCGTCGACCCTGCCCGTCGATAAGCCCTGGCGATACCGAAGGATTGCCGCGCGACGTGATAGCTCTGCGCGATGAAATAGAGCGTGAATAGTCCGCTAATCTCATACGCTAGTGCCGTGGCCACCACACCGCCGAGCACGATCACGGGTAACCCGAAGATCAGAAAACGATATCGTCGAACGTGGGCCAAACTGGCACCGATACGGGTGAAGGTCGCCACCACATGGGGATTGGCGAAAAGCCAGGTATCGATCAGTACAACGGCGATCAGCATCGCAGGAGAGACGGATGCGATGCCTGCCAGGCCGAGAGCTAGCCCCAGCGTACCCACGATGAAGGTGCCATCAAACCAGGCATGCTGGCCCAGCAATCCAGTGCGGGCGGCCCGTTTCTGGGCCAAAGTATTCATGTAACTGTCATCGGCCTGATATGTGGCCGAGGTGACCCGAGCGGTGCAGGCTTGGGAGGCATGGTGAACATGGTTCCTGCACGGAGGAATTGCGCAGTGCTGTTCTTGAGTTTCTCCAGCGCTAGTGCGCGGGAGGCTGCAAAACGTGATTCAAGTGTGAGCCGCTTGGACATTCCGGACAGGCCTGCAGCGGGAAGCTTTTGGTATGGATCGTAGACTTCGGTAATTTCACAGGGATAGCAGCGATCACTTGCATCAAGTTGGCTCGCAAGGCTAATTTTGTAGACAACACCTTCGGCCTGATCGGGATCCACAGGAAAGGAAAAGACCAAATCGGAAACCCTGAGGTCTTTCCTAATATCGCCTTGAAATATGAATCCCGCAGCCCGATAGGCGTCAATGACCGTAGATTTCAAGCTGGTCTGCTCAATACCGACGAACGAGTTCTCATAGAGGTTCTTCTCACCTTGCCACTGGTTCTTGTAATCGAACCCTAGACTGCCATCCATAAATGCCTGCCCATCTTGCTGAATGCTCGCATAGGCTTGATCGATGGCAGGAAGGACCTGCCGATTCACTGCATACTGAAGCATCCAGGGAGCCTGTTGCAGATGAGCAAAGTCTGTCAACACCGTCGTTCGCAGAAAACAAGTCGCACACCGCCCCTTCTTGTCGATATTTTCATCCGTCCTGAGCACTACTTCGATATTCTGGACCTGTCCTTCCATTGCCACAGGGTAGGCGAAGGTGTAACGCACCGTGCCATCTTTCATTCGTTCAGAAGTACGCGATGAGAAGCCTGCGTTTTCGAAAGCGGTACTCACCATTTTGCTGAAATTCTCAGCCGGCATCCCTTTATAAGCAGCTATGGCGACAGCCTCTGACGCTGTGCTCGGGTGAAGCAGGATCGGCGCGGCGACTTCTTTTGCTAATACATTTCCTATCAGAGTTACGCCCAATAAAAGGGAAGGCATTAGTTTTATTAACTGCTTTATTTGCATTATTTATAATTGACCTGTATGGAAGAGAAAAGAAGAACAGCATAACACTGCAATAAAATATTTGCCTAAGGCTGAAGAAGTGTTTGTATGAAGCAAAGATTGCGGATTTACTACACCGAAGCTCAGAAAACGGTGATGTGGGATCGCTGGAAAACAGGCGATACCTCGTCCGAGATCGTCAAGCTTTTTGACCGGCCGCACACCAAGCATTGGCTGTTGGCGAATCGATTCGCTGCATCGCCAGGCGCTTGAGACGAGTTGCCTCCACCATCAGTCGCGAGCGGCTGCGCAATGACGGCAGGACTTGCTACCGAGCGGCTAAGGCCGATGCTGTAGCCTGGGAGCGTGCTCATCGCCCCAAGGCATGCAAATCGGCACGTAACCCTGCACTGGCTCAGATGGTGGCGGTTAAATTGCAAGGTCTGTGGTCACCCGAACCAATAGCGGGATGGCTCAAGCGAACGTATCCGGACCAAAAGGAGTTGCAGGTGTTTCATGAAGCCATCTACCGCACGCTATTCGTCCAACCACGTGGTGCTTTGAAGAAGGAGCACCTGGAGCACTTGCGCCGAACCAGAGGCATGCGTCGCTCAAGGCACTACACCCAGAAAACTCCGATCCATGGCCTATCAGCGAACGCCCAGCCTGCATAGAAGTTCGTGCAGTTCCAGGCCATTGGGAAGGCGCCCTGTGGTTCGGTGATGCTTACAGCCAGATTGCGACGCTGGTCGAGCGGCATACGCGCTATGTGATGTTGGTCAAACTCGTGGACAAAGATTTGTACACCGTGGGAGCCGCGTTAGCCCGGCATGGGCAGACAATGCCCAGGCAGCTGTATCTCTCCTTGACTGGGGACCGCTCAATGAGAAACTATAGCTATAGAAGAAGGTATATAAAAAGAGCCCGGAAAAATCCGGGCTCTTTTTGCTGGCTATGCCAAGCGTCTTCATTTAACGCCTAAAGGTAGGTGAGTCGTTTGGTTTGTGGCATCCAGTCGCAAAACTGTGTCGCGAGTCGCAAACAATACGGAGCCCTACGAACAACAACCATCACACATCAATATTCCCCGCCCGCAATGCATTGGTCTCGATAAAGTCGCGGCGTGGCTCGACCTCGTCGCCCATCAGCATCGTGAAGACGCGGTCGGCTTCGATGGCGTCGCCGACCTTGACCTGCAGCAGGCTGCGGACTTGGGGGTCCATCGTGGTTTCCCACAGCTGCTCGGGGTTCATCTCGCCCAGGCCCTTGTAGCGCTGGCGGGCGGTGGTGCGTTCGGCTTCGCTGATGAGCCACTGCATGGCCTGGCGGAAGTCGGTCACTTTTTCCATCTTGGCTTTTTCGCCTTCGCCACGGGTGACCTTGGCGCCTTCGGCGAGCAGACCGTGGAAGTTCTGGGCTTCGGCGGCGAGCGCCGCGTAGTCCTGGCCTTCGACAAACTCCTGCGTCAGGATGGAGCTCTTGATGTTGCCGTGGTGGTGGCGGCTGATGCGCAGGATCGGCTTTTCGGTGTGCGGATCGAGCTCACCGGTGACCTCGGCGGGCACGCCGGTCGTGGTCAGCTCGCGCAGCTTGGCTTCGAGCACCGGGGCGCAGACCATGGCGTCGTCCAGCGTGTCGAGGCGGATCTGCACGCCGTCGGCGATAGCGCGCAGCGCTTCGGCGTCCAGGTAGGACGAGAGACGGTCGATGACGGTTTCGGCAGCCAGGTGCATGCCGGCCAGGCGGCCCAGCTCTTCCCCATCGATGGTGCGCGGGTTGGCGCCGCCGGTACTGACGCTGGCGCCTTGCAGGGCCACGCGCAGCAGGAACTGGTTGAGGGCAGGGCCGTCCTTGAGGTACAGCTCTTCCTTGCCGTTCTTGACCTTGTACAGCGGCGGCTGCGCAATGTAGATGTGGCCGGCTTCGACCAGATCGGGCATCTGGCGGTAGAAGAAGGTCAGCAGCAGGGTGCGGATGTGGGCGCCGTCGACGTCCGCATCGGTCATGATGATGATGCGGTGGTAGCGCAGCTTGGCGAGGTTGTAGTCGTCGGTGCTGCTCTTGCCCGAGTCTTCGCTCACCTTGCCGATGCCGGTGCCCAGCGCGGTGATCAGGGTCACGATTTCGCTGCTGGAGAGCAGCTTTTCGTAGCGGGCTTTTTCCACGTTCAGGATCTTGCCGCGCAGCGGCAGGATGGCCTGGAACTTGCGGTCACGCCCTTGCTTGGCCGAGCCGCCTGCGGAGTCACCCTCGACGATGTAGATTTCAGACAGCGCCGGGTCTTTTTCCTGGCAGTCGGCCAGCTTGCCGGGCAGGCCCATGCCATCGAGCACGCCTTTGCGGCGCGTCATTTCCCGGGCCTTGCGGGCGGCTTCACGGGCGCGGGCCGCTTCAACGATCTTGTTGCAGATGATCTTGGCGTCGTTGGGCTTTTCTTCGAGGTACTCGGTCAGCAGCTTGCCGACGATGTCCTCAACCGGTGCGCGCACTTCGCTGGAGACCAGCTTGTCCTTGGTCTGGCTGCTGAACTTGGGCTCGGGCACCTTGACGCTGAGCACCGCGCACAGGCCTTCGCGCATGTCGTCGCCGGTGACTTCGACCTTGGCCTTCTTAGCCAGGTCATGGTCGGCGATGTACTTGCCGATGACGCGGGTCATCGCCGCGCGCAGGCCGGTCAAATGGGTGCCGCCATCGCGCTGGGGGATGTTGTTGGTGAAGCAGAGCACCTGCTCGTTGTAGCCGTCGTTCCACTGCATGGCCACTTCAACACCGATCTCGGTGCCGGGGATGCCGCCATAGGTTTCGGCCGGGCGGCTGCCTTCGGCGTGGAACACGGTGGGGTGCAGCACTTTCTTGGTGCCGTTGATGAACTCGACAAAGCCCTGCACGCCGCCGGCGCCGGAGAAGTCGTCTTCCTTGCCATCGCGCTCGTCCTTGAGACGGATGCGCACGCCATTGTTCAGGAAGGACAGCTCGCGCAGGCGCTTGGCCAGGATCTCGTAGCGGAACTCGTAGTTTTCCTTGAAGATTTCCTGGTCGGGCAGAAAGTGCACTTCGGTGCCGCGCTTCTCGGTGGCGCCGACAATGCGCATTGGCGAGACTTCGACGCCGTCGACCACTTCGACCAGGCGGTTTTGCACAAAGCCGCGCGAGAAGTCGATCTGGTGCACCTGGCCTTCGCGGCGCACGATGAGCTTGAGCTTGATGGACAGTGCGTTCACGCAGGACACGCCCACGCCGTGCAGACCGCCCGAGACCTTGTAGCTGTTCTGGTTGAACTTGCCGCCGGCGTGCAGCTCGGTCAGCGCGATTTCAGCGGCCGAGCGCTTGGGCTCGTGCTTGTCGTCCATCTTCACGCCGGTGGGAATGCCGCGGCCGTTGTCCACCACCGACAACGAGCCGTCGGCATGGATGGTCACCAGGATGTCGTCGCAATAGCCGGCCAGCGCCTCGTCGATGGAGTTGTCCACCACTTCAAACACCAGGTGGTGCAGGCCGGTGCCGTCCGAGGTATCGCCGATGTACATGCCCGGGCGTTTGCGCACAGCCTCCAGCCCTTCCAGGATCTGGATGGCGCCTTCGCCATAGCCGCTGGCATCGGGGCCTGGCGTGCTGGGGGATTGTTCCGGCTGGTTTTCTGCGGTCATGAAGCTGCCTTGGTACTGCACTGGCGGGCGCGGCGCCCTGCCATGTCTTTGAATCAAATAAATCTCGGTGCTGCGCCGGCCTGCTGCTGCAAACCGGCGCGCGGGTCGTCTGCGTGGCTTACATGCGCATCGGCATGACCACGTACTTGAAGGTGTCGTTTTCCGGGTTGGTGATCAGCGCCGAGTTGTTGTTGTCGGCAAAGTCGATGCGCACCATGTCCTGGCCCATGTTGGAGAGCACATCGATCAGGTAGGTGACGTTGAAGCCGACTTCAACGGCCGGGCCGCCGTAGTCGATGTCGAGCTCATCCACCGCCTCTTCCTGCTCGGCGTTGTTGGCTGCAATGCGCAAGGTGCCGGGCTCGATGGTCAGGCGCACACCCTTGAACTTGTCGCTGGTCATGATGGCCGTGCGCTGCATGCTGGCCAGCAGTGGTGCGCGGCCCAGCGTGATGCTGTTGGGGTGGTTGCGCGGGATGACGCGGTTGTAGTCGGGGAACTTGCCCTCGACCAGCTTGGTGACGAACTCCATGCCGGCAAAGGTGAAGCGCGCCTGGTTGCTGGCGAACTGCATCTCGATGACGGGCTGGTTGTCGCCGCTGGCGTCCGACAGCAGGCGCTGGAGCTCCAGCACCGTCTTGCGCGGCAGAATCACTTCCTGCTTGGGCACTTCCACATCCAGGGTGGCGCTGGCAAAGGCCAGGCGGTGGCCGTCGGTGGCCACCAGGCTCAGCGTGTTGCCTTCGGCCACGAACAGGATGCCGTTCAGGTAGTAACGGATATCTTGCACAGCCATCGCGAACGAGACCTGGCCCATCAGGTCCTTGAGCACCTTTTGCGGCACGCTGAACACGGGGCCGAACGAGGGCGCCTCCTGCACCAGCGGGAAGTCTTCCGCCGGCAGGGTCTGCAAGGTAAAGCGGCTCTTGCCGCCCTTGAGGATCATCTTGGACTGCTGCGTCTCCAGGCTCACGGTCTGGTCGCTGGGCATGGTCTTCAAGATGTCGATCAGCTTGCGCGCGCCCACGGTGGTGGTGAAGTCACCCATGTCACCGCCCAGCTCGGCCGTGGTGCGGATCTGGATTTCCAGGTCGCTGGTGGTCAGCTGCAGCGCATTGCCGGTCTTGCGGATCAGCACGTTGGCCAGGATCGGCAAAGTGTGGCGCCGCTCGACAATACCGGCGACCGACTGCAGTACTGCGATGACTTTGTCTTGTGTGGCCTTCAGAACAATCATTTCAACCTCTTGTCAAATTGCGGTGTTGTTGTGGACGGCAGTTGTGCACGGAGCCCCCTCTGCACCTGTCCCATTTGCCATTGTGCCTGCGGCGCGCAGGCAATTGGCGAAATCAAAAAATTCCATCGGCTAGCCCTTGAGGGTCTGCTCCAGCACGTGCAATTGCTGGTTCAGCTCAGTCAATTGCTGGCGCTCGCCGCCAATCTTGCGCACGGCATGCAGCACGGTGGTGTGGTCGCGGCCGCCAAACAGCTCGCCGATTTCCGGCAGGCTTTTCTGCGTCAGCTCCTTGGCCAGGTACATGGCAATCTGGCGCGGGCGGGCAATGCTGGCCGGGCGCTTTTTGCTGTACATGTCGGCGACCTTGATCTTGTAGTAGTCCGCGACGGTCTTCTGGATGTTCTCCACGCTGATCTGGCGGTTCTGGATCGACAGCAGATCGCGCAGCGCCTCGCGCGCCAGCTGGATGGAGATTTCCTTCTGGTTGAAGCGCGAGTAGGCCAGGATCTTGCGCAGCGCGCCTTCAAGCTCACGCACATTGGAGCGCACGTTCTTGGCCACGAAGAAGGCCACTTCCTCGGGCATCTCCGTGCCTTCAACGCGCGACTTGTTGATCAGAATGGCAACGCGCATCTCCAGCTCGGGCGGCTCGATGGCCACCGTCAGGCCCGAGTCAAAGCGCGAGACCAGGCGCTCGTGGATATTGGCCAGACCCTTTGGATAGGTGTCGGACGTCATCACGATGTGGCTCTTCTTGGCCAGCAGCGCTTCAAAGGCGTTGAAGAACTCTTCCTGCGTGCGGTCCTTGTTGGCAAAAAACTGCACATCGTCGATCAGCAGCAGATCGAGCGAGTGGTAGCGCTCCTTGAACTCGTCAAAGGTGCGGCGCTGGTAGGACTTGACCACATCCGAGACGAACTGCTCGGCATGGATGTAGAGAACTTTGGCGTCCGGGTTGTCGGCCAGCAGCTTGTTGCCCACGGCATGCACCAAGTGGGTCTTACCCAGACCGACGCCGCCGTAGATGAACAAGGGGTTGTACAGATGGCCGGGAGACGCCGCCACATGCATGGCCGCCGAGCGCGCCATGCGGTTGGCAGTACCTTCGACCAGCGTGTCAAACGTGAGCACCGGGTTCAGGCGGTTGCGGAAGTTGCCACTGGCATTGCCGGTATCGCCCTCGGCGCTGCTGGCCTGGCCTGCATGGGGCGCGGGGCTGGCGTCGCTGATCTGGATGCTGTTGCGGTACTGCTCGGCCGCGTTGGCGGCAGATTGGCCGGGGTTGCGGCTTGCTGGCCCGTAGGACGGCCCCAGGCCCATGCCTGACGAGGTGCCGCTGCCCTGGGCCGACGCGGCCAGCGCACCCCCGCTGCGCACCGGTGGGCGCACGACGGTGCGCACGGCAGCATCGCGCTGGGCAATGGCCAACTCGATGGCCACCGGTTGTCCGTAGGTTTCCTCCAGCATGGCGGCCAGGCGGCCGGTGTATTGGGCGCGAATCCAGTCGAGCTTGAAACGGTTGGCCACATAGAGCGTGACCTTGGACAAGTCGTCCGACACGACAGCGGTCAGCGGCTTGATCCAGGTGTTGAACTGTTGCTCGGGCATTTCTTGGGCGAGTTGCTCTACAACTGCACGCCACAAACCTTGACCCAGGCTGGCTTCATCCATTGTTATCCCACGGAAAGATTCATCCCCCACGCTATTGTTGTTGTGGATAAGGGGGAAGGTTGATCGGCTGCCTATTGTAGCTTGTGCAAAAGTTATCCACACAACGGACTGGTCTGCACAAACCCCATGCTCGGGTTTCCTCGATGGGCTGGCCGCAGACTTGGCAAAAGTCTGCGCATATTACAGAAAAAACCGAGGACAAAGCCAAGTAATTGCCAAGGACAGTAAACACTGCGATAATTTGCGGTTTCCCTGCATGTCAGGGCGAATTTTACGCGCGTGTCCGTCCGCGCTGGCAGCAGGCCTTGTGCCCTTGCCATGGGGGTGGTCCGCACTATTTCACCGGTGTTGCGCTTGAGCAGGGCTTGAGCTTGGTTGCTTTTGTGTTCATTTATGGATGCAAGCGGCCAACAAACCGGAACCAAGCCTCTCTAGGAATTGCATCATGAAACGTACTTACCAACCTTCCAAAGTTCGCCGCGCCCGTACCCACGGTTTCCTCGTCCGCATGAAGACCAAGGGTGGCCGCGCTGTTATCAACGCACGCCGCGCCAAGGGCCGCAAGCGTCTGGGCCTGTAAGGCTGACAGGGTGACGGGCACCTTCCGGGTGCCAGGTAGTGCACCAGTGGGTGACACTTATGCATCGCCTTAAGACTCGCCCTCAATTCCAAGCCGCCATGGCAGGCGGCACCATCGCCCGTACAGCGCACTTTGCGCTGCACAGGCTGGTGTTGTCTGCCGACGCCTCGGGCAGCGCCGCTGCCCCATTAGGGCCTGGTGACCCACCTGCAAAGGTTGGGGCACAGGCTCTTTTTGCGTTGGAGGCGGCCTGGCTGGGTGCCATGGTGCCCAAGCGCTGGGCGCGCCGCGCGGTCACCCGCAACGCCATCAAGCGGCAGATCTATGCCGTCGCCGCCTTGCATGAGGCGCAGCTGCCTGCCGCCGCCCATGTGGTGCGCTTGCGCAGCACGTTCGACCGCAAGCAGTTCATCAGCCCCAGCTCCGACGTGCTCAAGCAGGCGGTGCGGGCCGAGCTGATGCAGCTGTTTGCCCGGGCGCACAAGAACAGCCAGCCGGCCAAAGCCGAGCGCGGCGAAGGCGCCAAGGCGCTTAGCGTATGATGCAACGCTTGCTCATGGGTTTGGTGCGCGGCTACAGGCTGCTGCTGAGCCCTTGGCTAGGTTCTGCCTGCCGGTTCGAGCCCACGTGCTCTGCCTATTCATTGCAGGCGCTGGAACAGCACGGTGCTGCCATGGGCAGCTATTTGACGGTGCGCCGCTTGGTGCGCTGCCATCCCTGGTGCGAGGGCGGCCATGACCCGGTCCCCGCGCATCCGCGCTGGTTCAGTCGTCTGGTGACTCCCGCCGATTCATCCTCTTCCCCCTCTGAGAAGTCTTCATGAACGATATTCGCCGCACCATCTTGTGGGTGATATTTGGTTTCTCCCTGGTCCTGCTCTGGGACAAGTGGCAAATCCACAATGGTCGCAAACCCACATTCTTCCCCACACCTGAGGTGACGGCCCAGGCGCCTGCAGATGCAGTCAGCACCGACAACGGTCTGCCCGCTGCCAGCGCCGCCAGCCCTGCGGCTGCTGCGAACGCCAGCAACGTGCCCGGCACGGCTGCTGCAGATGCGGCAGCCCCTGCTGCTGCACGCGAGAAGCTGACCGTGGCCTCCGACCTGCTGCGCCTGACCTTTGACAGCGAAGGCGCATCCTTGGTGGGTGCCGAGCTGCTCAAGTACGCCGACCAGGACGACAAGACCAAGCCCGTGAAGCTGCTCGACGAGAGCGCCAACCGCGTCTACGTCGCACAGACCGGTCTGATCGGTGGCAACTTCCCGACCCACAAGACGGCGATGACCCTCAAGCCCGGTCCGCGCGAGCTGGCCGAAGGCCAGAACGAGCTGAACGTGGTGTTCGAGTCGCCGGATCTGGGCGGCGTCAAGCTGGTCAAGACCTGGACGCTCAAGCGCGGCGACTACGCCATTGGCCTGAAGCAGGAGGTGGTGAACACCGGCTCTGCCGCAGTCAACCCCCAGCTGTACCTGCAGCTGACGCGTGATGGCAACAAGCCCGCTGGCGAATCCTCGTTCTACTCGACCTTCACCGGCCCGGCCGTCTACACCGAAGCCAAGAAGTACCACAAGGTCGACTTCAAGGACATCGAAAACGGCAAGACCGACAGCGTGGACAAGGCGGCCGACAATGGCTATGTGGCCATGGTGCAGCACTATTTTGCCAGCGCCTGGCTGCTGCCTCAGGGCACGCAGCGCGACATCTATGTGCGCAAGGCCGGCACCAACCTGTACTCGGTCGGCGAAATCACCCACCTGGGCGAGATCGCTCCCGGCCAGAGCAAGGCCATCGATGCGCGCCTGTTCGTGGGCCCGCAGATCGAAAAGACGCTGGAAGCCATCGCCCCTGGCCTGGAGCTGGTCAAGGACTACGGCTGGGTGACGATTCTGGCCAAGCCGCTGTACTGGCTGCTCGACAAGCTGCACGGCTTCATCGGCAACTGGGGCTGGTCGATTGTGGCCCTGGTGATGCTGCTGAAGATCGCGTTCTACTGGCTCAATGCCAAGGCCTACGCATCGATGGCCAAGATGAAGGCGATCAACCCCCGCATCATGGAGATGCGCGAGCGCCTCAAGGACAAGCCCCAGCAGATGCAGCAGGAGATGATGCGCATCTACCGCGAAGAGAAGGTCAACCCCATGGGCGGTTGCTTCCCGATCGTGATCCAGATCCCCGTGTTCATCGCGCTGTACTGGGTGCTGCTGTCGTCGGTGGAAATCCGCAACGCGCCCTGGATCGGCTGGATCCATGACCTGTCGGTGCCCGATCCGTTCTTCATCCTGCCTGTGCTGATGACCCTGTCGTCGCTGCTGCAGACGGCGCTGAACCCCGCACCACCCGATCCGATGCAAGCCAAGATGATGTGGATCATGCCGCTGATGTTCAGCGTGATGTTCTTCTTCTTCCCGGCCGGTCTGGTGCTGTACTGGCTGACCAACAACTTGCTGTCGATTGCCCAGCAGTGGATCATCAATACCCGCATGGGTGTGCCACCGCAGTTCAACCTGCCGAAGTTCAAGTAGCCAGCATTTGTCAATGCAGGGATTGCCTAGGCGGGCATTCCCGGATACACCTCCCAAACGGTCGCATTAGCGACCGTTTTTTCGTTAGCATGAGTTGTTTGAAAATGTGTTCAACAAAATAGGGGTTCAGGTATGGCGAAAGTATCGGTTTTTCGACCTAGCGCGCTGGCGCTGGCAGTGTTGGTCTGTGCAGGCGCGGCCCAGGCGGCCACCTTGCGCTGGGCAGGTGCCAACGACATCCTGACCCTGGACCCCCACGCACAGAACCACCAGACCACCCATGCTTTCCTGCAGCAGGTCTATGAGCCGCTGGTGCGCTACGGCAAGGACTTCCAGCTGGAGCCCGCACTGGCGACCAAGTGGACCGAGGTGAGCCCCACCCAGTGGCGCTTTGAACTGCGCAAGGGCGTCAAATTCCACGACGGCGCAGCCTTCACCGCCGATGACGTGGTGTTCTCGCTGACCCGCATCATGACCCCGCCATCGAACATGATGAGCGCCACCCAGAGCATCAAGGAAGTCAAGAAGGTCGATGACTTCACCGTCGATCTGATCCTCAAGGGCCCCAACCCCATCCTGCTGCGTGAGCTGACCGAGGCGCGCATCATGAACAAGGCCTGGGCCGAGAAGCACAACGCCGTCAAGACCCAGGACTACGCCGGCAAGGAAGAAAGCTACTCCAGCCGCAACACCAATGGCACCGGCTCCTTTGTCGCCGTCAGCTGGCAGCCCGATGTCAAGCTGACCCTGAAGAAGAACGCCGCCTGGTGGGACAAGCCCACCGGCAACGTCGACGAGATCATCTTCACCCCCATCAAGTCGGCCGCCACCCGCACCGCGGCACTGATCTCCAACCAGGTCGACTTCATGGTCGACCCGCCGCCGCAAGACCAGGACCGCATCAAGAAGACCGCCGAGTTGAAGCTGCTCGAGGGCACCGAGAACCGCACCATCTACCTGGGTCTGGACATCTTCCGCGACGAGCTGCCAGGCGCTGGCACCCCGGGCAAGAACCCGATGAAGGATGTGCGCGTGCGCAAGGCCATGTACATGGCCATCGACACCGACGGCCTGCACAAGCGCACGATGCGCGGCATGTCGATCACCGCCGGCACGATGGTGGCACCGATGGTGCACGGCTGGAGCAAGGAGCTCGAAGAGCGTGCCGCCAAGTACGACGTCGAAGGCGCCAAGAAGCTGCTGGCCGAAGCGGGTTACCCCAATGGCTTCAACCTCAAGCTCGAATGCCCGAACGACCGCTATGTGAACGACGAGGCGATCTGCCAGGCCGTCACCGCGATGTGGACCCGCATCGGCATCAAGACCAGCCTGCAGGCGACGCCGATGGCGCAGTTCGTGACCCGCGTGATGAACTCCGACCCGAACGCCTACCTGTTCGGCTGGGGTGTGGCGACCTTTGATGCGCTCTACTCGCTCGACGCGCTGATCCACAGCAAGGGCGCAGCGGGCGGCGGCGTCTACAACGGCGGCCGCATTGCCGACAAGGAGCTGGACGCCAAGATCGACGCGATGAAGACCGAGACCGACACGGCCAAGCGCGATGCCTTGATCAACGACGCCTTGAAGATGACCAAGGACAACTTCTACACGATCCCCGTGCACCACCAGATCTTCCCCTGGGCGATGCGCAAGGGCATCGAGACCGTCTACCGCGCCGATGCGCGCCCCATCCCCGCCTGGACCACGGTCAAGTAAGCGCTTCGCTGCACACTCCAACCACCCCAAAGCCTGCGCCAGCAGGCTTTTTTCATGGGGCGGGGCGAAGTGCGGTGAATGAGGCCAATAGCCTGGCGGGCATGCCGCCGGCCCGGTCGCCCGATAATGTGGGGCTTGCTCCACTCGCGCCAAAGACCTGCCCATGCTTGCCCGCCACCACGATCCGATTGTTGCCATTGCCACTGCCCCCGGGCGCGGAGCGGTGGGCATTGTGCGCGTATCGGGCAAGGCGATTGCGCCGCTGGTCGAGCGCCTCTGCGGCAAGGCTTTGAAGCCGCGCGAAGCCACCTACCTGCCCTTTAAAGCAGCAGACGGCCAGGCCATTGACCAGGGGCTGGCGCTGTACTTTCCCGCGCCGCACAGCTACACCGGCGAAGATGTGCTGGAGCTGCAGGCCCACGGCGGCCCGGTGGTGCTGCAGCTGCTGCTGGCGCGCTGCCTGGAAGCCGCGCAAGCGGAGGCTGATAGTGGCCGGCCGCTGCTGCCTGGCCTGCGCCTGGCTGAGCCGGGGGAGTTCACCGAGCGCGCTTTTCTCAACGACAAGATCGACCTGGCCCAGGCTGAGGCGATTGCCGATTTGATCGACGCCAGCACCGAGGCGGCCGCGCGCAGCGCCAGCCGCTCGCTGACCGGCGCCTTCTCGCAAGAGGTGCACCGCCTGCGCGATGCGCTGGTGCACCTGCGCATGCTGGTCGAGGCCACCCTGGACTTCCCCGAGGAGGAAATCGACTTTCTGCAAAAGGCCGATGCCTATGGTCAGCTGGACCAGCTGCGCGCCACCGTGCAGGCCGTCATGCAGCGCACCCGCCAGGGCGCCTTGCTGCGCGAGGGCATCAAGGTGGTGATTGCCGGCCAGCCCAATGCCGGCAAAAGCTCCTTGCTCAATGCGCTCGCTGGCGCCGAGCTGGCCATCGTCACCCCCATTGCCGGCACTACGCGCGACAAGGTCACGCAAACCATCCAGATCGAAGGCGTGCCCCTGCATGTGATCGACACCGCCGGCCTGCGCGAGAGCAGTGACGAGGTCGAGCGCATCGGCATTGCCCGCGCCTGGGAAGAAATTGCCGCCGCCGACGCCGTACTCTTCTTGCACGACCTGACCCGCATGGCCCAGGCCGACTATGCTCAGGCCGACCGCGAGATTGCCGCCTCCTTGCAGCAGCAGCTGCCTGCCAATGTGCCCGTGCTGCAGGTCTGGAACAAGGCCGATGCGCTGACCCCCGACGAGGCGCGCCGCCAAAGTGCCGAGGCGGCCGCCCAGTTCAGCACCCCCGCTGCTGCTGCCGCTGCGGGCGACCAGGCCCCGCTGGTGCTATCGGCCAAAACCGGCGTGGGCCTCGACACCCTGCGCCAGCAGCTGCTGGCAATGGCCGGCTGGCAGCCTGCCGCCGAAGGCACCTACATCGCCCGCGCCCGCCATGTGCAGGCGCTGCAGCAGGTCGAAGAGCACCTGGATATCGCCCATGCCCAGCTGCATGTGGACAGCCCCGCCCTCGACCTGCTGGCCGAAGAGCTGCGCCTGGCGCAGCAATCACTCAATGCGATCACCGGCGAATTCACATCGGATGATTTGCTGGGGGTGATTTTTTCGAGCTTTTGTATTGGGAAGTGACCGCGAAGCAAGGTCCAAAGAGATTTAAAAGAGCAGAGAGCAATCTAAAAGGAGCGTATCAATGGCGAGGATGTGGATGGTGCGGGGAGAGGGCGGTAGCTTGTACGATGCTTTTCGCGAAAGAGGTGTGGTGGCGATTGGTTGGAGCCAGCTAGCACCGCATGCGCAGCCGGGTGTGAGCCGCAAGCAATTGATCTCGTTGCTTCAATCCATTGAGCCGCAGGCAAAGAAGGGGAGTCTGATATCCGGAGCTTCACAGGTATGGCGCTTTGTGAATGAAATCCAAATCGGTGACTGGATCATTAGCTATACACCTGCTAATCGCTTGTACTCCATTGGAAAAGTGATGGGTTCTGCTGAACATCATCCTGAATGGGCTGACCAAGGCATGGCGTTGGCGCGCAGAGTGCAATGGGAGGCGCGGGAATTGCCGCGCGACAGCTTAAGCGGTAGCACCAAAAATAGTCTGGGTTCGATTTCCACCCTATTTGAGATTGCTGCCCTTGCTGTGGAAGAAGTTCTGGCCGTCTTGAAGGGAAAGCCTGTGCCGGATGTGGAAGATGATTCGGAAGACATTGTCGCTGACCCACTGGCTGACGTTGAGTCTCAAGCGCTGGAACGCATCAAAGATCGGGTCAACGAACTTGACTGGGACGAGATGCAGCAACTAGTCGCCGGTATCCTGCGTGCCATGGGCTACAAAACGCAGGTGTCCCCACCAGGTTCAGATCGGGGTAAGGACATTGTTGCCTCGCCAGATGGTTTTGGCTTCGAGCATCCTCGTATTGTTGTAGAGGTCAAGCATCGCAAAGGGCAGATGGGAAGCCAGGAAGTTCGCAGTTTCCTTGGAGGGCGTCATAAAGACGATCGTGGTCTTTACGTAAGTACGGGTGGGTTCACAAAGGATGCGCAGTATGAGGCAGACCGCGCTTCTATTCCATTGGCAATGTGGACACTGGAGCATGTGGTGCGCGCACTGGTCGAGCACTACGATGCGACCGATGCCGAAACCAAACGGATTGTTCCGCTGAAGCGGCTGTACTGGCCAGCCTAAGACACAGAGGTCGCACGCAGCACAAGTTGCGTTTGTAGAAGGCTCGTGACTGCCTTGCTCTTTTGAAATCCGTGCACCGATTGGTTAAATGCGGCATGGAGAGTCACATAGAGAAATTAGAAGTTTGCAGAGGGAAATTGATTAAATTCTTTATTAATCAATTGGTTATTGAATTGCATTGGTGCGCTATTTGCAGAGAGCTAACGTGAAGCTGCAGGTGAATGGAAAATTCGCCAGACACTTCTCAAATAGAGCGGCTCTGGAGAAGAGCGGCAGCGTCCCCCCGAGGCAGCACCAGCACCGCCTCCAACCCGCCCCCATCCGCCTCGCGCAGCAACAGCTCGCCCCCATGGGCCTGCGCCACCGTCTGCGCAATCGATAGACCCAGCCCCACGCCGCCGGATGCGGCATTGCGGGAGGGCTCCATGCGGTAGTAGGGCTCCAGCACCCGTTCGCGCTGTGCGGCGGGGATGCCCGGGCCATGGTCGCGCACGTGGATGCGCAGCTGCTGGCCATCGTCGTCGATGTGCAACTGCGCATCGCCGGCATAGCGCAGTGCGTTTTCCACCAGGTTGTGCAGGCCCCGGCGCAGGCTTTGGGCGTAGCCGGTGTAGGGCTGCAGCGCCCGGCCGCTGACGGGGACCGGCAGGCCGCTGGCCTCGTGCATGTCCTGGGCCACGCCATGGACCAAAGCATGGATGTCCATGGTTTGGCGCGGGCCGCTGGCATGGGCGCCGGTGAGCATGTCCAAGGTGGAGGCAACCATGTGCTCCATCTCTTCGAGGTCCTTGCGGAACTTGGCGCGCAGGGCGTCGGGCTCGAGCATTTCTGCACGCAGGCGCAGCCGGGTGATGGGCGAGCGCAGGTCATGCGATACAGCGGCCAAAAAGCGTGTGCGCTCGGCCAGGCCTTCGTTGATTTGTTGCTGCATCGCGTTGAAGGCTTGGGCCGCCTGCTGCACTTCGCGCGGGCCCCGCGCATCCATCGGCGGGCTGTGCAGGTTGCGGCCCAGCGCCTCGGCGGCGGCAGCCAGGCGCTGCAAGGGGCGCATCGCCAGGCGCACCGCAATGAGGGCGACGGCCACAATCACCAGGCTGCGCAGCAGGTAGACGCGCAGCACATAGTCGGCCAGCGCCTGCAGCGGCTGCACCGGTTGGCCGATTTCGCCTTCCTGCGCATCGATTTGCAGCCACTGGCCATCCTGCATTTGCAGCAGCAGGCGCAGATGGGCTTCGGGCTGGTCGGCCAGCAGCACCGGGTGGCGGCGGCCGTCTGCGTGGCGCTCGCCCAGCAGCGCGAGCTGCTGCAACTGCAAGGGCACGGGCTGGCCCAGGCGCTCGCTGATTACCTGGGCCAGCACAGCCTGGGCTTCGGGGTAGGGCGATGGCAGGGCGGTGGCGCTTGCGCCGTCGACCAGCTGCAGCTGGTAGCGGCTGCCTTGCCACTGTGCAACCAGTGCGGCACGCTGCTCGGGCGGGCTGGCCTGAAGCAAGGCCAGCGTATCGGCAGCGCGTGCCGCCACCAGGCGCAAGGGCACCTCCAGCAGTTGGCTGCGGCGCATCTCCCACCAGATGGTGCCGGTCATCGCCTGGGCGGCCAGCATGCCGATGACCAGGATGGCGGCGATGCGGCCGGACAGGGTCTGCGGCCACAGCCGCGCCAGCCACGACAACCAGCTGGGAAGCCAGCGGCCGGTGCGATGCGTGGCGGGACTGTCGGGAGCGGTGCTCACGCCAGCGTCTCGACCTCGCAGGCAAGCACATAGCCGGCATTGCGCACGGTGCGCAGCAGCTGGGCCTGGCGCGGCTGGGGCTCCAGGTGCTGGCGCAGGCGGCTGATGCAGACATCGACGGCGCGGTCCAGCGCCTGGCGCTCGCGGCCAAAGGTGTACTCGGCCAGGTAGTCGCGGCTCAGGGTGCGCTGCGGGTTCTGCGCCAGCGCGCAGAGCACGCGGTAGTCCGACTGGGCCAGGCTGATCAGCAGGCCATCGGGGTCATGCAGGCTGCGGCTTTGCATGTTCAAGGTCCAGCCGGCAAAGCGCAGGGTGGCCAGGTGCTCGGGCTCGTGCATCGATGCGGGCACCTGGCGCGTGCGCCGCAGCACGCCAGTGATGCGGGCCAGCAGCTCGCGCGGGTCAAAGGGCTTGGGCAGGTAGTCGTCGGCGCCCATCTCCAGCCCCAGGATGCGGTCCATCAGCGCGCCGCGCGCTGTCAGCATCACCACCGCGATAGGGGTGCGCTCGCGCAGGCTGCGGCACAGCGACAGGCCATCGACGCCGGGCAGCATCAGGTCCAGCACCACCAGGTCAGCGCTGTGGCGGGCCAGCCAGTCCCACATGCCCTGGCCATCGGCCACGGCAGCTGCCTGCATGCCCTGGGCGCGCAGGTAGTCGCAGAGCAGCTCGCGGATCTCGGGGTCGTCATCGACCACCAGGATGCGGGCCTTGCTGGGCAGGCTGGCGGGGGGCGGGGGCGTCACGGTTTTCTCTGGATAAGTAATGGATTGTGTTGGAGGGCGGGGCGACAACATGGCATTGCAAATCAGGCGGGCGGTGGCAGCTGGGCAGCTGCCGCGCTGATTAGAGTGGCGGCTCACTGATCAATAAGAACGATTTTCATTCTAGTTTGTTGTGACCATGACCGCATTGAAGCTCTCCCCGGCACTGCCAGGTGCAGGTGCATCCGCTGCCCGGATTCCGCCCCGTTTTTGTACTGCTGCGCAAGCGGGCATGCGCCTGCGCGCGCTGGGATTGGCGCTGGGCTTGGGCCTGGCCACCAGCCTGGCGCTGGCTGCCCCAGCGCAGCCAGCAGCAGAGGCCGCAGCCGTGCAGGGCACGACGGTGGTGGATATCGTTGGCCGCACCGTGCAGATCCCCGCCAAGGTGGACCATATTCTGCTGGGCGAGGGCCGCTTTCTGTATGCGCTGGCGCTGATGGAGGGCGCTGAGCCCTTGAAGCGCATTGTGGGCTGGCAAGGCGAGCTGGCCTTTGCCGACCCCAATGGCTGGGCGGCCTACCAGCAGCGTTTTCCGCAGATCACGCAGATTCCGCTGATCGGGCGCACGTCGGAGGACAGCGTCAGCTATGAAAAATCGGTCTCGACCCAGCCCGATATCGCCATTTTTGGCCTGGGTGGCCATGGCCCGGGCCGCCAAAGCAGCCTGGTGCAGGCGCTGGAGAAAGCCGGCGTGCCGGTGGTGTTCATCGACTTCCGCGCCCAGCCGGTGCGCAATACCGCCAAGAGCATCCGCATTCTGGGCCGGGCGGTGCAGCGCGAGGCGCAGGCCAATGCCTATGCCGATTTCTACGAGACGCATTTGCAGCGCGTGCAATCCCGCGTCAAGGACATCCCGGCGCAGCAGCGCCCGCTGGTATTTGCCGAGCTGCTGGCCGGTGTCTGGGATGGCTGCTGCCACACGGCCGGCAAGGGCAATGTGGGCGAGTTCATTGACGCCGCTGGCGGCATCAACATCGCGGCAGGCAAGATCCCCGGCGCGATTGGCGATCTGAACCAGGAGGCGCTGATCGCGCAGGACCCGGCCGTCTACATCGCCACTGGCAGCCGGCCCCAGGGCAGCCGCCCCATGGTGCGGGCGGGTGAAGGGGTGAGTGCCGCGCAACTGGGCAGCAGCCTGCGCGAGCTGACCCAGCGCCCCGGCTTTGAGATGCTGAGCGCCGTGCGCGCGGGCCGCGCCCATGGCCTGTGGCACAACTTCTACGATGCGCCCACCAATATCCTGGCGATCGAGGCCATGGCCAAGTGGTTCTACCCCGAGCGCTTTGCCGATGTGGACCCGCAGGCGACGATGGCCGAGATCAACCAGCGCTTCTTGCCGGCGCTGCCGATGCAAGGCGCGTACTGGGGGGATATCGCCCCCTTGAAGGCCAAGCCATGAGCGTGGCTGTGCCGCCGCTGGCCACAGGCGCGGCAGGGCTGGCAGGCGCTGCCAGCCCTGGCGTCGATGCGGCACAGGCCCAGCAGCGCGCTCAGGCCTACCGCCGCTTGACGGGCTGGCGCCTTTTGGTGCTGGCGCTGCTGGCCGGCGCGATTGTCGCGGCCCTGCTGTTTGACTTCACCACCGGCCCCTCGGGCCTGGCGCTGCCGCAGCTGCTGCGGACCCTGTACACGCCCGATGCCGCGCCGCCAGCGCTGCGCGTGATTGTCTGGGACATTCGCCTGCCCTATGCCTTGATGGCAGTCGCCGTCGGTTTGGCGCTGGGCCTGGCGGGTGCCGAGATGCAGACCGTGCTGGCCAACCCGCTGGCCAGCCCTTTCACCTTGGGGCTGTCGTCTGCCGCTGCCTTTGGCGCAGCGCTGGCGATTGTGCTGGACTGGAGCCTACCGGGCGTGCCCGCATCCTGGGCGGTGCCGGCCAATGCCTTTGTGTTTGCAATGGCCTCGGCCTTGCTGCTCGATCTGGTGGCCCGCTGGGGCGGCATGAGCGCCACCGGCGTGGTGCTGTTTGGCATTGCACTGGTGTTCAGCTTCAATGCGCTGGTGTCCTTGCTGCAGTTTGTGGCCACGGCCGAGGCCTTGCAGGGCCTGGTGTTCTGGACCATGGGCAGCCTCTCGCGCGCGACTTGGCCCAAGCTGGGCGCGCTGGCCTTGGCCCTGGTGGTCGTGCTGCCGCTGTCGATGCGCAATGCCTGGCGGCTGACCGCGCTGCGTCTGGGGGAAGACCGCGCGGCCAGTTTTGGCGTGGATGTGCGGCGCCTGCGCCTGGGCGCGCTGCTGCGCATCAGCCTGCTGGCGGCCCTGTCGGTGGCCTTTGTCGGCAGCATCGGCTTTATTGGCCTGGTCGCGCCCCATATTGCGCGCCGGCTCGTGGGCGATGACCACCGCTTTTACCTGCCGGCCTCGGCCTTGACCGGCGCGCTGGTGCTGTCGCTGGCCTCCGTCGCTTCCAAGGCGCTGGTGCCGGGCGTCATCGTGCCGGTGGGCATCGTCACCTCGCTGGTGGGCATTCCGTTCTTTTTGGCCATTGTGCTGCGCACCCGGGGGCGGGCATGAGCGCGGGCGGTTTGCAGATCAGCGGACTGCAGGTGGCCTATGGCCGGCGCGTGGTCATCCCGGGGCTGTCGCTGGCCGATCTGCAGCCCGGCCAGGTCACCGTGGTGCTGGGGCCCAATGGCAGCGGCAAGTCGACCTTGTTGCGGGCGCTGGCGGGCCTGACCCGTGCCAGCGGCCAGGTGCGCCTGCAAGGGCAGTCGCTGGACCAGGCCAGCCTGGCCGAGCGTGCCCGGCGCGTGGTCTACCAGCCCCAGGCCTTGCCGGCGGCCGTGCATTTGCGCGTGATCGAATCGCTGATGGCCGCGCGCAAGGCCTCGCCCCACAGCCTGCAGGCGGGTGCGGAGCCGGCCCAGGATGCGGTGCTGCAGTGCGCGGCGCTGCTGCAACTGCTGGGCATTGACCACCTGGCCATGCGCCACCTCGATGAGCTCTCGGGCGGGCAGGCGCAACTGGCCGGTCTGGCGCAGGCGCTGATCCGCCAGCCCCAGGTGCTGATGCTCGATGAGCCGCTGTCGGCGCTGGATTTGAACCACCAGTTCCATGTGATGGAACTGGTGGGCGAGCAGACCCGCCGCTGCGGCATGGTCACGCTGGTGGTCCTGCATGACCTGGGCCTGGCGCTGCGCCATGCCGACCGCGTGCTGGTGCTGAAAAACGGCGAGCTGCAGGCCGATGGCCTGCCCTGCGACGCGATCAACCCCGAGCTGCTGGCCCGTGTCTATGGCGTGCGGGCCCGTGTCGAGCCCTGCTCGCGCGGCATTCCGCAGGTGATGGTGGATGGCCTGCTGCGCTGAGCGGCCAGAGGGATCCACCGCCTGCTTCCTCTTTCTCAACCACCCAAGCGATCCACCATGACGTTTTCCTTGCACCATCTTGCCCTTTGCGCCGCCACCCTGGGCGCCAGCAGCGCCGCCTTCGCACAGCCCGCCGCGCCCGCCACGGCGCAGGCCCCGGTCTGTGAGGCCCATGTACAAGGCCAGCCCGGAAAAAAGTTTGACCTGACCGAGCTGCGCGTGAGCAAGCGCTGCGCGCAGTTCACCGTGCACCTGCTGCACACCGGCAAAAAGCCCTGGCAGGAAGCGGGCCACAACTGGGTGCTGACGCGCAGCCAGGACACCGAGGCGGTGATCCGCGAAGGCCAGCGTTCGGGCCCCGAGCGCGCCTGGCTCAGCCGGGGCGATGCCCGGGTGCTGGCTGCCACCCAGATGCTGTCGGGCGGCGAGCATGCCTCGGTGAGCTTCCCGGTCGAGCGCCTGCGCCAGGGCGAGGACTACACCTATTTCTGCTCCTTCCCCACCCATGCCGAGCCGATGCGCGGCAAGCTGGTCGTCATCGACTAAGAGCCGTTAACACAACCCTTGATACGTCGTTGCCTCGCCGGCCGCGCCCTGCCTTGTCGTACTACAGTACTGCCTGCGGCAGGACGCCTAGTCGGGGGCGCCTAGTCTCAACCGCAAACCTTCGGTTTGCTGGATCGTGTTACCGGCTCTAAACCGCTGAACCAGCGGCCCAGCCTCAGCTGGGCATGCGGTAGGCCAGCACCTTGAGCGCCCGGTCGGGCGAGACATCGGCAAAGATGGCCGGGTTGGCCACCTGCTCGATGAACTCCAGCTCCGGCGCCAGCGCGGCCATCTGGTCTTGCAAGAAGGCCAGCGGCAGCTCGGGGGCGTTGAGGCAGAGCAGCGCAAAGCCGCCGGGAGCCAGCAGATCGGGCAGGCGCTTGATCAGGCGCGCGTAATCCTTGGTGGCGACAAAGCTGCCCTTTTGGTAGCTGGGCGGATCCATGATCACCAGCTGGTAAGGCCCGGTGCGGGTGATCTTGCCCCAGCTGCTGAAAATGTCATGGCCCCAGAACTGGCCGCCTGCGAGCTGGTTGAGGCGGTGGTTCTGCTGGCCGCTGGCCAAGGCCGCCTTGCTCATGTCGATATTGACCACCTGGCCGGCGCCTGCCTGCAGCGCCGCCACCGAAAAGGCGCAGGTATAGGCAAACAGGTTGAGCACGGTGCAGCGCTCAGGGTCGGGCTGGCGCGCGATGAACTGGCGCACCCAGCGCCGGCCTTCGGCCATGTCCAGAAACAGGCCATGGTTTTGCCCGCGCAGCACATGCACCAGGTAGCGGGCATCGTCTTCCTGCACCGTATGGGGCTCGGGCAGGCTGCCCTGAACCAGGCGGGTCTCGGCCGCGCCCAGCGCCCGGCATTGGTAGACCCAGGTCAGCGGCTCGCCCGGGTAGAGCTGCTGCCAGCGCTGCTGCAGCGCACCGCCCACGCTTTGCAGCGCCTCGTCGGCCAGCGGCGCAAAGCTGGTCAGCACCACCGCCGGTGGGTACAGGTCCAGCGACAGGTGTTCGCAACCGGGAAACAGGCCGCCCCGGCCGTGGAAGAGGCGTTGCGCCTGCTGGCTCGCGGGCATGGTGGCGATGGCCTCTAGTAATGCATGCATGGAATCTGAAAAACGTCTAGGAGAGAAGGTGGGAGGCGGCGTGCTTGGTCAGGAATTGTGGGCTGGGCGATACTTCTTACAAATTTTTGCCCCGCCGCCCAGCCATTGTGCAGCCACTCGGTTAGATTTCTTGGATTAGGAATTTCGATAGATCACTGGTGGATCCACCGCCAGGATTGCGGAGGAGGATTTCATGTTCAGTAGCGCCAATGACATCAAGCCCCTGGTAACAGCCATTAACAACTGCCAGGACGAGGAAAGCATGATCAACCCGCTGACGGCTGCGCAGTGGGAGATCCTGGCCCCGTACCTGACGCAGACCCAGCTGGCGGCATCGCAGGTGCTGTTTCAGCAAGGCACGCAGGAGCGCACCCTGTTTTTCATCGAAAGCGGCAGCCTCAGCGTGCATTTCGAGGACGAAAAGCAGCGCATTCGCCTGGCGATCGTCGGCGCGGGCTCCATTGTCGGCGAAGGCGCGTTCTTCTCGCACCAGCCGCGCAATGCCACCGTGCAGGCGGTGGCCGGCTGCCGCCTCTGGGGGCTGTCGAGCATCCGCTTTACCGAGCTGTGCAACCGCCAGCCCACGGTGGCCGTCGCGCTGGCGATGGCGGCCGGATCGGTGCTGGCCAAGCGCCTGGGCAACCGCAAACGCCGCGTCGCCGCAACATAAAAGCTTGGCATTGGTCAAATCGCGCGCGCTTTTCTGACCAGGGTATGCAATACTCCTTCCTACAATTACAAACGCCTGTTGCGTGATGAAACGGGTGACCATAAGAGAGTCGCGGATACAGACCCAGCCAACCCCAGGTTTGCGGGCCTGCAAGGCGGGATGCGGCCAGCCAGGCCATATCCCCCAAGGCCTGTGTCTGCGGCTCAAATTCTGATCAGGGTAGGGAGTGGCATGTCTATATTTGCCAAATGGTTCAGTCGACCAGAAAAAAAATCGGCTTTTGCGCCCCTGGGGCCGCAAACCATGTTTGCCGAACCGCTGGGTGTGAGCCAGCACGATATGCTGGCCGCCCAGAGCCCCTTGGTGGCCGCCAAGCCCATGGCTGCGGCACCGCAGCACGACAGCGCAGCGCCCCGCCCCGGAGAGCGCTCGGCCCGCCGGGAGATGGTGTATTCGGCCGTGCGCGAGTCGATGGTGCGCTCGGGCATTCTGTCGGCAGGTTACAAATTCAAGGTGCTGGCGCTGGACAAGCGTGCCACGCAGTTCATCGTGATGGTGGACCTGGCCCAGCAGCACTGCGCCTCGCCCGACAAGCTCACCCAGATCGAGGCCTTGATCGCCTACTCGGCCAAGACCCGTTTCGAGATCGTGATCACCTCGGTCTACTGGCGCCTCAATGCCCAGCTGGGTGCCACCAGCCCCAAGGCCCCCAGTGTGGTTACCGCGCCCCAGCCGGCCGTGGTGCCGGTGCCGCTGGGCATGGACCCGGTCGATGAGGCGGAGATTGCCGCCTTCAAGAAAGCCTTGCTCGAAGCGGCGCTGAACCCGGTGCCTGCGCTCGACGGTGCTTCGGCTGCAAACCGCGCTGCCACCAGTGCGGCGCCCCGGCCCGCGCCCATCGTGCCGCCTGCGCGAAGCGCCGCGCACAATGCCCAGATCGCCCGGGAGGCCGCGCAGCGCGGCGGTGCGCCCGCGCCCACGGCCGACACCAGCTTTGGCGGCCTGAGCAATACCCAGTACGGCGATCTGCACTGAGAACAAATTCAAAGCCTCTGGCGCGGCGCGAAGAGACTTTGCGCGGGTCCTTGGCAGCTCTTTGCTGAGGTGCGAAGGCCCGCTGGCCTTAGTCAGTGCCCCGCAAAATCCACCAGCGTGAACAGCGGCAGACCCGCGTCGGTCAGCCGCTTGGAGCCGCCCAGCTCCGGCAGGTCGACAATCGCTGCGCCCTCCATCACCTGGGCGCCCAGCTTTTCCAGCAGCTTCTTGCCGGCCATCATCGTGCCGCCAGTGGCAATCAGATCGTCGACCAGCAGCACCTTGTCGCCGGGCTTCACGGCGTCGGCATGCAGCTCCACGGTGGCGCTGCCGTATTCGAGCTCATAGGTTTCTTCGACCGTGGTGAAGGGCAGCTTGCCCTTTTTTCGGATCGGCACAAAGCCCACCTTGAGCTGGTAGGCGATGACCGCGCCCAGGATGAAGCCGCGCGCATCGAGCCCGGCCACCACATCGGGGCGCATGTCGCGTGACATGTAGCGGTGCACAAAGGCATCGATCAGCACATGGAAGACCTGCGGGTTCTGCAGCAGCGGGGTGATGTCCCGGAACTGCACGCCCGGCGCTGGCCAATCGGGAACGGTGCGGATGTGGTGACGCAAAAAGGCGTTGACGTCGGGAGCGTGCATGGTGGGCGGGCAGAAAAGGGGAGGAGCCGCCATGGTAGTCCAACTGCGGCAGCAGCAACCGGCGCCCGGCGCAGGTTAAGCATGTTTGGCAATGACCTGCGCCCGCCGGGGCGCGGACGCTCCGATAAAATCAGCCTCCATGAGCACCCTACAGCCCAAGCGCCCCGTTGAAGCGGCGCAGATTCTGCGCCTGGCGGCGTCTACCTTCGCGATCGAGGCCGAGGCCATTGCGGCACTGACGCAGCGCCTGGACGACAACTTTGTCCAGGTCGTGCAGCGCATGCTGGACATTCCCGGGCGTGTGGTGGTCACCGGCATGGGCAAGAGCGGGCATGTGGGGCGCAAGATTGCCGCCACCCTGGCATCGACCGGGACGCCGGCCTTTTTTGTGCACCCGGGCGAGGCCAGCCATGGCGATCTGGGCATGGTCACGGGCCAGGACCTGGTGCTGGCCATCTCCAACAGCGGCGAGAGTGGCGAGATTTCCGTGCTGCTGCCGGTGCTCAAGCGCCTGGGCGTGCCCGTGGTGGCGATGACGGGCAACCTGCAGTCCTCGATGGCGCGCCATGCCGACTGGGTGCTCAACACCCAGGTCGACAAGGAAGCCTGCCCGCTGAACCTGGCCCCCACGGCGAGCACCACCGCGCAAATGGCGATGGGCGATGCGCTGGCCGTGGCGCTGCTGGATGCGCGCGGCTTCAAGGCCGAAGATTTTGCCCGCTCCCACCCCGGTGGCGCGTTGGGCCGGCGCCTGCTCACCCATGTGGCCGACGTGATGCGCAGCGGCGCTGAACTGCCGACCGTGTTGCCCAGCGCCAGCTTCAGCGACCTGATGCGCGAGATGAGCGCCAAGGGCATGGGCGCAGCCGCCATCGTCGATGCGCATGGCCTGCTGCAAGGCGTGTTCACCGATGGTGATCTGCGCCGCCGCATTGAGGCCGGTGCCGATTTGCGCGGGCTGACAGCCGCCGAGGTGATGCATGCCACGCCGCGCCAGATCTCGGCCGACGCACTGGCAGCGGACGCCGCCGCGATGATGGAGGCCCACCGCATCACCAGCGTGCTGGTGACCGATGCGGACCAGCGCCTGGTGGGCATCGTGCATGTGGGCGATCTGATGCGGGCCAAGGTGATCTGATGGCCAGCACATTCACCTTGCCCGCCATCACCCCCGCCCAGCACTGGCCCGCTGAGCTGCTGCTGCGCGCCCAGGGCATCAAGATCGTGTTTTTCGATGTGGATGGCGTGCTCACCGATGGGGGCCTGTACATCAGCGAGCAGGGCGAGACGCTCAAGCGCTTCCACACGCTCGACGGCCATGGCCTCAAGATGCTGCGTGAGGCCGGCATTGTGCCGGCCGTCATCACCGGGCGCGATTCGGCACCGCTGCGCCACCGCCTGGCGGCGCTGGGCATCGCGCATGTGCGCTATGGCACCGAGGACAAGCTGCCTGCCGCCCAGGCCATGCTCGAGGCCCTGGGCCTGGACTGGCACCAGGCGGCTGCGATTGGCGATGACTGGCCGGATCTGCCGGTGCTGCGCCGCTGCCAGCTGGCCTGCGCCCCCGCCAATGCCCACCCCGAAGTGCTGGGCGTGGCACACTGGGTAACCACCCGCCAAGGCGGCGCCGGTGCTGCGCGCGAGCTCTGCGACGCCGTGCTGGCCGCCTGCGGTGCCTATGTCAACCTGCTCGATCGGTACGGACAATGAAATCTCGCCTGCGACGCCTTATGGACCTGTCGTCCATCTACCTGCCGGTGATCCTGATGGGCCTGCTGGCGCTGGGCACCTGGTGGCTGGTGCGCAATGCCCCCAAGCCCCAGAGCGTGCGCGAGCAGGTGGTGGCCGGCCACGAGGTGGATTACTACATGAACGACTTTTCGGTGCGCAGCTTTGACGGCACCGGCGTGCTGACCAGCGAGATCCAGGGCAACAAGATGCGCCACTACATGGACACCGACACGCTGGAGATCGACACGGCCACGATGCGTGCCATCCGCCAGGATGGCTCCACCACGGTGGCCACCGCCAACCGCGCGCTGTCCAATGCCGATGGCTCCGAAGTGCAGTTGTTTGGCAATGCCAAGGTGGTGCGCAGCAGCAACAAGCCCGGTGCGCCGCAGATGGAGTTCCGGGGCGAGTTTCTGCACGCCTTTGTCAATGAAGAGCGGGTGAGCTCGAACAAGCCCGTCGAGATCATCCGGGGCCAGGACCGGTTCACGGCCGACTCGATGGTCTTCAACAACATCACCCAGGTCGCAGAGCTCAAGGGCCGGGTCAAGGGCGTGCTGCAGCCCGCACGCTGAGCGCCGCATGTCTCCCCCCCTGAGCGACGCACCGCTGGTACTGATCACCGGCGCCTCCAGCGGCATCGGCCAGGCGCTGGCCTGGCGCTACTACCAGGCCGGTTACCGCCTGGCCTTGGTGGCCCGCCGTACCGCGCTGATTGCGGACTGGGCCCAGGCGCAGGCGATGGACGCCAGCCGCTACGCCATCTATGGCGCGGATGTGGCCGACCAGGACCAGACCATTGCTGCCTGCATGCAATGCCTGCAGCAGCAGGGCCTGCCCGATGTGGTGGTGGCCAATGCCGGGGTGAGCTACGGCATCGACACGGCCGAGCGCGAGGACCTGGAGGTCATGGCCCAGACCTATGCGACCAATGTGATTGGCATGGCTGCCACCTTCCATGCCTTTGTGCGGCCCATGCAGGCGCGCGGCAGTGGCAAGCTGGTCGGTATTGCCAGCGTGGCCGGCATACGCGGCCTGCCTGGCCATGGCGCCTACTGCGCCAGCAAGGCGGCGGTCATCAGCTACTGCGAGAGCCTGCGGGTGGAGCTTAAGCGCAGCGGCGTGCAGGTGGTCACCATCTGCCCGGGCTTTGTCGCCACGCCGCTCACCAGCCACAACCGCTACGGCATGCCGTTCCTGATGCAGCCCGAGGCCTTTGCCGACCAGGCCTTTGCGGTGATTGCCAAGGCGCGCAGCTATGCCGTCATCCCCTGGCAGATGGGCTGGGTGGCCAAACTGTTGCGCTGCCTGCCCAATGCCCTCTATGACCGCGCGCTGGCCAACCGCCCGCGCAAGCACCGCCACCGCGAGCGGGTGCAAGAGGCGCCACCGGGTCAAGACTGAAAGCAGGTCCTGAGCCGGGCATGAAAAAAGCCCCTGGCGGGGCTTTGTCGTTGCGGTGCGGCACAGCGCCGGGCTGTGCCTGCAGGCATCAATAGTCGTCGTTGTTGTCGTAGCCTTGGTTGCCGCCGCGGTTGCGCGAACCATTGCCGTAGGGGCTGCGGAAGCCGCCATCGCGCTCACCGCCACGATCGCCACCACCAAAGCCGCGGTCATTGCCGCCACGGCCGCCATCGCGACCACCGCGGTCGCCATAACCACCGCCGCCGCCGCCGTAGCCGCCGCGATCACCGCCGCCGCCACCGCCGTAACCACCACCACCGCCGCCGCCGTAGCCACCGCCACCACCGCCGCCGTAGCCACCACCGCCGCCGCCAAAGCCGCCACGGTTACCGCCGCCGCCGCCAAAGCCACCACCGCGTGGGCCGCCAAAACCACCACCGCCGCTGCGGGGAGGACGGGGCTCCATGGGGCGTGCTTCGTTCACGACCAGATTGCGACCGCCCAGGGGCTGACCGTTCAGACCGTTGACCGCAGCTTGGGCTTCTTCATCGCTGCCCATTTCTACAAAACCGAAACCCTTGGAGCGACCCGTGTCGCGTTCCATCATCACCTTGGCGCTGGTTACGCTGCCAAACTGACCAAAGGCCTGTTCCAGATCGTTGTCGCGAACCTGGTATGGCAAATTACCGACGTAAAGCTTGTTGCCCATTTGAGGGACTCCTGATAACTCTTAAATAATGCGATCGCGCCCTGTAGAACACCGGTCATCTATCGCAGTAGCCCAATGGAGGAATGCTCCATCCTTTATTTTCTGGCATAAAAACCGAGAATGGCATAGTTGTGCCCCTCAGTTGTGGCGCAGAAGCTGCAACCAGATGCAAAAAAGGCCTCAAAGAGGCCTTTTTTCCGGGAAAACCCGTCATCTCACTGTCAAAACCTCTCAGAGGTTTTGGATGCGATGTGCTTAGTAGCTGCCGCCACCGTAGCCACCACGGCCACCGCCGCCGAAGCCACCGCGGTCACCGCCGCCGCCGAAGCCGCCGCGATCACCACCGCCGAAACCACGGCCACCACCACCGCCGCCGAAGCCGCCGCTGCGTGGAGGACGTGCTTCCATTGGACGTGCTTCGTTCACGACCAGGTTACGACCGCCAAAGCCTTGGCCGTTCACGCCTTCGATAGCAGCTTGTGCTTCAGCGTCCGAACCCATTTCCACAAAGCCGAAGCCCTTGGAACGGCCGGTGTCACGTTCCATCATGACCTTGGCGCTGGAGACGGTACCGAATTGGCTGAAAGTGCTTTCCAGATCGCTGTCACGGAAAGAGTAAGGCAGGTTGCCCACGTAAAGTTTGTTGCCCATTTGAGGACTCCGAAAAAAGTAAAAAAAGCGATGGAGCCTGATGCAATCAACAAACCTGTGACAACTTCCAAGACGGATCACCGCGCGCTCTAGTGTACCCGGGGGCACATTGAGCTTCACCATTATGGGTGAATCGCCTTACGCTGTGTTGACAGTTCCCGCAACCAGCCCTTGGTATTTTCCCTGGCGGGCGTAGGTGTTGCGGCGCAACATCGCTTTTGGGCGTATGATGCGCCAGTCTTTGGGGAGTAGCCTGCTGGGCGCGCGATGCGCCGCAGAGTGTGCGTCAACAAACTTGGGCCTTCGCGGCCTATGGCGTACACGGCATCTGGTGATGAGGATGCTGGGCGAGACCATTGACCACGTTGCGATCCAATGCCGGAGTCGCGATGCGGTCAATGCTGTCTTGCTATATCCGGCTGCAATAACGATCCCCACTCCATGGAAGCCTTTCTCCTCTCGACCGCTGTCGTTGCCCTTGCCGAAATGGGCGACAAGACACAGCTGCTGTCCCTCGTTCTCGCTGCCAAATACCGCAAACCCTGGCCCATTGTGCTGGGCATCTTTGTCTCGACGCTGGTCAACCATGCGCTGGCCGGTGCCGTTGGCGCCTGGATCACCACGATGCTGGGCCCCGATGTGCTGCGCTGGATTCTGGGCGTGTCCTTTATCCTGATGGCCGGCTGGATGCTGATCCCCGACAAGATTGACGAGGACGAAGCGGGCAAGAGCAGCGGCCGCTGGGGCGTGTTCGGCACCACGGTGCTGCTGTTCTTCCTGGCCGAGATGGGCGACAAGACCCAGCTGGCCACCGTGGGCCTGGCCGCCAAGTACCCCGCTTCTTATTACTGGGTGGTTGCTGGCACCACGATCGGCATGATGCTGGCCAATGCGCCGGTGGTCTGGTTTGGCGACAAGATCACCAAGAAGCTGCCGATCCGCTGGATCCACCGCGTCTGCGCGGTGATCTTCCTGGCGCTGGGGGTGGCCGCGCTGTTCACGACGATGGACTGATAGCGCTGGCGGCGCTTGCAACACTGCAACGCCCTAACTAAATAAATAAAAGGGCTGGGGATCTTGCGATCTCCAGCCCTTTTTTGATGGGGCTGTGCCCCCAAGCCTCAGCCTCAGTCCAAGGTCATCAGGCTGGCATTGCCGCCGGCCGCTGCGGTGTTGATGCTGATGGCATGCTCGGCCAGCAGGCGGAACAGCGGCACGCTGCCATCGGCGGCCTGGGCGGTGATCGGCACGATGGCGCCGGCGCGGCCGGCCAGGCGGCTGGCCGTGGGCAGCCAGCCGCTGGCCGCATCGACGATCAGCGCATCAAAGGCTTCGGACTGCACAAAGGCCTGCTCGCTGTGCGCAGACAATTGCACCGAGGCACGCACCGAGGTAGGCAGCTGGGCCAGCAGGCTGGCGTGGCTGCTGCCCGCGGGCCACACGGCGGAGGAGCCAGCGGCGAGCACGGCAGCGAGCTGGGCCAGCAGCAAACTGCTGGTGCTGGCCACGCAGGCCACGCGCGCACGGCCGCTCAGCACATACAGATTGCGCTCGCCCGTGGGGCCGGGCAGTTCGGCGGCAAAGCCGTTGCCGGTATGGGCGGCATAGCGCTGGCACAGCGCTGCCAGATCGCCCTGGCCTTGCTGGCTGGCCCAGCTTTGCAGCGCCTCCAGCCCAGCGGCGGGGGCGGCATCGGCCTGTTCCAGGCCATGGGCATTGCTGCGCTGAGCGGTGCTGGCGGCCGGGGCCTCGCTACCCGCCATGCGGGGCAGATGGGCCAGCGCATCCACGGTGGCCGTGGCGGGCATGCGGCTGAGCAGGCGCAGCATGTACAGCGGGCCGCCGGCCTTGGGGCCCGTGCCCGACAGGCCTTCGCCACCAAAGGGCTGCACGCCGACGACGGCGCCGACGATGTTGCGGTTCACATAGATATTGCCGGCATGCGCGGCATTGACCACCTGGTTGATGGTCTCGTCAATGCGGGTGTGCAGGCCCAGGGTGAGCGCGTAGCCGGTGGCATTGATGTCGGCCAGCAGCTGGGGCAGGTTCTCGCGGCGGTAGCGCAGCACATGCAGCACCGGGCCAAAGACCTCGCGCTTGAGCTCGGAGAGCTGGCCGATGGCGATCACCGTGGGCGGCACAAAGGTGCCTTGCGCGCTGGCGCCGCTGTTTTGCCAGACCTGGTGGCCAGCGGCCTGCATGCGGGCAATGTGCTGGTCGATGACGCCCTTGGCCTCGGCGTCGATCACGGGGCCGACATCGGTCTTGAGCTGGCAGGGGTTGCCCAGCTGGAGCTCCTGCATCGCGCCGCGCAGCATGTGCAGCAGGCGGTCGGCCGCTTCTTCCTGCACGCAGAGCACGCGCAGCGCCGAGCAGCGCTGGCCGGCCGAGTCAAAGGCCGAGGACAGCACATCCACGACGACCTGCTCGGCCAGCGCGGACGAATCCACGATCATCGCGTTCTGGCCGCCGGTCTCGGCCACCAGGGTGACGGGCTGGCCTTGGGCATCGAGGCGCTGGGCCAGCGTCTTTTGCAGAATGCGGGCCACCTCGGTCGAGCCGGTGAACATCACGGCCTGCACGCGGTGGTCGCCTACCAGGTGGGCACCCACGGTCTCGCCGGTGCCCGGCAGCAGCTGCAACACATCGCGCGGCACGCCGGCCTGCCACAGCGCCTGCACGGCGGCAGCGGCGATCAGCGGGGTCTGCTCGGCTGGCTTGGCCAGCACGGTGTTGCCGGCGGCCAGCGCCGCGGCAATCTGGCCGCTGAAGATGGCCAGCGGGAAGTTCCAGGGGCTGATGCAGGCCACCGGGCCCAGCGCCTGGTAATCCGCCTGGCCCCAGCTGCGCACCTGGGCGGCGTAAAAGCGCAGAAAGTCCACGGCCTCGCGCACCTCGGCAATCGCGTTGGCGCAGGTCTTGCCGGCCTCGCGCACCAGCACACCCATCAGGGTGGGCATATGGGCTTCAAGCAGGTCACCGGCCTGGGCGAGGCAATCGGCGCGCTGGGCGGGCGGGGTGGCCTGCCAGCGGGCGGCGGCGGCCTGGGCGGCGGCCAGTGCAAACTCCACCTGCTCGGTCGATGCCTGCGTGACCGTGCCGACCTGGTCGCTGTGGTCGGCCGGGTTCAGCACCGGTTCGCTGGCCTGGGTGGAGGCGGGCGCGCCATCGGCCAGCATCGGCTGGGCATGCCAGACCATCTGGGCGCTGGCCTGCAGGTCGTGCTGCAGCGCACGCAGGCGGTTGTCGTTGGACAGGTCGAGCCCTGCCGAATTGCTGCGGCTTGCGCCATACAGCGCGCGCGGCTGGGCAATGTGCGGGTTGGGCAGGCCCAATTGGCCTTCGCTCTGCGCCCATTGCTGCGCGGTGGTCACGGGGTTTTCCACCAGCTTGGCCAGGGGGATGTCCTGGTCGGCAATGCGGTTCACAAAGCTGGTGTTGGCACCGTTCTCCAGCAGGCGGCGCACCAGGTAGGCCAGCAGGGTTTCATGCGTGCCCACCGGGGCATAGATGCGGCAGGGGCGGCCCAGGTTTTCGCTGGCATTGCGGCCCACGACCTGCTCGTACAGCGGCTCGCCCATGCCGTGCAGGCACTGGAACTCGTACTGGCCGGGCTGGTAGCGGGCCGGGTCGGCCAGGTGGTAGATGGTGGCCAGGGTGTGGGCGTTGTGCGTGGCGAACTGGGGGTAGACCGCATCGGGCGCGGCCAGCAGCTGGCGCGCGCAGGCCAGGTAGGACACATCGGTATAGGCCTTGCGGGTGTAGACCGGGTAGCCTTCCAGGCCGTCGATCTGGGCGCGCTTGATCTCGCTGTCCCAGTAGGCCCCCTTGACCAGGCGCACCATCAGCCGGTGCTGGCTGCGGCGGGCCAGGTCGATGATGAAGTCCAGCACATAGGGGCAGCGCTTTTGGTAGGCCTGCACGACAAAGCCGATACCGGCAAAACCGGCCAGCTCGGGCGCAAAGCAGAGCTTTTCCAGCAGGTCCAGCGACAGCTCCAGGCGGTCGGCTTCTTCGGCATCGATATTGAGGCCGATGTTGTAGCCCTTGGCCAGCACGGCCAGCTGCAGCACTACGGGGTAGAGCTCGGCCATCACGCGGTCGTACTGGGCGCGGCTGTAGCGCGGGTGCAGCGCCGACAGCTTGATCGAGATGCCGGGGCCTTCGTACACGCCCCGGCCATGGCTGGCCTTGCCGATCGCATGGATGGCGTTTTCATAGTCGCGCAGGTAGCGCTTGGCGTCGTCGCTGGTCATCGCCGCTTCGCCCAGCATGTCGTAGGAGTAGCGGAAGCCCTTGGCCTCCAGGCGCTCGGCGTTCTTCAGCGCCTCGCCAATCGTCTCGCCGGTGACGAACTGCTCGCCCATCATGCGCATGGCCATGTCCACGCCCTTGCGGATCAGCGGCTCGCCGCCCCGGCCAATGAGGCGGGTGAGCGACTGGCCCAGCGAGCCTTCGCTGTGCGTGGCCACCAGCTTGCCGGTCAGCACCAGGCCCCAGGCGGCGGCATTGACGAACATCGACGGGCTCTTGCCCACGTGGGCCTTCCACTGGCCGTGCGCGATCTTGTCGCGGATCAGCACATCGCGGGTGGCCGTGTCGGGAATGCGCAGCAGCGCCTCGGCCAGGCACATCAGCGCAATGCCTTCTTGCGACGACAGCGCAAACTCCTGCAGCAGGCCTTGCACCAGGCCGGAGCGGCCGCTGTCGGCCTTGCGCTCGCGCAGGCTGCGGGCCAGTTGCAGCGCCAGCGCATCGCCCGCCTGGGCGATGGCGGCGGGCGGCGTGGCCTGGGGCAGCAGTGCTTGCAGCGCTTCGGGCTCGGGCTTGCGGTAGGCGGCGGTGATGGCCGCGCGCAGCGCCGAGGCGGGCTGTAAGGCCGACACCAGCTCATTAAAAACAGGAGCGCTTGCGCCAGATGGGCTGCTGTCTGCGGCCGAAAGGGGCAAGGCGGTGGAGGGCTGGTTGTCAACAACGGCGTTGGCAGTCATGGCGGGCTCGGTTAGCAAGTAAATAGTGAATGCCGCCAGTGTGATCGTTTGTGGTTTGAATTTCTCTCCATAATAGGCCCCATTCATAGTGAAAAATTCAGCCCATGACCGCCATCATCGACCCGCCGGAGGACCTGGATCGCATCGATCTGCGCATTCTGGCCGTGCTGCAGCGCGATGGCCGCATCTCCAACCTGAAGCTGGCCGAGGCGGTGTCGCTGTCGGCCACGGCCGTGCTGGCCCGCGTGCAGCGCCTGACCAAGGAAGGCTATATCACCGGCTACGAGGCGCGCTTGAACCCGCAAAAGCTGGGCGCGGCGATGCTGGTCTTTATCGAGGTGCTGCTGGACCGCACCACCCCCAATGTGTTTGACGAGTTCAAGGCGGCGGTGCAGGTGCGGCCCGAGATCATGGAGTGCCATATGGTGGCCGGCGGCTTTGACTACCTGGTCAAGATCCGCGTAGCCGATATGAACCACTACCGCCACTTTGCCGGTGAGGTTTTGTGGCAGCTGCCCGGCGTGCGCGAGACCCGCACCTACGCGGTGATGGAAGAGGTCAAAAGCTCCAACCGGCTCTACCTGGGCGGCAGCTGATGCAGCACATCTGCGGCCGATTTGCAGTACACTGAGATTTCACGGCGCCGATTTGCTTCAGCTTGCGGGCGCTTTATAAATCCAGCTAAAGACTCGGTAGGCGACTGCATTCCATCGACCCGGCCTCGTTTTTAGCGTTGCCGGGTTTTTTATGTCATTCGTTGCGACACCCCAATCAATGCATTTCCCGGAGGCGCTCCCGCTCCAAAGTGGCGCCTCCATCCGCGACTACCACCTGGCCTACGAGACCTACGGCCAGCTCAACGCCGACCGCTCCAACGCCATCCTGGTCTGCCATGCGCTCAACGCCTCGCACCATGTGGCCGGCCACTACGAGGGCCAGCCCAAGAGCGAGGGCTGGTGGGACAACATGATCGGCCCGGGCAAGCCGGTCGATACCAACCAGTTCTTTGTCATCGGCGTCAACAACCTGGGCTCCTGCTTTGGCTCCACCGGGCCCATGCACCGCAACCCGGATGCAGACAAGGACACGGACCAGGTCTATGGCGCCGATTTCCCCGTCGTCACGGTGGAGGACTGGGTCAATGCCCAGGCACTGCTGCTCGACCGCCTGGGCATCACGCAACTGGCCGCCGTGCTCGGCGGCAGCCTGGGCGGCATGCAGGCGCTGTCCTGGACCTTGCAGTACCCCGACCGCATGCGCCATGCGGTGGTGGTGGCCAGCGCGCCCTGCCTGTCGGCCGAGAACATTGCGTTCAACGAGGTGGCGCGCCGCGCCATCGTGACCGATCCGGACTTCCACGGCGGCCACTTCTACCGCCACGGCGTGATCCCCAAGCGCGGTCTGCGCATTGCCCGCATGATCGGCCACATCACCTACCTGAGCGACGATGTGATGAACCAGAAGTTCGGCCGCCAGCTGCGCGAAGGGATGGACCTCAAATACAGCACCCAGGATGTGGAGTTCCAGATCGAGAGCTATCTGCGCTACCAGGGCGACAAGTTCAGCGACTACTTTGATGCCAATACCTATTTGCTGATCACCCGGGCGCTCGACTACTTTGACCCGGCCAAGCCCTTTGGCGGCGACCTGACCCAGGCGCTGGCCGGCGCCAAGGCGCGCTTCATGCTGGTGAGCTTCAGCACCGACTGGCGCTTTTCGCCGGCGCGCAGCCGCGAGATCGTCAAGGCCTTGCTCGACAACCGCCGCACCGTCAGTTATGCCGAGATCGACGCACCCCATGGGCATGACGCCTTTTTGCTGGACGACGCGCGCTACATGGGCGTGATGCGCTCCTATTTCGAGAACATGGCCCGCGAACTGAGCGCCGGCCAGCCCAGCGCCCAGGAGGCCGCATGACCGAAGCTTCTTCCACCTTTCAAGCGATTGCCAACCTGGTGCCGCTGGGCACACGCGTGCTGGACCTGGGCTGCGGCGATGGCAGCTTGCTGGCCTACCTGCAGCGCGAGCGCCAGTGCAGCGGCTATGGCATCGAGTTTGACGACGCCAATGTGCTCGCCTGCGTGCGCCGGGGCGTGAACGTGCTGCAGCTGAACCTGGAAGACGGCCTGGCCATCTTCGAGGACAACAGCTTTGATATGGTGCTGCAGATTGACACCTTGCAGCATCTGCGCAATGCCGAGGTGATGCTGCGCGAGACCGCGCGCATCGGCAAGCAGGGCGTCGTCGCCTTCCCCAACTTTGCCCACTGGCCCAACCGCCTGTCCATCCTGCAAGGCCGCATGCCGGTGACCAAGCGCCTGCCCTACCAGTGGTACGACACGCCCAATATCCGCGTGGGCACCTTCAAGGATTTCGAGGTGCTGGCGCTCAAGAACAAGCTGCGCATTCTGGACAGCTTTGGCCTGCAGAACGGCGAAGTGCGGCGCTGGCTGCCGAATGCCCGCGCGGGCACGGCGGTGTTCCACTTCGAGCACGCCTGAGCCGCACTGCGGGCCTTGCCCGGCCGGGCCCTGCGCTGGATGACGGCAGCAGGGCTTTGCCCGAGGCGATAGCCGAGCGGCGCTGGCGCTGGTACGCTTATGCCTGCGGCTGCCCTTGTCGTGGCAGCACCTCCAGGAGATTCACCCATGAACGCCCGCCTAGACGCCGCCCATCTGCAAGCCGATGCGGCCTTGAGCCACATCAGCCAGCAGTGGGACCGCGATATCCTTCGCCAGCTGACCGACTACATCGCCATCCCCGCCAAGTCGCCGGGCTTTGATGGCAACTGGGAGCAGCATGGTTTCATCGACACGGTGGTGCGCAATGCCGCGAGCTGGATCGAGGCGCAGAAGGTCGAAGGGCTGACCCTGGAAGTGGTGCGCGTGCCGGGCCGCACGCCGGTGCTGTTCTTTGAAGTGCCTGCCACCCAGGCGCAGAGCATGCAGACCGTGCTGATGTACGGCCACCTGGACAAGCAGCCCGAGTTCTCCGGCTGGCGCAATGACCTGGGCCCCTGGACCCCCAAATACGAAGACGGCAAGCTCTATGGACGGGGCGGCGCCGATGACGGCTATGCCACCTACGCCAGCGTGGCCGCCATCCAGGAGCTCAAGCGCCAGAATGTGCCGCACCCGCGTATCGTCGGCCTGATCGAGACCTGCGAGGAAAGCGGCTCGGGCGATCTGCCGGTCTATATCGACATGCTCAAGCCCCGCCTGGGCGATGTGGGCCTGGTCATCTGCCTCGATAGCGGCGCGGGCAACTACGACCAGCTGTGGCTGACCACCAGCCTGCGCGGCATGGTCGCAGGCACCTTGAAGGTGGAGATCCTCACCGAAGGTGTGCACTCGGGCGATGCCTCGGGTGTCGTGCCCTCGTCCTTCCGCATCATGCGCCAGGTGCTCGACCGCCTCGAAGACAGCAAGACCGGCCGCCTGCTGCCCGAGAGCTTTCACTGCGCGGTGCCCGCTGAGCGCCTGGCCCAGGCGCAGGCCACGGCCGGCATTCTGGGCGATGAGCTGTACAAGCGCTTCCCCTGGGCGCATTTTGACTGCAATGGCTCCAGCCTGTTTGCACTGCCCACCACCACCGACCCCACGCAGGCGCTGCTCAAGCGCACCTGGGAGCCGACCTTGTCCGTTACCGGCGCCGAAGGCCTGCCCGCGCTGCAGGATGCCGGCAATGTGCTGCGCCCCTATACCGCGTTCAAGCTGAGCCTGCGCCTGCCCCCGCTGGTCGATGCCACGCAGTGCATGCAAGAGCTCAAGACCTTGCTCGAAGACAATGCGCCCTACCAGGCCAAGGTCACCTGGGAAGGGGCCAGCGGCGCCAATGGCTGGAATGCGCCCAACACCAGCGACTGGTTCCTGAACGCGCTCAACCAATCGAGCCGCGCGCACTTTGGCGCCGACTGCGGCTTTATCGGCCAGGGCGGTTCGATCCCGCTGATGGGCATGCTCAGCGCCGGCTTCCCCAAGGCGCAGATGATGGTCTGCGGCGTGCTGGGCCCCAAGAGCAATGCACACGGGCCCAATGAGTTCCTGCATGTGCCTTATGCCAAGAAGCTGACCGCCGCCGTGGCCCAGGTGATTGCCAGCATGCCCACCACGGCTGCCAGCGTATAAATACAGCCAGCCCCCGGGCAGCCGCCGCGTGCCGATGTGCATGGGGCGGCTGCCTTTTCTTTTTGACGACAACGACAAAGACAGCGCGCCCGCCATGACCGAGCCCACCACCCCCACGATCTTGTTTGACGGCACCGAACCCCTGGGTGCCAGCGCCGACCTGCAGGACAACGGCAAGCCCTTTTTCTTTCAGCTGCCCAATGGGCAGAAGGCCTTTGTGATCCGCTGGCAGGGCCAGCTGCACGGCTGGATCAATGAGTGCCAGCACGCCAGCGTGCCCATGGACTTTGATGGCGACATTCTGGAGAGCGGCCGCCAGTTCATCCTCTGTCCCTACCACGGCGCCATCTACCAGCCCGATACCGGCAAATGCGTTGGCGGCCCCTGCCGGGGAGCTAGCCTGGATGCAGTGGCGGTGGAAGAGCGCGATGGCGCGGTGTGGCTGAAGCAGGGCTGAGCGCCAGCCGGGTCAGCATGCCCAAGCGCGGGCCCCAGACATCGCTTTGGCGCGATACTGGCGGGCTTGAAAAATGAGCGGCCACTTCTGCCAGGCCGCTTGCGCAGCGCCCCGCCATGAAATCCCCGATCCGAATTGTTGATGTTGACCGCCTGGAGACCTGGACCAAGTACAAGGCCGGTCTCTGCGACAGCTGCGCGGCCAACTGCTGCACGATGCCGCTGGAGGTGCAGCTGCCCGATCTGGTGCGCCTGGGCCTGGTGGACGCCTTTGAGGTGGACAATATCGCGCACAAGCTGATCGCCAAGCGCCTGCTCAAAGCCCGGCTGATCGACCATTACAACCCCAAGCACAATATCTTCACGATGGCGCGCCGCGCCAGTGGCGACTGCCAGTTTCTTGACCCGGTAGCGCGCCGCTGCACCGTGTATGACAAACGGCCGGAGACCTGCCGCCTGCATCCCAAAAAAGGGCCCAAGCCGGGATTTTGTGCCTATGGGCACAAAGATTTGCAATAAATCCTGTACCGATTATCGGGGGCCGCTCTGGCCGAGCTGTTGGCTCAGCGCCCCGAGCGCTTTATACAGAGGGTAAATAGTCCTCTAGAATGGCTCGCGCACCTGCTGCAGGTGTGGTCCGGGCCCTGCAAACGCAAGGCGAGGGCATTTTCTCAAGCCAACTAGCCGATGCAAAAATCAAAAATTTTCTGGTCGTTGGGTGTGCTGGCGCTCCTGGCCGCCGTCCTCACGATTTATGGCCTGGGCCTGCACAACGGCCTGGTGTTCGACGATGGCCGGCTGTCGGACGGCACCATTTTTGGCCGTTATGGCAGCTTACTCGAGCCCAAGGTGCGCATGCTGTCCTATGGCAGCTTTGTCTGGGTGCAGTCGCTCTTTGGCGAGAGTATGGCCGTGCAGCGGGTCATCAATATCTTGCTGCACCTGGCCACTTGCTATGCGATATGGCTGCTGGTGTCAGCACTGTTCAAACACACCCAGTTTTCGGACGAGGCGCGGGCAGAGCCGGGTTTTGGCACCAATATTCGGATGGCGATATTTGCCGCAGTGGCGCTGTTTGCCGTGCACCCGGTGGGCGTATATGCCGTCGGTTATCTGATCCAGCGCAGCATGGTGATGATGACCTTGTTTTCCGCGCTGGCCTGCTGGGCGTATATCCGCGCCTTGGCGGGGGCGGGGCTGCAGTGGGCGGCGCTGGCCGTGGTTTTCCTGCTCTGCGCCTTGATGAGCAAAGAGCATGCGGTGGTGCTGCCGGCGCTGGCCTTGCCGTTGTATGTGTTTGTCAAACGGCCGTCGTGGAAGAAGCTGCTGACGATCGCCGTGGCGATTGCCGTGCTGATCGGCCTGTTCACCGCACTGCTGTGGACGCAGCTGGGCGCCTTTGTCGGCGCTGTTGCCACCGATGACACCTCCTGGGCCTATGTGCGCCAGCTCGAGCAGCTCTACCCCGGCATCACCTCGTCGATCTACCCGCTCAGCCTGCTCAACCAGGGCAAGCTGTTTTTCCAGTACGGCCTCTTGTGGTTCCTGCCCAATGTGCAGTGGATGGCGCTGGACCTGCGCCCGGTCTTCCCGCTGAGCTTTGGCAGCCTGCCCCATCTGCTGGGCGGCCTGGGCTATGTGGCACTGGTGGTGGGCAGCGCGGTCCTGCTGCTGCGCAAACGCGATGCCTGGGGTCTGGTGGGCCTGGTGCTGCTGTGCACGGCGCTGCTGTTCAGCACCGAGTTTGTCACCAGCTGGTTGCAAGACCCCTTTGTGCTCTACCGCAGCTATATCTGGGCGATGCTGCTGCCGGCCTTGCTGGCCCTGGTGCTGCTGCTGTTTCCGCGCAAGCTGATGGTAGCCATCGCCTGCGCCGCCGGGCTGGTGCTGACGGCTCTGGCCACAGAGCGCAGCCTGAGCCTCAAGTCTGAGTACAGCGCCTGGAGCGATGCCGCCCAGAAGGTGGACGAGCAGGCCCCCTTCAACGCCTTTGGCCGCTGGCGCCCCTTTATCAACCGGGGTGCGTCGCTGCTGGAAAACCTGATCTACGAGCAGGCGCTGCAGGACTTTGAGAAAGCCGTTGCGCTGCAAGAACCCCTGGGCTCGGCCCAGTTCAACCGGGGCATGACCCTGGAGCTGCTCAAGCGCTACCCCGAGGCGCTGGCCGCGTTTGACAGCGCCCAAAAGCAAGGCTTTGACAATGCGGCGCTGGCCTACCACCAGGCCACGGCCTACAAGATGACGCAGCAGATGGAGCCGGCGTTCCAAAGCTATGCCAAGGCCCTGGCAATGAAGCCCGAAGACGTCTTGCTGCCCAAGATCTTGCTGGAGCAGGCCGAGGTCGCCATCCCCTCGGGCCACTACGACGTGGCCATTGCGAACTACCAGCGCCTGCTGCAGATGTCGCCGGGCAACACCCGCCTGGAGGTGGGCCTGGGCATTGCGTTCATTGGCAAGCGCGATTTTGCGCAGGCCTTGCAGATCTTTGACGCATCGCTCTCGCGCCAGCCCAACCCCCCCGCCTACTACGGCAAGGCCCTGGCCTACCGCGAGCAGGGCGACCGGGCCCAGGCCATTGCCAACCTGCAACGCGCCAGCGCCATGGACCCGGCCAACCCGGTCTACCAGCGCCTGCTGCAGCAACTGCAAGGCGGCCAATAACATGCTGCGCGATTGGCTGGGCCGGCCCCAGGCTGCGCCCTTGCATGCCCAGGCGGGCGATGCGCCGCAGCGCGTGCTGCATGTGGGCAAGTTCTACCCGCCTTACCGGGGCGGCATGGAATCGTTTCTGGCCGATCTGATCGAGCAGCAGCGCGCCAATGGCATTGACGCCCGCGCGGTGGTGCATGGCGATCCGCTGCCTGAGGACCCGCCCTGGCTCATCCGTGTGCCGGTGCAGATCACCCTGGTGTTCGCGCCGATTGCGCTGGGTTTTCCGCTGGCGCTGCACCGGGCCATCCGCGACTTTGCGCCCGATGTTCTGCATCTGCACATGCCCAACAATGCGGCATTTTGGGCGCTCATCATGCCCGCCGCGCGCCGGGTGGCCTGGGTCACGCACTGGCATTCGGATGTGCTGATCTCCAAATGGGACAGCCTGCTGCAGCTGTGCTACCAGGTCTACCGGCCCTTCGAGACCAAGCTGCTGCGGCAAAGCGCGGCCATCCTGGCCACCTCGCCGCCCTACATGGCCGCCAGCGTTCCGCTGCAGCGCTGGCTGTTCAAGACCTTGGCGATCCCGCTGGGCCTGAAGCCGCTGGGCCAGGGTGTGCTGGAGCAGGCCCAGGCCGAGGCCCCGCAGCTGCAGCTCTGGGGCGATGCCCGGCTGCGCGTGCTGTCGGTCGGCCGGCTCACCTACTACAAGGGTTTTGACACGCTGGTCTCGGCCGTGGCCGGCTTTGCCGATGTGCAGCTGATCATTGCCGGCGAAGGCGAGCAGCGCAAGGAACTCGAAGCGCTGATTGCGCGCGAGCGCGCCCAGCAAGGCTGTGCCAACGTGCAGCTGCTCGGCCAGGTCAGTGAGGCGCAAAAGCATGCGCTGTTCAACAGCTGCGATATCTTTGCGCTGGCCTCGCGCGAGCGCACCGAGGCCTTTGGCCTGGTGCTGATCGAAGCCATGCAGCATGGCAAGCCCTGCATTGCCTCTGACTTGGATGGCTCGGGCATGTCCTGGGTGGTGGGGCAGTCGGGCAGCGGCCAGTGCTATGCCCCCGACCAGGTGCAGGCCTGGAAAGAGGCCATGCGCCAGGCCCTGGCCGCCAAGGCGCAGCTGGCCGAGCGTGGTCTGGCAGCGCAGCAGGCGGCCGACGCCTATTTCACCATTGGCCAGTGCGAGCGGCGCATTGCCGAGGTCTACGACAGCATCCTGCCCGCCAGCGAGTGGGCACCTGCCCAGCCCCAGGCTGCGGCAGCGGCCAGGCCCTTGCAGGTTGCGGTGGTGCAGCAGGCCGCGCAGTGGCCGCTGCTGCAGCAGTGGCAGGCGGCCCACCCCGAGAGCCTGCTGCTCTGCGTCGATGCCAGCGGCCAGCGCCGTGTGGATCCGCAGGCCCTGGGCGGCCTGGCGCAGGTGTCGCTGGCCGACCTGGGCTGGTCCGAGGTAATCACGCTGGTCCAGCGGCTCGCTGCTGAGCAACCGCTCAGCGCTTTGTCCATCCGCTCTGCCGCCGATCTGCTGGGCGAGACGGGCAACGAGCCATTGCCGGCGCCGCCTGCGGGCTGGTGGCAGCGCTGGCTGGCGCGGCGCGGGGTTCGCCACCTGCAGCTGGGCCGCCATGCCTTGCTCTTGCGGGGCGATGAAATGGCTGCCTGGGCCGGTGCACGCCACGCCCTGGTGGGTGGGCATTTGTTCATGCGCAGCGCCTAGCCAGCGTTTGGCCAGCGCTTGTTTAGCACGTAGGCCCTTGCCTGGGCGGCTGGCTCAGCAGCCCAGCAGCATGGGCGGGCGCACCACTGCCAGCACGCTGGCGGCCATGCCCGCGCCCAGCAGCAAGCCCCGGCGCCAGCGCGGCCAGTGGCGGGTGACATGCTCCATGCCCAGTGCCGCAGGCGCGGCGGCAAAGAAGATGCCGTAGTTCAGCACGCGCAGCATCCAGTTGGTGTCCAGCAGCCACCACGACGCGGCAACGGCCAGCAGGCCCAGCAGCGCAATGCCCGCCAGCACACAGACCAGAAAACGGGCCATGCCCGGATCGATCCGCTGCTGGTGAAAGCCCCCCAGCCAGCGCCCGGCGCCGACCAGCAAAAAACCCGCGAGCAGCAGGTTGCCGGACTGGAACACGACAAACCGGATCCAGGAGCCGCCATAGGGCGCCCATGCCGCCGCTGGCAGCAGATAGGCCTGCATCGTGAGCACCAGCAGCGCAGCGATGCACAGCGACCATCCGGCAGCACGCTGGTGGCGCAGCAAGCCGGCCAGGGCGGCCGCCGGCCAGCGGATGTCGCCATGCCACCAGCGGCGGCTGGCCCAGGCGACGGCGGCCACAGCCACCAGCAGGACCAGGGAGGCTGGCAGGCTCAGCGGCCAGTGCCGGAAATGGGCCTGGCGCAGGTCGCGCAGCATATCGGTATAAGGGCCGCCGGGCCAGGCATAAACCGCAAAGCTGGCGATGCACAGCAGCGCAATGGCCAGGTGGCGCAGGCTCCAGCGGCGCTGGGCAATGCCATGGGTGGCCACCAGCACCAGGCAGAGAAAGACCAGCACCGCATGGCTCAGGATATGGGTAAAGGCGACGGCAGGCAGCGCGACAAAAAAGGCCAGGCCGCCCCGGTGCTGCAGCCAGCGCCAGGCCGAGATGGTGCCCAGAAATACCGCCAGCTGCCCCCATTGCTGCGGGCGTGCCTCCAGCAAGGGCGCCCAGAAATAGCTCGACAGCGCCAGCGTTGCAAACACCGGCACCAAGGTCTTGAGCCCCAGGCGGTAGTAGCCCCAGCTCAGACCCCCGACGACGATAAACACGCCGCAGACCCCCATCCAGGGCATCACCTCGGCGTGGCTGGAGCCGGTCACCCAGGCCGCCTGGCGCAGCGTGTTGACAAAGGCAGGCCCCGAGACCGGCCAGGCCACGCCCTGGTCGAGCTGCTGGGCGATGCCGATCCAGTTCTTCTCGTCGTTGACGCACAGGGGGTAGTTCAGCAGCATGCGCATGGCGCAGGCCAGCAGCGCAAACAGCGCAGCCCATGCCAGCAGTGACAAGACCCGCGTGCGCAGCGCCAGGTAGGGCAGCGGTATCGCGGGCGCAGGCGGTGCGAACGGGGGCAGCGTAGGCAAGGACATCAGCGCTGGAGTGTAGAGGGCCTCAAGCAATATGGGAGAAATCTGGGCGTTTTTGTTGCATTAATTGGTACAGCGCCTGGGCCGCCATCGACAGCTGCGGCTCGCGCCTGCGCACCAGGTAGATCTGGCGGTCCATGCCGGGCAGATGCAGCGGCCGGGTGACCAGGCCAGGCTGCGCAAAGTGAAACAAGCTGAGGGCCGGCACCACGCTGATGCCCAGACCGGCCTTGACCAGGCCCATCACGGTGGCGAGCTGCTCGACCTCCACCAGGGTCTGCATGGCCTGCGGGAAAAAGGCGGCATCCAGGTACTGGCGCACGCTGCTGTGCCGGGCCAGGTGCACAAAGGGCCAGGCCGCCAGGTCGGACAGCAGCACCTCGTCCAGCGCGGCCAGTGGGTGGTCGGCCGGGCAGACCAGGTGAAAGCGGTCACTGCAAAAGGGCTCGGCGCGCAAATCGGGCGTGTCGGCGCGGATGGCGGCCAGCGCAAAGTCGGCGTCGCCATTGGCCACGGCGGCAATGCAGGGCTCGGACAACACATCGAAGACCTGCAGCTGCACACCGGGGTGCTGGCCGGCAAAGCTGCGCAGCACCGGCGGCAGCCAGCCAGCGGCCAGCGACGGCAGCAGCGCAACGGCGACCCGGCCCTGGACGAGCTGGGCGGTAGCGCGCATCGCTTTTTCGCAGGCGGCAAATTCGGCCGCGATGCGCTGGGCCGACAACAGAAACTGCTCGCCCTCGGGCGTCAGCAGCACATGCCGGGTGCTGCGCTCGAACAGGCGCAGGCCCACCGTGGTCTCCAGCGCGCGGATGAGGGCGCTGAAAGCTGGCTGGGACAGGTGGCAGAGGCTGGCGGCCCGGGTGAAGTTCTTCTGGCTGGCCAGCGCCAGAAAGGCCTGGATGTCGCGTTGGGATAGATTCATTTGTAATGCAGATTAATCGATCTTAATTATCGATTTCACAACATAGAACCTCTTTTCTATAGTGGGCTGCAGGAGATGCTATGCAGACAGACAAGACAGCGCCCGCAGCCATGCTGATTGGCTGCGCGGCTGGTTTTTCAGGCGACCGGGTGGATGCGGCAGCGCCGGTGGTGCAGGCCCTGGTGGCCTTGCAGCAGCCCGCGTTTCTGATTTTTGAAACGCTGGCCGAGCGCACGCTGGCGCTGGCCCAACTGGCCCGGCGCGACGACCCCGAGGCCGGCTACGAGCCCTTGCTGCTCGAGCTGCTGCGCCCGGTGCTGGCCGACTGCCTGGCGCACCGCATCCGCATCGTTAGCAATTTTGGCGCGGCCAACCCGCAAGGCGCCGCCCGTGCCATTGCCGCGCTGGCGCGCAGCCTGGGCCTGCGCGCGCCGCGTATTGCCGTGGTGCAGGGCGATGACCTGAGCGGCCCGGCCCACCGGCCCATGCTGGCCCAGGCGCTGGGTGCGCAGATGCCCGAGCAGCCGCTGGTCAGCGCCAATGCCTATATTGGTGCGCGGCCGATTGCCGAGGCCTTGCTGGCAGGCGCCGATATCGTGGTCTGCGGCCGGGTGGCCGACCCCTCGCTGGTGCTGGGCCCGGCGATGGCGCATTTTGGCTGGGCCTGGGACGACTGGGACCGCCTGGCCCGCGCGACGATGGCTGGGCATCTGCTGGAATGCGGCACCCAGGTGAGCGGCGGCTATTTCGCCGACCCCGGCTACAAGGAGGTGCCGGGCATGGACCAGCTGGGCTACCCGATCGCCGAGATCGACGACAGCGGCAACTGCAGCATCTTCAAGCCCGAGGGCACCGGCGGCTGCATCACCACCGCGACCGTCAAGGAGCAGCTGCTCTACGAGATCCACGACCCCCGTGGCTACCTGACCCCCGATGTGGTGGCCGACATCAGCCAGGCCCAGGTGCGGGCCGAGGGCGAGAACCGCGTGCGGCTGGAGGGCGTCATCGGCCATCCACGCCCCGAGGCGCTCAAGGTTAACACCTGCTATGCCTCGGGCTGGTTTGCCGAGGCCGAGATTTCCTACGCCGGCCCGCGTGCGGCCGAGCGGGCGCGCCTGGCGGCGCAGACCGTCGCCCAGCGCCTTGAGGGCATTGCACCACTGCGCAGCGATCTGATTGGGGTCACCAGCGTCTGGGGCAACGATGCCAGCGACTGGCTGGCCGGTGCCGACCTGTCTGCCGCATCGCCCGATGTACGCCTGCGCATGGCCTGGCAGCATGCCGACAAGGCCACCGCTGCGCGCCTGCCGCGCGAGATCAATGCGCTGTACTGCTGCGGGCCCGCCGGTGGCGGTGGCGTGCGCAGCCATATGCGCCAGCGCCTGGGCATGGTGTCCTGCCTGGTGCCCCAAGCCTTGATTGCCACCGGCTTTACCTGGGCCGCGCAAGAGGAGGCTGCCGCATGAACGACCACATCACCGTCCCGCTCTACCGCCTGGCCCATGGGCGCACCGGCGACAAGGGCAACCGCTCCAACATCAGCGTGATCGCCTGGCATCCCGCGCTGTGGGAGGTCATCTGTGCGCAAGTTACCGAAGCGGCCGTGGCCGCGCTCTTTGCCGACCGCCAGCCGAGCCAGGTGCAGCGCTATCTGCTGCCCCAGCTGCAGGCGATGAACCTGGTGCTCGACGAGGTGCTGGACGGCGGCGTCAACGACGCGCTGAACCTCGACAGCCATGGCAAGACCCTGTGCTTTCGCGTGCTGCAAATGCCGATCGTGCTGCCAGCGCATTTGCAGGCCCATCTGCTAGGGCCGGCCGATGCGGCCATCCCAGCCACCACTGAATAAGAAACCAACCGGAGACAAAAGATGAAATTTTCCACCCGCCGCCACCTGCTGGCCTGTGCCACGGCCCTGGCCATCAGCCCGCTGGCTTTTGCGCAAGCGAGCTTTCCATCCAAACCCATTACCTTTGTCGTGCCCTTTGCGGCCGGCAGCGCCACCGACCAGCTGGCGCGTGCGCTGGGCCAGGCGGTGACCGAGCAGACGCACCAGCCGGTGATCGTCGAGAACAAGGCCGGTGCCAGCGGCATGATTGCGGCGCAGGCGGTGGCCAAGGCCCCGGCCGATGGCTACACGGTGCTGATCACTACCAACACCACGCATGCGGCCAATATCCACCTCTACCGCAAGCTGTCCTACGACCCGGTCAAGGACTTCACGCCCATCACCGGCCTGGGCAAGGGCGGCCAGGTGCTGGTGGTGCCGGCCAATGCGCCTTACCAGTCAGTGGGCGATCTGCTGGCCTATGCCAAGGCCAACCCCGGCAAGCTCAGCTTTGGCAGCGGCAGCTCGTCCAGCCGGGTCGCTGGCGAGATGCTCAAGCAGCTGGCCGATGTGGACATCCTGCATGTGCCCTACAAGAGCAACCCGCTGGCCATCACCGACCTGCTGGGCGGCCAGATCAACCTGATGATCACCGACGTCTCCACCGGCGTGCCGCAGATCAAGGCGGGCAAGCTGCGCGCACTGGGCTATTCCACGCAAAAGCGCAGCGCCCAGCTGCCCGATGTGCCCACCATTGCCGAGGCCGGGGTGAAGGGCTATGACATGGGCTACTGGTTTGCCGCCTATGCCCCTGCCAATGTGCCCGCTGCCGTCAGCGCCAAGCTCAACCAGCTGCTGGGCCAGGCCGTCGGCAGTGCCGCTGCCAAGTCCTTCTTCGAGATGTCGGGCTCCGACCCCTGGACGACGAGCCCGGCCGAGCTGGCGCAGTTCCAGGCGGCCGAGACCACCAAATGGGGGCAGGTGATCAAGGCAGCCGGCATCACGCCGGAATAAACCGGTTCCCATCCGCAGGCACTGCCCAAACGCTGCTTAAAGAATCCAGCGTTTGGGCAGCATGCGCTTGATCTCCGCCTTGGCCAGGTCGATGAAGGGCTTGAGCACCAGGGTGGAGGCATGGCGGTTGGAGACCACCATCGAGTACTCGCAGGGGACAGCGGGCTCGAACAGCACAAACTTCACATCGGGCCCGTGGTAGCTGCAGGCCGTCAGCGGGTCGATGATCGCCAGGCCGGCGCCGGCCTCGACCAGCTTGATGGCGGCGTACGAGATCTGGGTCTCGATGTTCACGCGGCGCTGCACGCGGTTGACGAGGAACAGGCTGTCGAGCTTGGCGCGGGTCTCCATCATCGTGGGCAGCGACACCAGGGGCTCGTCGACAAAGTCGACCGGTGACAGGCTGGTCTTGCGCGCCAGCTTGTGGCCGGCGGGCACGGCGACGACCAATTTGCCGATCACCAAGGTCTCCAGGCCCTTGAAGCGGGTGTGGTCGGGCGAGAGCATCACAAAGCCGATATCGCAGCGCTCGGCCTGGACCATGTCCAGCGCGGCCGGCGAGGCCTGCATGTGCAAGGTGACCAGGGTCTCGGGGAACTGGGCGCTGAACTTGGCAATGGCGCTGGGCAGGAACGAGGTCGCCATCGCCGGCGCGGCCGTCACCTCCAGCCGCTGCAGACGCCGAAAGCGCACGTTCTCGGAGATGTTGCGGATACGCTCGATGCCCATCAGCGCCTGGTGCACGTCTTCGAGCAGCAAGGTCGCCGCCGACGTCGGCTGCAGCCGGCTTTTGACCCGCTCGAACAGCGGCATGCCGATGCGCGCCTCGAATTCGGCGATCAGCCGTGTCACCACCGGCTGGGTCACCTCCAGCGACTGGGCCGCTGCGGTGACCGAGCGGCGCAGCATCAGCGCCCGAAAGGCTTCGAGATGGCGCAGTGTGATCTTCTTATCCATGTTGTAAAGACATGAGTTAATGGCCTAATGCAATCGAATAGTCTACAAAATTACTAATTTTGTAGTTATTTCAATGGTTTATCGATTGAGAAATTTCCATCCCATAAAGGCATTGAAGCAGGAATTCACCGATTCAATTTTGCCTGCAGATGCCTATCATTGGCTACCAGACAGATTGAATTCCACTTGGTTCCACGCTACTTTCTGGAGGTAATTTCGATGACCGTATCCCGTCTGGCTCTCTCTCTGGCCGCTGCCTTTGCTGCCACCGCTGGCATTACCCATGCTGAAGACATCTATGTCGGTGGCTATGGCGGCTCGACCGAGACCGCCTTCAAGCAAAAGATCATTCCCGCCTATGAGAAGCTGACCGGCAACAAGGTCATCTACGTGCCTGGCAACTCCACCGACACCCTGGCCAAGCTGCAGGCCGAAAAGAACAACCCCCAGTACGACGTGGCGCTGATGGACGACGGCCCGATGGAGCAGGCGGTGCAGTTCGGTTTCTGCGGCGATATCGAGGCCGCACCGGTCTACAACGACCTCTACCCCATGGCCAAGACGGCGGGCAACAAGTCGCTGAACCTGGGCGTCATCGCCACCGGCCTGTTCTACAACGAAGAAGCCTTCAAGAAGGCCGGCTGGGCCGCTCCCACGTCGTGGAATGACCTGAAAGACAAGAAATTCAAGAGCAAGACCGTGATCCCGCCGATCAACAACGGCTACGGTTTGCAGACCCTGCTGATGTTTGCTGAGATGAACGGCGGCGGCGCGAGCAATATCGACCCTGGTTTCCAGGCGCTGATCAAGGAAGTGGGCCCCAATGTGCTGGCCTGGGAGCCGTCGCCGGGCAAGATGACCGAGCTGTTCCAGAACGGCGATGCCGTCATCGGTGTCTGGGGCAGCGGCCGCGTCAAGGCGCTGGCCGATACCGGCTTTCCCGTGAAGTTCGTCTACCCCAAGGAAGGCGCGTTTGCGCTGTTCACCTCCGTCTGCCCCGTTGCCAAGAAGCAGCCCAAGGCTGGCGCGCAGAAGTTCGTGCAGTTCCTCTACACGCCCGAGTCGCAAACGGCGCTCGCCGAGACCCAGGCCTGGGGCCCCATGAACAGCAAGGTCAAGTTGGATGAGAAGGTCGCCAAGCAAGTGCCTTATGGCCCCGAGCAGATCGCCCAGTTGAAGACCGTGGACTACAAGATTGTCAACGTCAAGCGCTCCGAATGGACCAATCGCTGGAACCGCACCGTCGAGCGTTAAGAGTCACTCACACAAGCCTTGATACTTCGTTGCAAAGCCTTGTCGTACCTCTTGTACTGCCTGCGGCTTTGCGCCTCGTCTCAAGGGCCGTGTGAGCGCCTCTCATTCATCCCTGGCCTCCTTGCCAGGACGCCAGGGATAGGCGTTAAGCCAGCCGCCCTACACAGGCCTGCCGCGCCGTCCCACGCGGGCCGCAGGCCCCGGAGTTTCACATGAGTTTTCTACGTATCGAGGGCCTCGCCAAGAGGTTCGGGGATTTTGTTGCCGTCAAGGACTTCCACCTGGATGTCCAGCGCGGTGAGTTCGTGTCGCTGCTGGGCCCTTCGGGCTGCGGCAAGACAACCACCTTGCAGATGATTGCCGGCTTTCTGGACCCCAGCCAGGGCCGCATTGTGCTGGACGGCAAGGACATCACCCAGCTGCGCCCCGAGCAGCGCGGCATGGGCGTGGTGTTCCAGAGCTATGCGCTCTTTCCCCACATGACGGTGGAGCAGAACATCTCCTTTGGTCTGGAGATGCGCAAGCTCAGCCGCGATGTCGTGCAGCAGCGGATTCAGGATGCGCTGGCGCTGGTGCGCCTGCATGGGCTCGGCGCCCGTTACCCGCGTGAACTCTCCGGTGGCCAGCGCCAGCGTGTGGCCATTGCCCGCGCCTTGGCGATCCAGCCCGAGGTGCTGCTGCTCGATGAACCCATGTCCAACCTGGACGCCAAGCTACGCCAGGAAATGCATGTCGAGATGCGCGCCATCCAACGCCAGCTGGGCATCACCACCATCTTGGTGACACACGACCAGGTCGAGGCGATGACGATGAGCGACCGCATTGCGGTGATGCACAACGGCCAGATCGCCCAGGTCGATTCGCCCCAGCAGATCTACGACAAGCCCAGCTGCGACTTTGCCTCGGTGTTCCTGGGCAAGACCAACCGCTTCGAAGGCCAGGCCCAAAGCCGCGAGACCGTGAAGATTGGCGACATGGTGCTGGGCGCGCCCAGCCCGGTGGCCAGCGGCCCGGTCGTGGTCTACCTGCGGCCCGAACGCATCGAGGTGGCCCCGGCCGGCCAGGGCGGCCTGCCCGGCACGATCAAGACCTTGCTGTTCCTGGGCAGCCAGTGGGTGGTCAATGTCAGCACTGCGTTGGGCGACATCCACATCAGCCTGCCCAATGCACGCCGCGCTGCGCTGCATGAGGGCGACGAGGTCACGCTGAACTGGGCCCCCGACGATGTGCGCGTGCTGACCCAGCAGGAGGCCAGCCGTGGATAGCAAGAACCGCTGGAAACCCTGGGCCATGTCCGGCCCCGGCCTGCTGGTCTTTGTGACCATGCTGCTGGCGCCGCTGGCCTTGACCGCCATCCTGTCGCTCAATGTCTTCAACGGCATGGAAGGCATCCAAAACGTCTATTCGCTGAAGAACTACCTGGAGATCTTCAGCGACAGCTACTACCTGGAGATCTTTGGCCGCACCGCCCTGATGTCGGCCATCGTCACCGTGCTCTGCGTGGTGCTGGGTGTGCCCGAGACCATCATCATCTCCCGCATGCGGGGCCGCTGGCGCGGTGTGTTTCTGCTGATCATCCTCGCGCCCCTGCTGATCTCAGTGGTGGTGCGTACCCTGGGCTGGTCCATCCTGATGGGCAACAACGGCCTGATCAACAAGGGCCTGATGCTGTTCCACATCATCGACGAACCACTGCGCCTGGCCTTCACGATGACGGGCGTGACGATTGCCATGGTGCATGTGATGGTGCCCTTCATGGTGATCTCCGTCTGGGCCTCGCTGCAAAAGCTCGACCCCCAGGTCGAGAACGCTGGCCTGTCCCTGGGCGCCAGCCAGCGCACCGTGTTCCGCCGTGTCGTGTTGCCTCAGCTGCTGCCGGGCATCCTCTCGGGCAGCATCATCGTCTTTGCGCTGTCGGCATCGGCCTTTGCCACGCCTGCACTGCTGGGCGGACGGCGCCTGAAGGTGGTGGCCACGGCCGCCTACGACGAGTTCCTCAACACCTTGAACTGGCCGCTGGGCGCTGCCATTGCCGTGGTGCTGCTGGTTGCCAATGTCGTCATCATCGTGGGCTGCAATCGCTGGATCGAGCGCCGCTTCAAAGCTGTTTTCGAGGGTTGAGCCATGCAAAAAAACAGTCCTCTGGCGCTGGTCTACCACGCGCTGTTCATCAGCTTCATTCTGGCGCCGCTGGCCGTGGTGGTGGCGGTGGCCTTTACCGACAAGGGCTTCATCTCCTTCCCCACCGATGGCCTGTCCTTGCGCTGGTTCCGCGCCATCCTCGATGCGACGGAAATCAAGTCGGCCTTCTGGTTTTCAGCCAAGCTGGGCCTGGCCTCGGCCTCGATCGCGATCGCGCTGGCGGTGCCAGCAGCGCTCGCCATCACCCGCTACCGCTTTGCCGGTCGCGAGGTGCTGATGGCCTTCTTCATGTCGCCGCTGATGATTCCGCACGTCGTGCTGGGCGCGGCCTTCCTGCGGTTTTTCAATATTGCGGGGCTATCCGGTTCGTTCTTCTGGCTCATGTTCACCCATGTGATCTGCATCATGCCCTATGCCTTGCGCATGGTGCTGGCCGCAGCCACCGGCATGAACCGCGAGATCGAGCATGCCGGCCTGTCGCTGGGCGCATCGCGCAGCACCGTCTTCATGCGCATCACCGTGCCCATGCTGATGGCCGGTATCGCAGGCGGCTGGATGCTGTCCTTCATCCAGAGCTTTGATGAGCTGACGATGACGGTGTTTGTGGCCACCCCCGGCACGATGACCTTGCCGGTCGCCATGTACAACCACATCGCCCAGACCATCGACCCGCTGGTGACCTCGGTCTCCACCGTGCTGATCGTCGGCACCCTGGTGCTGATGGTCATCCTGGACAAGCTGGTCGGCCTGGAGAAGGTTTTGATTGGCAAAGGTTGAGAGCAAAAAATGAATAACAACACACATAGCAGCGATGTCATCGTGATCGGGGGAGGCTTGGTGGGCAGTTCCGTGGCTTACGGGCTGCTGCGCCAGGGTCTGTCGGTCACGGTCATCGACGGCGCGGACGACACGATTCGCCCCTCGCGCGGCAACTTCGGCCTGGTCTGGGTGCAGGGCAAGGGCTACGGCATGGCCGACTACGCCCGCTGGAGCTTTGGCTCGGCGCGCCAGTGGCCTGCGCTGCGCGATGAGCTGCAGGCGCAGACCGGCATTGACGTCGAGCTGATGCAGCCCGGCGGCCTGCATATCTGCCTGAGCGAGGAAGAGATGGCCCAGCGCCTGGCCAAGCTCCAGTGGCTGGAGTCGGAGGTGGGCGACCCCGCCTACCGCACGACGGTGCTCAGCCGCGATGAGGCCGCCCGGCAGCTGCCGGGCCTGGGCCCCGAGGTGGTGGGCGCCACCTACTCGGCGATGGACGGCCACTGCAACCCCTTGAAGCTGCTGCGGGCGCTCTACAGCGCCAACATCGCCAAGGGCGCGCGCATCCACAACCGCATGCAGGTCGATGCGATCCGCAAGGAAGGCGGCATCTTCCACGTCAGCGCAGGCGAGCGCGCCTGGCAGGCTCCACGCATCGTGATTGCCGCCGGCCATGCGACGCAGCAGCTGTCGGCCATGGTGGGCATGTTTGTGCCGGTGCGGCCCAACAAGGGCCAGGTCTTCATCACCGAGCGGGTGCAGCCCTTTTTGCCGCACCCCACCAACTATGTGCGCCAGACCGATGAGGGCACGGTGCAGATCGGCGACTCGATGGAAGAGCTGGGCTTTGACGACATGGTGCGTGTGCCGGTCAGCGCCAAGATTGCGGCGCGCGCGGTCAAGTGCTTCCCGGTGCTGGCCAACGCCCGCGTGGTGCGCACCTGGGCGGCGCTGCGGGTGATGTCGCCCGATGGCTTCCCCATGTACCAGGAGTCGGCCAGCCACCCCGGCGCCTTTGCGGTGACCTGCCACAGCGGCGTCACGCTGGCGGCCCAGCACGTCTTTTGTATCGCCCCCTGGGTGGCCACGGGCCTGCGGCCGGCCGCCATCGAGGCATTCCCCGCGACACGATTTACGCCGGAAACGGAAGTGAAACCCTATGGCATCTAAAGCCCTTTTCAAATACCTCCCTGGCCACCAGGTCGGGGCCGCTGGCACGGTGTCGGTGCTGGTCAATGGCGCCGTGGTGCGCATGTCGCCCGCCGCCAGCCTGGCCGCTGGCCTGCTGGCAGCCGGCATCACGGCCGTGCGCGTCTCGCCCGTGGGCCAGGGTGCCCGCGCGCCTTACTGCATGATGGGCGTGTGCTTTGAGTGCATGGTCGGCGTCAACGGCCGTCCCAACCAGCAGGCCTGCCTGATCACCCCCGAAGACGGCATGGAAGTGACCACCATGCAAGCGGCGCCCAGCCTGCTGGATGCGCAGGAGGCCAAGCATGTCTAAGCCCGCTATCCCTTTGAACGATGCGCCCAGCCAGCTGCGTGACCTGGTCGTGATTGGCGCAGGCCCGGCCGGCATGGCAGCGGCCCTGGCGGCCAAGCGGCGCGGCCTGGATGTGCTGCTGCTCGACGAGCAACCCCAGGTGGGCGGCCAGATCTACCGCAGCATCACCGAGACCGATGCCCAGCGCGAGCGCATCCTCGGCTCCGACTATGTCTACGGCAAATCGTTGGCCGAGCAGATCCGCGCCAGTGGCCTGACGCATTGGGCCGGTGCCTCGGTCTGGCAGATCGACCCCGACAAGACCGTGCATGTGCTGCGCAATGACCGCACCACCCGCATCGAAACCAAGTCGCTGGTGATCGCCACCGGCGCGATGGAGCGGCCCTTCCCCGTGCCGGGCTGGACCCTGCCCGGGGTGATGACCGCCGGTGCTGGCCAGATTTTGCTCAAGAACGCCGCGGTGGTGCCCCAGGTGCCCGTGGTGCTGGCCGGCTGCGGCCCCTTGCTCTACCTGCTGGCGGCGCAGTACCTGCGCGCCGGTGTGGACATCCGTGCGGTGCTCGATACGTCCGCGGGCACCGACTGGCGTTTGGCGATCCGCCATGCCTCGTCGCTGCTGGCCGGCTGGGGCTATGTGCGCAAGGGCCTGGGCCTGCTGCGCGAGATCAAGTCGGCCGGCATTCCGTTTTTCAAGGATGTGGGTGGCTTGCGCATCGAGGGCGATGACGCCGTGCGCCAGGTGCGCTTTAGCAGCGCGGGCCGGGCCCAGCAGATCGATTGCGAGCTGGTGCTGCTGCACCAGGGCGTGGTGCCCAACACCCAGGTGTCCTGGTCCTTGCGCGCCGAGCACCATTGGGACGATGAGCAGCTGTGCTGGGTGCCCGTGCTGGATAGCTGGGGCCAGACCAGCCTGCCGGGCATCTATATCGCCGGTGACGGCGCCGGCATTGGCGGCGCGCTGGTGGCCGAGATGCAAGGTGCCTTGGCCGGCATTGGCGTGGCCAACAGCCTGGGCTTTGGCGCGAGCGAAGACGGTGCCCAGCAGCGCGCCCAGATCGCGCAGCATCTGCGCATCCGCCCCTTCCTGAACCAGCAGTACCGGCCCAAGGACGAGTTCCGCATTCCGGCCGACGAGGTCGTGGTCTGCCGCTGCGAAGAGGTGACTGCCGGCGCGATCCGCGAGCAGGTGCAGCTGGGCTGCGTGGGCCCGAACCAGACCAAGTCCTTCAGCCGCTGCGGCATGGGGCCCTGCCAGGGCCGCCAATGTGGTTTGACGGTGACCGAGATCATCGCCAAGGAAGCCAATTTGCCGCCGCAGGACGTGGGCTACTACCGCATCCGTCCGCCGCTCAAGTCGCTGTCGCTGGCCCAGCTGGCCGCAGGTGTGTGACATGGCCGGCATAGCCAGCCCGGCATCGGGCAGCAGCGATGTGCTGGTGATCGGGGGCGGGCTGCAAGGCCTGTCCAGCGCCTTCCAGCTGGCCAAGGCAGGCCTCAGCGTGCGCCTGCTGGAGGCCGAGTACTGCGGCCGCCATGCCTCCGGCGTCAATGCCGGTGGCGTGCGCACCCTGGGCCGCCATGTGGCCGAGATTCCGCTGGCGCTGGCGGCACGCGAGCAGCTCTGGCATGGCCTGGCCGACATCATCGGCAGCGACGGCGGTTTTGTACCCTCGGGCCAGCTGCAGGTGGCCGAGAACGAGGCCGATGAGATCAAGGCCAAGGCGCGCGTGGCCATGCTCAACGGCCTGGGTTTTTTCCATGAGCAATGGGTGGACCAGCAGCAGGTGCGCGCGTTGGTGCCCAGCATCTCGCCCCATGTGGTGGGCGGCATCTGGGCCGACCGCGATGGCTATGCGCTGCCCTACAAGGTGGCCACCGCCTACCGCCTGGCGGCAGAGAAGCTGGGCGTGCAGATCGTCGAGCAGGCGCCTGTGCTGCGGGTCGACCAGCAAAGCGGCATGTGGCAGGCCAGCACCGCTCAGGGCGCGTTCCATGCGCCCTGGCTGGTCAACACCGCAGGCGCCTGGGCGGCAGATTTTGCCGCGCAGGTGGGCGACCCGGTGCCGATGGTGGCCGGCGGCCTGATGCTGATGGTGACCCAGCGCGTGGCGCCCTTTGTCAAACCGGTGCTGGGCGCGATGGGCCGGCCGCTGTCGTTCAAGCAGTTCGACAATGGCACGGTGGTGATTGGTGGCGGCCTGCGCTGCGAGGCCGACGCCAGCCAACGCCATGCGATGGTCGACCTCAACCGCATGCCCAAGAGCGCGCAGACCGTCATCGACCTGTTCCCGCATCTGCGCGATGTGAGCATTGCACGGGCCTGGACCGGTATCGAGGGCTTTATGCCTGACGAGATTCCGGTCATCAGCCCCAGTGCCAGTGCTGATAACCTCGTGCATGCCTTTGGCTTCTCTGCCCATGGCTTTGAGCTCAGTCCGATTACCGGCTGCATTGTGGCCGAGCTGGTGACCCAGGGCACCAGCAGCTTGCCGATTTCGGCGTTTCGTGTGGACCGCTTTGCTACTGCCTAGCTGCAGCGGTCGTATTTTTATCTCAGGGAGTAAATGATGAGCAACGACATCCAACGTATCGACAGCAATGAACGCCTCAGCCGCATCGTTGTGCACGGCGGCGTGGTCTATGTGGCCGGCGTCACCGCTGGCGACATCTCGGGCGACATTGGCGCCCAGACCCGCGACGTGCTGGCCAAGATCGACGGCTACCTGCAAACAGCCGGCACCAGCAAGTCGCGCCTGCTGACGGTGCAGATCTGGCTCAAGGACATCGACAAGGATTTTGCCGGCATGAACCAGGTCTGGGGCGAATGGGCCGACAAGGCCAATATGCCCACCCGCGCGACCTGCGAAGCCAAGCTGGCCCGTCCCGAGCTGCTGGTCGAAATCATTGTGAGCGCAGCCGTTTAAGCGTCTGCCACACAGCAAAATGCCAGCCCTCGGGCTGGCATTTTTTTGCTTAAAAGCAAAGCAGATCAGGGGATCAGCAAACCGCGCTGCACGGCCGGGCGTTGCAGCCAGTGGCTGAGCACACGGCTGACTTCGGGGTACTGGCCCCAGCCGATCAGGGCCTCGGCGTTGTAGCGCACGATCATGTTGCGGATCCAGGGGAAGATAGCGATATCGGCAATCGTGTAGGTATCACCGGCCACCCATTCCTTACCAGCCAGGTGCTTGTTCAGGACGGTCAGCAGGCGCTTGGATTCGTCCACATAGCGGGTCAGGGGGCGCTTGTCTTCAAAATCCTTGCCGGCAAAGATGTTGAAGAAACCGACCTGGCCAAACATCGGGCCGATGCCGCCCATCTGGAACATCAGCCACTGCAGGGTCTCGTAACGCTTCACCGGGTCCTGCGGCAGGAACATGCCGGTCTTCTCGGCCAGGTAGACCATGATGGCGCCGGACTCGAACAGTGCAATCGCCTGGCCGCCGGGACCATTGGGGTCGATGATGGCCGGGATCTTGTTGTTCGGGAAGGTGCCGACAAACTCGGGCGAGGTCTGGTCATTGCTCTCGAAGCTGATCTTGTGCACTTCATAGGGCATGCCCAGCTCCTCGAGCAGGATGGAGACCTTGACGCCATTGGGTGTGGGCAGCGAATACAGCTGCAGCAGATCAGGCCGGGTGGCCGGCCATTTGCGGGTGATACTGAAATCGGCAAGGGTGCTCATGGGGATCTCTCCAAACAATAGGCAGGCGGCTTGCAGGTGTGCGCCTTGCCAGCAGCATAAAGCAGATTGGGCGCGGGCCTGTCGGCCTACTTCGCGTCCTGGGGCTTCACAAATTCGATGCGCAGGCCCTCGGCCGTCACCTTGAAGGTGGCCGGCAGCTCGGCCGCCTTGTCCAGGCGCTCCAGGTCCTCCTGGCGCAAGCTGTGCACGACCACATCCTCCATCGCATGCTCGGCCGCGCGCGGCGCGTAGGCCTGCAGCATCACCTCCATCGCCTCGGGCAGGCCGGTCATCTGCAGCGACTGCACCTGCACCTGGGTGGCACGCAGGCTGTGGTCGGCCGGCGAGTAGCGCAGTGCAAAGTCCAGCACCATGGTGCCGTCCAGGCGGTGGGGCAGCACCTTGCCCGACATCTCGGCGCGCATCGTCGCCTGGATGCGGTTGGTCTCGGGCAGCAGCTGCAGGCTGGGGGCCTGCACATCGAGCTGCAAGAGGCCAAGCAGCGGATAGGAGCGGGGGAAGGACTTGGCCACGATGGTCTGCAGCTCAGCGGCAGACAGGGTGTAGCTGGGTGGGGCAAGCAAGGAGCAGGCGGCCAGCATGCTGGCGGCAAACAGGCTGGAGGCCAAAAAAAGGCGGCGGCGCATAGGGGTTGGAAAGCGTATTGGCAGGGGGCGGGTGGATGCGCATCGTACCGATCAGACGGCGTTACGCGTGCTGGATTTTCCCACCCGCAGGGATCGCATTGTTGCGCAGCTTGCATAACATTGTGTGCTGCACGAACAATGTCAGCAAAAGATGGCCCATCTCCTTGTTTTATTGGGGTAAATGCCCACTTTTCACGGGCTGCGTGAGCGTGAGCAGATGTCATTTCGTGTGAGAATTCGCAGGCTTTCCGGCTGCGGACGATGGCGCGCGCTGGTGCGCGATGGTCCCGCTTCCCGGTTCGAAAGCGCTGCCTGCTGGCAGTGCTAGCCAAGATCCCAAGGACAGACATGAATTTCGCATTGAACAAGCGCGCCCTGGCGCTGGTGGGTGCCTCGCTCATTGGCGCAGCCCACGCCCAACACCTGACCATTGCGCTGGCTTCCGAGCCCACAGCGGCCGATCCCCACTACCACAAGATGACGACGAACGACTCGTTCTCGGCGCATGTCTATGACTCGCTGGTGGGCCGCACCGCCAGCATGGAGCTGGTGCCCTCGCTGGCCACCTCGTGGAAGAACCTGGACGACCTGACCTGGGAGTTCAAGCTGCGCAAGGATGTGAAGTTCTCCAACGGCGCGCCCTTCACCTCGCAGGACGTGCTGTTCACCATCTGCCGCACGTTGAACAACGAGACCAATGTCTCGCAGTCGTACATGGATACGACCAAGCTGATCACCGACGTGCAGACCCCCGATGACCTGACCGTGATCGTCAAGACCGCCGAGCCCGTGCCGCTGATCCCGGCCGAGTTTGCGCGCAACCTGCCCATCATCTCCAGCAGCATCATCAAGCACGACAAGCTCAAGTTCGCGCCCAAGGAAGGCTGCGGCTACAAGGGCCCCTGGCCCACGGTGGCCGACTTCAACAGCGGCAAGATGGCCATTGGCACCGGCCCCTTCAAGCTCAAGTCCTATGTGAAGGGCAATGCCATCACCTTGGAGCGCAATGACGGCTACTGGGGCCCCAAGCCTGCATGGCAGACCGTCAAGATGGTGGCCGTGCCCAATGCCGGCCCGCGCCTGACCGGCCTGATGTCCGGTGACTACGACCTGATCGAGAACCCGGCCGCCCGCGACCTGGCCCGCATCAAGGAAGACAAGAAGCTGGCCTTTGTCGCCACGCCGTCTACCCGCCTGGTGTTCTTCCAGCCCGACATCGGCCGCGACAAGTCGCCCTTTGTGACTGCGCCCGACGGCAAGAACCCGCTGCAGGACCTGCGCGTGCGCAAGGCCATCAACATGGCCATCGACCGCAAGGCCATCGTGCAGCGCCTGATGGACGGCATGGCCACCCCCGCCTACCAGTACATGCCCGATGGCATGTTTGGCGGCCTGGCCAAGGCCCCCGAGATCAAGTTCGACCCCGAAGGCGCCAAGAAGCTGCTGGCTGAAGCCGGCTACCCCAACGGTTTCGAGATGACCCTGTCGTCGACGAACGACCGCTACATGAACGATGCGCAGATCTCGCAGGCCGTCGCGCAGTACCTCACCCGCATCGGCATCAAGACCAAGGTCGATGCGATGACCGCCTCGATCTACTTCCCCAAGCGCGCCAAGCGTGAGTTCAGCTTCCCGATGGGTGGCTGGCCTTCGGAGAACGGCGAAGCCTCGGGCCTGTTCCAGCTGTGGGTGACCAGCACTGACTCGCCCAAGGGCCTGGGCACCAGCAACTACGGCGCGTTCAGCAATGCCGATTTCGACAAGGTCTACATCCCGGCTGCGAAGACGGTGGACCCGGTCAAGCGCAAGGCCATGCTGGAGCAGGCCACGCAGATCGCGCTGGACAACGTGCCGCTGATCCCGCTGCACTTCGAGAGCAGCATCTGGGCCTTCAAGAAAGAGCTGAGCTACGAAGGCCGCCGCGACCAGTACACGCTGGCCACATCGGTCAAGCCCGCCAAGTAAGCAAGGTGCTTGCGGCAGCCGGGGTCTTGCACCCCGGCGTGGGCGATGAGAAATAGGTAGTGGCACGGCACTTGCATTGCCCTACGAGGCTTTTAACCAAGGAGGAACGACCTGTGTCTACCAAGAAGATCTCGCGCCGCACACCCTTGTCGCTGGCCAGCCTGGCTGCGCTCGCCCTGCCTGCGGGCATGGCGGCAGCCCAGTCGCTGACCATCGGCCTCGCCTCCGAGCCCACCGCCGCTGACCCGCATTACCACAAGGTCACCACCAACGACGCGTTCTCGGCCCATATCTTCGAGTCGCTGATCAACCGCAATGCGCAGATGGAGCTGATCCCGGGGCTGGCCCAGTCCTGGCGCGCCATCGATGACAACACCTGGGAGCTCAAACTGCGCCAGGGTGTGAAGTTCTCCAATGGTGAGCCCTTCACCTCCAAGGATGTGCTGTTCACGCTGTGCCGCGTGCTGAACAACGAGACCAATGTCTCGCGCTCCTACATGGAGCCGGCCCAGAGCTTCAGCGATGTGCAGACGCCCGATGACTACACCGTCATCATCAAGAGCGAGCGGCCGATCCCGACGATGCCCAATGAGCTGGCGCGTTCGCTGCCCATCATCTGGAGCGGCATTGCCAAGTTCGACAAGCTGCGCTTTGCGCCCAAGGAGGGCTGCGGCGTCACCTCGCCCTGGCCCACGGTGGCCGATTTCAACACCGGCAAGCTGTCCATCGGCACGGGCCCTTACAAGCTCAAGTCCTATGTCAAGGGCACCGGTATCGAGATGGAGCGCAACGAGGGCTACTGGGGTACCAAGCCGCACTGGAAGAGCGTCAAGATGGTGCCCGTGCCCAATGCCGGCCCGCGCCTGACGGGCCTGATGTCCGGGGACTACGATGTCATCGAAAGCCCCGCTGCGCGCGACCTGCCGCGCATCAAGGACAACAGCAAGCTCGACTTTGTCGCGACGCCGTCCACCCGGCTGATCTTCTTCCAGCCGGACGCCGGCCGCGCGCAAAGCCCGTTTGCCAAGGCCGCCGATGGCAAGAACCCGCTGCAGGATTTGCGTGTGCGCCAGGCCATCAACATGGCCATTGACCGCAAGGCCATCGTGCAGCGGCTGATGGATGGCATGGCCACCGTCGCCAACCAGTACATGCCCACGGGCATGTTCGGCAGCCTCGACAAGCCCACCGAGATCAAGTTCGATCCCGAAGCCGCCAAGAAGCTGCTGGCCGAGGCCGGCTACCCGCAAGGCTTTGAGCTGACCCTGACCACCACCAATGACCGCTACATCAACGACGGCCAGATCGCGCAGGCGGTGGCCCAGTACCTGACGCGCATCGGCATCAAGACCACGGTGGATGCGCAGGCCGCAGCCATCTATTTCCCCAAGCGCGCCAAGCGCGAGTTCAGCTTTGCGATGGGCGGCTGGCCGTCGGAAAACGGCGAGGCCTCGGGCCTGTTCCAGTACTGGGTGGCCACCACCGACAAGGACAAGGGCCTGGGCACCAGCAACTACGGCGGCTTTAGCCTGCCCGCGTTTGACGAGGTGTTTGTGCCGGCCATGGGGCAGATGGACGCGAACGCGCGCAAGGCCGCCTACCAACAGGCCACGCAGATTGCGCTGGCCCATGTACCGCTGATTCCGCTGCACTTTGAGAGCAGCATCTGGGCATTCAAGAAAGGGTTGAGCTACGAAGGCCGACGCGACCAGTACACGCTGGCCATGTCGGTCAAACCGAAATAGACAGCTGGTGCCACACCGGGTGCCAAACAGGCCCGGTCCCTGGCATGGCCCGCATCCAGCTCCAGTGGTGGGGCCATGCGGGCTTTGTGATTTTGTACGCCCCACGATGAAAAGACTCCACAGAGGGCGACAACCATGCAGGTGACAGCGCATGGCATTCTAATTTTGAGGACGTAATGTGATCGTCTATATCCTGCGCCGCATGGTGCAAAGTTTTCTGGTGCTGCTGGCGGTCTCGCTGGTGGTGTTCATGGCGGTCTACGCGGTGGGCGACCCCATCGAGCTGCTGGTGAGCGCCGAGGCCAGCGATGCAGACCGCCAGGCGATGATCAAGCGCCTGGGGCTGGACCTGCCGGTCTGGCTGCAGTACTGGAGTTTTCTCACCCGCGCCTTCCAGGGCGACCTGGGCACCTCGTTTGTGCATGGCATCCCTGCGATCGAGCTGATTGTGCAGCGCTTTCCGGCGACCTTCGAGCTGGTCGTGGTCGCCATTGGCCTGACCTGCCTGCTCGGCATTCCGCTGGGCCTGATTGCCGGCCTCTTCAACGACAAGCCGCTGGGCCGGGGCCTGATGGGCGGCTCGGTGCTGGGCTTTTCGCTGCCCAACTTCTGGCAGGGCATGATGCTGATCCTGATGTTCGCCGTCTGGCTCCAATGGCTGCCGTCGTCGGGCCGGGGGGACACGGTCAATGTGCTGGGCGTGCCGCTGTCGCTGTTCACCGCCGATGGCTGGAGCCATGTCATGCTGCCGGCCATCAACCTGGCGCTGGGCAATATTGCGCTGGTGCTGCGGCTCACCGCCACCGGCGTGATGGAGGCCAAGACCCAGGAGTATGTGAAGTTCGCCCGTGCCAAGGGCATCAGCGAGCGCCGCATCCTGACCCGCCACATCCTGCGCAATATCCTGATCCCCGTGGTCACCGTGATCGGCATGGAGTTCGGCACCCTGATCGCCTACTCGACCATCACCGAGACCGTGTTCGCCTGGCCCGGCATGGGCAAGCTTTTGATTGACAGCATCTACAAGCTCGACCGCCCGGTGGTGGTGGCCTATGTGATGCTGGTCACCTTCATCTTCGTGATGATCAACCTCTTGGTGGACCTGGCCTATGCGGTGCTCGATCCGCGCGTACAGCTGCAGGAGGCCCCATGATGCAGCCCGATAAATCCCTGATGACCATCGATCCCAGCAAGCGGGCCCAGCCCCTGCAAGACACGCCCCAGCGGCGTGCCATTCTGAAGAAACTGCGCAGCAAACCGTCTGTCAAAGGCGCGGTGATCGCGCTCGTGCTGCTGCTGGCCGTGGTGCTGCTGGCGCCGTTTCTGTCGCCACAAAACCCCTATGACCTGGGCGCGCTCGACCTGATGGACGGCCGCCTCAAGCCGATGTCCGAAGCGGCGTCGGGCATGACCTACTGGCTGGGCACCGACGACCAGGGCCGTGACATGCTCTCGGCCATCCTGCATGGCCTGCGCATCAGCCTGATGGTGGGCCTGAGCGCCGTGGTGCTGGCCACCATCATCGGCAGTCTGGTGGGCCTGGTTGCGGCCTATTTTGGCGGCTGGGTCGATACGGTGCTGATGCGCATCGTCGACTTCATCCTCGGCTTTCCGACCATCCTGGTGGCGCTGGTACTGCTGGCCATTTTGGGCCGGGGTGTGGACAAGGTGGTGATCGCCATCGTGCTGGTGCAGTGGGCGCATTACGCGCGCATCATGCGCGGCCGTGCCCTGCAGGAACGCAAGAAGGAATACATCGAGGCGGCCAAGAACCTGGGCTTCCCCGGCTGGCGCATCATGACGCGCCACCTGCTGCCCAATTGCATGGGCCCGGTGATGGTGTTCGCCACCATCCAGATCGCCAATGCCATCGTGCTCGAAGCCACGCTGTCCTTCCTGGGCGTGGGTGTGCCGATTACCGAACCCTCCCTGGGTCTGCTGATTGCCAACGGCTTTCAGTACCTGATGTCGGGTGACTACTGGATCAGCATGTTCCCCGGCCTGGCGCTGCTGGCCCTGATCCTGTCGATCAACCTGATCGGCGACCGCCTGCGTGAAGCTCTGGACCCGAGGAAGTAATGACTATCCCTTTGCTTGAAGTACAAGATCTGCAGACGGTGTTCCACACCGAAGAGGGCGCCTGGCCCGCTGTCAGCGACATCGATATCCGCCTGGAGGCGGGTGAAATTCTGGGCCTGGTCGGTGAATCCGGCTCGGGCAAATCGGTCACCGGCTTCTCCATCTTCGGCATGATCGATGCTCCCGGTGAAGTCACCCAGGGCAAGGTGCTGTTCAAGGGCCAGGACCTGCGCGAGTTGTCAGCCGAGTCCATGCGCAAGCTGCGCGGTGACCGCATCGCGATGATCTTCCAGGATCCGTTGATGACGCTCAACCCGGTGCTGCGCATCGAAGAGCAGATGCTCGAAGCCATCGACGCGCACCAGAAGCTGCCCAAGGCGCAGGCCTTGCAGCGCTGCGTGGAGGCGCTGGCCATGGTCGGCATCCCCGCGCCCGAGAAGCGCCTGCGCAGCTACCCGCATGAGTTCTCCGGCGGCATGCGCCAGCGCGTGGCGATTGCGATTGCGATGCTCAACCGTCCCGACCTGATCATCTGCGATGAGCCCACGACGGCGCTCGATGTCACCATCCAGGGCCAGATCCTCTACCGCATGCAGCAGATCTGCCAGGCCCAGGGTACGGCGCTGATCTGGATCACGCACGACCTGGGCGTGATCGCCGAGCTGGCCGACCGTGTTGCGGTGATGTATGGCGGCCGCATTGTCGAGACCGGCACCGTCGCCGAGGTGCTGGATGCACCGCGCCACCCCTACACCCAGGGCCTGCTCAATTCGCTGCCCGCCCAGGCCACGCCGGGCGAGCGCCTCACGCAGATCAATGGCATGGCGCCCAGCCTGTCGGGCCGCGTGCCCGGCTGCGCCTTTGCGCCGCGCTGCGGCCGCGCCACCCCGCGCTGCGTCGATGAGCAGCCCCCCGTCACTACCATTCCCGGCCGCGCATTCCGCTGCTTTGTACCGCTGGAGGCACCTGCCGCATGACCGCGATAACGACCCCTGTGATTGAACTGCGCGATGTGCACAAGCGCTTTGTCAGCGCGCCCGATCTGCTGCAGAAAATCGTTGGCGCCGTCGCCCGGCAGCCCGCGCAGACGCGCATTGTGCATGCCGTCAACGGCGTCAACCTGCAGATCGCCAAGGGCGAGGTGCTGGGTCTGGTGGGTGAATCGGGCTGCGGCAAATCCACCTTGGGCCGCGTGGTGGCCGGCCTGCACCCCGCGACCGAAGGCCAGCTGCTCTACAAGGGCCAGGATGTGAGCCAGTTGGGCGGCCAGGACAAGCTCGCCTACACCCTGGGTGTGCAAATGGTGTTCCAGGACCCGCAGGCCTCGCTCAACCCGCGCCAGAAGCTGCACCAGATCCTGGGCGAAGCGCTGCATGTGCACAAGCTGGCACCAGCGGCTGAGGTGCCGGGCCGTGTCGATGCCGCCCTCGCCGAAGTGGGCCTGGCCAGCGAGTACCGCGCGCGCCTGCCGCACCAGATCTCCGGCGGCCAGCGCCAGCGCATCGGCATTGCCCGCGCGCTGATGGTGACGCCGGAGTTCCTGGTCTGCGATGAGCCGGTGGCCGCGCTTGATGTGTCGATCCAGGCCCAGGTGATCAACCTGTTCATGGACCTGCGCGCCCAGCGCGGCTTGACCTACCTGTTCATCAGCCATGACCTGGGCGTGGTGCGCCATATCTCCGACAAGGTGGCCATCATGTACCTGGGCAAGATCGTGGAGATGGCGCCCACGGCCGAGATCTTTGGCCAGGCCCAGCACCCCTACACCCAGGCGCTGCTGGCCGAGGTACCCGATGTGGGCCGGCGCAAGCGCGTGTTCACCCCTATCAAGGGCGAGATCCCCTCGCCGCTGAACCCGCCATCGGGCTGCACCTTCCACCCGCGCTGCCCGCATGCGATGGAGCGCTGCAAGCAGGAGGTGCCCCGCCTGCGCGAGACGGCAGCCGGCCATGTGACCGCCTGCCATTTGTTGGACTGACCCGCTGGACGACTACGGAGGACACTACCTCATGGACTGGCAACGTTTTACCCAGCAGCACGGCCGTTTTGCCATCGACTGGCAAGCCGGTGACGGCGCGCTCTACCTGCCGATCAGCCTGAACTGCTACCGACCTGAAGGTGTAGCCGCCGATGCGCCGGTGGTGCTGGTGCAGCATGGTGTGCTGCGCAATGGCGACGACTACCGCGACTTCTGGATTCCCGCGGCAGACCGCTATGGCCTGCAGATCATTGCCCCCACCTTTGGGAATGAGCACTGGCCGGGCGTGGAGAGCTACAACAACGGCAGCGTCTGGAGCGAAGCGGGCGACCTGCAGCCGCGTGACTACTGGGCCTACCAGGCGGTGATGAACTTGGCCCAGCAGCTGCGCGATGCCGGGGTGGTGCAGCAGCAGCCGCTCTACCTGTTTGGCCATTCGGCCGGCGGCCAGTTTGTGCACCGCCTGGTCAGCACCCTGGGCGCGGCCGGCTTTGCCGGCGTGGCAGCGGGCAACCCGGGCTGGTACACCTTGCCCGATGCCCAGCAGGACTTTCCGCAAGGCCTGGCCGGCATTGGCCTGGCCGATGGGGCGCTGGCCCAGTTGCTGCGCACCCCGCTGGTCATTTTGGCGGGCGACCGCGACACCGACACCCAGGACCCGAACCTGCCGGCCGAGCCCGCCGCGCTGCGCCAGGGCCCGCACCGCTTTGCCCGCGCCCACCACTACTACGCAGCGGGCCAGCAGGCCGCTGAACGGTTGGGGCTGTCGCTGGCCTGGCAGCTGCATGAGGTGGCAGGCATCGGCCATGATGGCGAGGCCATGAGCCATGTCTGCGCCCACCTATGGTTTGAAGGGCGCATGCCCGATGCGGACTGGCTGGCCCCCTGGGCCGGCCGCGTCACCGCCTGACCAAGCTCTATCACTTTTCGACAAGACCCAAGGAACAACGATGCAAGCAACAACGCAACAACTGGTGGATGGCATCTCGGAATGGATGCGCTGCGAGTCGCCCTCGAACAACCCGGCCTCGATCGCCCGCATGGTCGAGATGATGCGCGCCCAGGCCGCCGCCGCTGGCCTGCGCGCCACGGTGATCGAGACCCAGGCCGAAGGCAAGCAGGGCCTGGGCCCGGTGCTGCCCGTGCTGCACATCACCAACCGCGCAGAGGGTGATACCCGCGAAGGCCTGCTGATCCTGGGCCACGCGGACACCGTGCACCCCATCGGCATGCTGGCCGACAACCCGATCCGCATCGAAGGCGACCGCCTCTACGGACCTGGCGGCTACGACATGAAGGCCGGCATCTACCTGGCGCTGACCGCCATGAGCGCCGTGGCCACGCCAGGCAGCACGCCGCTGCCGGTGGATCTGCTGGTGGTGCCCGACGAAGAAACCGGCAGCCACGCATCGCGCAAGCACATCGAGGCCTTTGCCCGCCATGCCCGCTACTGCCTGGTGGCCGAGCCGGCCCGCGCCAATGGCGGCCGCTGCGTGACCGCACGCAAGGGCACCGGCATGCTGCGCCTGGGCGTCAAGGGCCTGGCATCGCATGCCGGCGTAGCCCATGACAAGGGCCGCAGCGCGATCCGCGAAATGGCGCACCAGATCCTGGCGCTGGAAGCGATGACCGACTACCAACGCGGCGTGACCGTGAGCGTGGGCACCATCGAAGGCGGCACCACCACCAACACCGTGCCGGCCTTCTGCAAATGCGTGGTCGATTTCCGCCTGCCCGATCTGCAGGCCGCCGATGAGCTGGTGGGCAAGATGCGCGCACTGCGCCCTGTGGGCGAGGGCATGGCGCTCGATATCGATGTCGAAGTGAACCGCCCACCAATGGTCAAGGACGCCCGCGCCGAAGCGCTGCTGGCCAAGGCCCAGCAATCGGCCCGCGAAGCCGGCTTTGCGCTGGAAGAAGCACCCCCCACCGGTGGTGGCAGCGATGCCAACTTCACCTCGGCCATGGGCGTGCCATCGCTGGACGGCCTGGGCGCCGATGGCGACGGCGCCCACACGGTGTATGAGCATATCCTGGTGTCGACCCTGGAGATGCGGGCGCGCTTCTGGCTGCACCTGCTGACCCACCTGGACTAAGACGCCCAGGCTGGCCCCAGATGCGGGCCAGCTTAACCGAGCCGCTGGTCCTTGAAAGTAACCGGCTGGGTGCGCCCACCCTTGCGGCGCACCACCACGGTGCCGGCAATCTTGTCGTGCCAGCCCTGCTTGCGCGGGTCAAAGGCCACCCAGATAAGGCCCAGGCACAGCGGCACGATGGACACAAAATAGCCGAGGTAGCGGACGACAGATTGGCCCAGGCCCATCGCCTCGCCCGTCTCGGCATCCACAATCTCGGCCCCTATCAGCATCTTGCCTGGCGTGGCCCGCAGCTTGTGCCACAGCCAGATGCAGGCGACCGCTGGCAGCACCCAGCTGATCAGCACATCGGCCGGGCCTTGCACCAGGCCTTCCGCCATGAAGTACTCCCAGCCGTATATCGCCACCAGGGCCGGGGTGATGATGACGAGCAACACCACGGTATCGATCAAGGCCGCACCGACGCGCGCCCAAAAGCCTACATATTCCAGATCGCTGTTATCCATTTTTTGCTCCACTGAGTGGCGCCATCTTAGGCCCCTCCGGTAAAGCCGCAGTGACAAGAGCTGGGCGCGCCATGGCAAGATGCAGGCTATCTTCACTGCCCGAGAGCGCACCATGGCACCACCGAATCCCGAGCTCCGCATGGCCCCCGATATGTGGGCCTTTGAGGCCCTGTATGCCCAGCCCGCGATGCTGGACGGCGAAACCCTGCGCGCTGCACTGGCCAAGCGCCTGGGGGCGGTGGACCTGGTCGCAGATGGCGACACCATCTTGCTGGCGCTGCGCGACTACTGCGTGGACTACAGCGACAAAAAAGGCGTGCCCAGCGAGATCGCCATCATCCGCGCAGGCGAGGCTATGGACCCCACCGACTACGCCAGCGCGCTGGAGCAGACCTGGGACTGGCCCGAAAAGGAAAGCGCGCTGGCCCAGTGCCAGCACTGCGTGCTGGTGAGCGAATTCATGGGCCGGGGCCTGTCAGTGCCCGAGCGGCTGGAGATCCTGCAAGCGGTCATGCATGTGCTGATCGAGAACGGGGGCGTCACTGCCATCAGCCAGACCAATGCCGGCTGCCTGCTGAACCCGCAGCGCTACCTGCAGGCCCATGCCGAAGGCTTTGTCTACTACGGCGTCGTCAATGTGCGCTTTTTCAACATCAGCAACCGCCCCGGCGAGATGCTGATGGACAGCCTGGGCGGAGCTACCTTTGGCGTGCCCGATGTGCAACTGCTGTTCTCCGAGATGGACCCCGCCGAAGTCTCACGCTTTGTGTTCAATACCAGCGTCTACCTGGTCGAGCACGGCGATGTGATCGCCGACGGCCATACGGTCGCCGGCATCGATGGCCACAGCAAATGGGCCTGCAAGCACCTGGATGCGCTGGTCGAGCCCGAGCGGCTGGTGGTCGATATCGATCCACGGCCCGCTGAGGGGGGCAACCAAGCGGACTGAAGTTTAGAGTCGCTAACACGACCCAGCAAACCGAAGGTTTGCGGTTGAGACTAGGCGTCCCCGACTAGGCGCCGAGCCGCAGGCAGTACAGTAGTACGACAAGGCTCGGCAACGACGTATCAAGGGTTGTGTTAGCGACTCTCAGACCGGCGCGTAGCTGCCGGTGCCATTCGGCCAGGTGGTCAGCACCTCATGGCCATCGGGCGTCACCGCCACCATATGCTCCCACTGCGCCGACAGCGAATGGTCCTGGGTCACGACGGTCCAGCCATCGGCCAAGGTCTTGACCTGGCGCTTGCCGGCATTGAGCATGGGCTCGATCGTGAACAGCATACCGGCCTCCAGCACCAGGCCTTCGCCCGGGTTGCCGTAGTGCAGCACATTGGGGGCATCGTGGTAGGTCTGGCCAATGCCATGGCCGCAGAACTCGTGCACCACGCCAAAGCCCGCGCGCTTGGCCACTGTCTCGATCGCATGGCCGATATCGCCCAAGGTGGCGCCCGGCCGCACCTGGGCAATCCCCGCGCGTAATGCCTCGTAAGTGGTTTCGACCAGTCGTTTGGCCAGAATGCTGGGCGTGCCGACAAAGTACATGCGGCTGGTATCGCCAAACCAGCCATCCTGGATGACGGCCACATCGATGTTGACGATGTCGCCCTTTTTCAAAATCCGGTCCTCGGACGGAATGCCGTGGCAGACAACATGGTTCACCGAGGTCAGGATGGTCTTGGGGTAATCCTGGTAACCCAGATTGGCCGGCACCGCCTTTTGCACATTCACGATGTAGTCGTGGCAAATGGCATCCAGCGCCGCCGTGCTGACCCCCGGCACTACATGGGGCGCAATCATCTCCAAAACCTCGGCCGCCAACTGCGCCGCCTGGCGCGCGCTGACCAGCTCGCTGGCCGTGTGAACAGGGGTGGTGCTGTGCTTCATGCCGCCGCCTTCTGCTTGGCGACCAGCGCATGGATGTCCAGTCCACCGTCCAGCTCCGCCTGCACCAGCACCTGGCAGATCGCGCGGTGGTCCAGATCAGGGTACATCTCGGCAAGCATGCCCACCCGCATCCAGTGCTCGGCCTGCGCATTGATGGAACGGGAGAGCGCCGCGCCAGCGATGCGCAGGTTCTCATGCATAGGGTCGGAAATTTTGACGATGCCCATGGTTATCCTCTATAAAATATATGCGAATTGTATATGTTATATACATTCTTCGTTTATGCGTGGTCTGTGTGGCGGTGTCGGTAACGGCAGTAAAGATATATCTTTACAAAAAACCGGCTTGAAATCTTCCGTTTAAAGATATATCTTAGATGCATCTTAGTAAAGGAACACCGATGCCACATCCCCATCACCACTTTCATCACCACCACCACCTCTGCAGCCCCCGTGGGCGCCATATGGGCGAAGAGGGCGGCCCCGGCCGGGGCCCACGCCACCATGGCGATGGCCCGGGCCACGGCCCGCACGGCCATGGCCATGGCCATGGCCATGGGCCAGACGCTGCGCGCCACCTGGCGCACAAGCGCGAGCGCATGTTCGAGGCTGGCGGCCTCAAGCTGCTGGCGCTGCATTTGATTGGCCAGCAACCCAGCCATGGCTACGACGTGATCCGCGCCGTGGGCGAGCTGGTGGGCGGCGACTACCAGCCCAGCCCCGGCACGATCTACCCGACCTTGAGCTACCTGGTGGACATGGGCCATGCAACGGCCAGCGAATCCGAAGGCGGCCGCAAGCGCTACACCATCACCGCCGAAGGCGAGCAGGCCCTGGCCGAGCAAGCCGATGCACTGCAGCTGCTGCTGTCGCGCCTGGCCCGGGGCAAGGACCGCGATGCCCGCCAGCGCCCGCCGCAGCTGGTGCGCGCTATCGAGAACTTCAAGATGGCCTTGCGCCTGAAGATGGCCGGCGACGGCGAGACGGCGCTGTCGGCCGAGCAGATCGACAAGATAGCCGCGCTGCTGGATGAGGTCGCTCTGAAGATCGAAAAGGCCTGAGCGCGTTCCGGGCCTGTTGCCCGGCCGCCGCAAAGCTTGCGCCAAATCGTGTCGCCAGGCCCTGGGCCGGGGTATGCTCGGTAGCTATCCATCCTCCGGGATGACAACCTCTACCGAGCAAGACCATGCAACGACGCCACTTTGTAGCCGCTACCCTGGTCATGGGCAGCGGCTCTGTTTTTGGCCTGGCCGGCTGTGCATCCCGCCAGTCCGCCCATCCCCGTGCCGACCGTGCCTTGCACAAGGCGCTGACCCTGATTGAAGCCCAGAGCGGTGGCCGCCTGGGCGTTTATGCGTTTGATGCTGAGACCGGCGGTGAGGCCGGCTACCGCAGCGATGAGCGCTTTGCGATGTGCAGCACCTTCAAGACCTTGCTGGCTGCCCATGTGCTGTACCTGGGGCAAACCGGTGCGCTGGACCTGGGCCAGCAGATGCGGGTGACCTCGGCCGACATGGTGCCCTATGCGCCGGTGACGGAAAAGTACCAGGACCAGCCCGGCGGCATCAGCCTGCTGGAGCTCTGCGAAGCGATTGTGGTGCTGAGCGACAACGTCGCCGCCAACCTGCTGCTGCGCGCCAGCGGCGGGCCTGAAGCCTTGACGGCCTGGCTGCGCACCCTGGGCGACAAGGCCACGCGCCTGGACCGCATCGAGCCGCTGCTCAACACGGCCGAGCCCGGCGACCCGCGCGACACCACCACGCCACGTGCGATGCAGGCGACCCTGCAGGCGCTGCTGCTGGGCGATGTGCTCAAGGGCTATGGCCGCGCGATGCTGCAGCAGTGGCTGACAGACAGCCGCACCGGCGACCAGCGCGTGCGCGCGGGCCTGCCATCCGAGTGGCGCGTGGGCGGCAAGACCGGTGCCGGTGCCCACAGCACCGCCAACGACTGCTTGATCGCCTGGCCCAATGCGGCCTCGGAAGGCCTGATCATCACCGCCTACCTGACCGGTGGTGAACGCACGACCGCGCAAAGCGATGAGGTGATGGCCAAGGTGGGCGCAGCGATTGCGCAGTGGCACGCTGCGCTGTAAGCGAGCCTGCTCCTACGATTTGGCAGCTGGCTGGCGTGGCCCCGCCAGCAAGCCCTTGCACAGCTGCAGCAGTGCCCAGACCAGCACCAACGGTATCACCAGGGTCTGCAGCGCAAACACCACCATCAAGGTCACGAGCCGTTCCACCTGCTGGTCGAGCTGCTGCTGCAGCTCGCTGAGCTTGTCGCGCAGCGCATCGCCCGGGTTGCGCACAAGATCCTGTACCCCCGATGCCGCCTGGCTGGCCGAGTGCTGGGCCTGCTGCCCCCATTGCTTGAAGCGCTCCCAGAGACTGGATGACGGTGTCACGGCGGGGTTGGCCGGCGGGGTCGGCGTGGCTGCGTCCGCATCCGGGGTCTTGGCCGGGGCGCGCACATCAAACTGCTGCAGCTGGCCGACCGCGCCTTCGGTGGCGATCTGGTTTTCCTGGTACGTCTGCGCGATAAAGTGCTGGAACAGCGCCTCGCTGCCGATGATGGTGACCGGCATCACCAGCCGGGTAAACAGCAGCACCACCAGCAAACGGCTGAGCCAGGTGGGCACCGCCTGCTGGCGCCAGCGCAGCAGCAGCCAGGCCAGTGCGATGAGGCTGAGCAGCCCCGTCACGCCAGAGCTGCCACCCATGGACAGCAGCAGCTTTTGCAGGCCAAAGGCAATGCTGGCCCAGAGCATCCAGTCGGCAAACTGCGCCACCAGGTCGCTGATGGGGGCCAGCACCTGGCCCAGCGTCAAGGTCAGGCCCACGCCCATGGGCTGCACGGCCAGCTCGGTGCCCTGCAGCACCGAGACGACGCTGTGCAGCGCGCGGGCGGTGGCAAAGCTGAGCAGGGAGCGTTGCAGGCCGTCATCCACATAGCGGTCGGCGATGGCCTGGAAAGCCGGTAGCCAGCACAGCACAACGGCCAGCACCAGCAGGCTGGCCAATGCGATCTGGCGGGGTGTCCAACGGAAGGCGCCCGGCGGGCGGGGAGGGGAGAGCGGTTGGTTCATCGGCGGGAGGCCCACAGCAGAGCCTTAGGTCGAAGGAACAACCGATTATTCCAGATACATCTGCGCGAGCTTTTGCTGTGCCTTTGCATCCACGCCCAGCACCTTTTCCACATAGTTGGGGATGCTGCCATAGTCCTGCAGCACGGGCTGGATCGCGGCGGTCAGGAAGGGTTCCTGCACGCGCCACAGCACCTGCAGCACTTCCTCGGGGATGTGGGCGGCAGCGGCCACGGCTTCGGCCGGGCGGTGGTAGTAGTCGTTGGTCAGCAGGTAGTCCTGCAGCACGACATGCTGGGGCACGCCCAGAGTGGTCAGCAGCAAGGTGGCGGCCCAGCCGGTGCGGTCCTTGCCAGCGGTGCAGTGGAAGACGATGGGCGCATCGCTGTCGAGCAGCATCTCGAAGAACTGCGCAAACGGCGCGGCATTGTCGTGGATAAAGCTGCGGTAGGTGTCCTGCATCAGCACGACGGTGTGGTCGGGCGTCAGGCGCTGGCCTTGCTGCATCAGGCTGAAGGCGCGCTGCACCAGGGTCGGCTCGATGGCCAGCGAATGGTGCTGCAGGCCGTCGATCGCATAGTGGTCCACGGTCTGCTCGCGCTGGCCGCGAAAATCGGCCGAGCGGGCCACGCCCAGCTCGCGCAGCAGCTGCAGCTGGGACTCGGGGCTGAGCAAGGCCAGGTGGTCAGAGCGGAACAGCTTGCGCCAGCGCACCGTGCGGCCGTCCAGGCCCTGGTAGCCGCCCAGATCGCGGAAATTGGTGGTGCCCGCCAGTGGCAGGTGGCGGCTATAGGCCTGGGTGGTGGCCTCGGAGGTGATGGGTGCAGATTCGGCTTGGATGGGCATGCTTTGTTTATAGCCCATCTGCAAGTCCGGGGTACGACACCAGGGTGTCATCCCTTTGCAGCGCTTTTGAGTGCCGCAGCGCCGGGGCGGGCGACTCTGTCTCAACGGTGACCGCCTGGCACGCGGCGCATGGCACCATCTGCAGGCCCCCTTACCCGAAGACCGCACCATGGATTTTTCCCTGTCCCCCGAACTGCTGGCGCTGCGCGACAAGACCCGCGCCTTTATCGCCGAGCAGGTGATTCCGCTGGAGAACGATGCCCGGCAAAGCCGCCATGGCCCCGATGAGGCGCTGCGGCGCGAGCTGGTGGAGCGCGCCCGCGCGGCCGGCCTGCTCACGCCCCATGCCTCGCGCGCGCTGGGTGGCCTGGGCCTCACGCATGTCGAGAAAGCGGTGGTGTTTGAAGAGGCGGGCTACTCCTGGCTGGGCCCGACGGCACTCAACATCCATGCGCCCGATGAAGGCAATATCCACCTGATGGAGGCGGTGGCCACCCCGGCCCAGCAGGCGCGCTGGCTGCGCCCGCAGGTGGCGGGCCAGCTGCGCTCCTGCTTTGCAATGACCGAGCCGGCGCCCGGTGCCGGATCCGACCCGGCCGCGCTCGCCACCGTGGCGCTGCGCGATGGCGATGACTACCTGATCAGCGGGCAGAAATGGTTCATCACCGGCGCCGAAGGGGCGGACTACGCCATCATCATGGCCCGCACCGAAGACGGCGGCGCCACGATGTTTCTGAGCGATATGGACCAGCCCGGCATCACGCTGGAGCGCTCAATGGATGCGATGGATGCCTGCTTTACCGGCGGCCACGGCGTGCTGCGCTTTGACCAATTGCGTGTGCCTGCCAGCGCCATCCTGGGCGAGGTCGGCAAGGGGTTTCGCTATGCCCAGGTGCGCCTGGCGCCCGCGCGGCTGACGCATTGCATGCGCTGGCTGGGCCAGGCCCGGCGTGCGCAGGATGTGGCGCTGGCCTATGCCCGCCGCCGCACCGCCTTTGGCAAGCCGCTGTCCTCGCATGAGGGGGTGGGCTTTATGCTGGCCGACAACGACATGGATCTGCACACCGCGCGCCTGCATATCTGGCACACGGCCTGGCTGCTGGACCAGGGCGAGCAGGGCAGCTATGAATCGAGCCGGGCCAAGGTCGTCTGCTCCGAGGCCGAATGGCGCGTGGTGGACCGCTGCGTGCAGATTCTGGGCGGGCAGGGCGTGACCATGGAGACCCCGGTGATGCGCATCTTCATGGACATGCGCGCCTTTCGCATCTACGACGGCCCCAGCGAGGTGCACCGCTTCAGCATGGCGCGCAAGCTGGTGCAGGCGGCCGAGAAGGATGCGCAGGCCGAGCGCGGCGTGCCAGCGATCATCCAGGCGGTGCCCGCAGCGCCGCGCCCGCTGTGAACGCGGCTACCTCCAGCCCGCAGGCGCTGGCGCAGCGGCTGCAGCCTTATTTGCAGGACCTGGGTCTGTCGGGTGGCGAGCCGATCACGGTGAGCGTGCTGGCGGGCGGCCAGTCCAACCCCACCTACAAGCTGCAGGGGGGCGGCCGGCAAATGGTGCTGCGCAAGCAGCCCGCTGGCAGCTTGGTGGCAGGCGCTCATGCGATTGACCGCGAGCACCAGGTGATGCAGGCCTTGGCCGGCACGGCCGTGCCCGTACCGCGCATGCTGGCCTATTGCGACGATGCCGAGCTGCTGGGCACGCCGTTCTACCTGATGGATTTTCTGGACGGACGGGTGCTGGTGGACCCGGCCTTGCTCGGCATGCAGGCGGCCGAGCGCGGCGCGCTGTACCGAGAGATGAACCGCGTGATCGCCGCGCTGCACCAGCTGGACCCGGCCGCGCTGGGCCTGGGCAGCTACGGCCGCGCCGGCGGCTATGTGGCGCGCCAAACCAGGCGCTGGAGCCAGCAGACCCAGCAGTTGCGGGTGCCCGTAGACCCTGCGATGCAGCAGCTGATGGACTGGCTGCCCCGGCACCTGCCGCAGGCCGAAGAGACCACCCTGGTGCATGGCGACTACCGGCTGGACAACCTTGTCTGGCACCGCAGCGAGCCGCAGATCATTGGCGTGCTGGACTGGGAGCTGTCCACCCTGGGCGATCCGCTGGCCGACCTGGCCTACCACGGCATGGCCTGGCGCGTGCCGCCTGCGCTGTGGCGCGGCATGGGGGGTTGTGATCTGGCGGCCTTGGGCATCCCCGACGAGCGGCAGTACCTGGCGCTGTATGCCGAGCGCACCGGCCGCGACCCGGGCCCCTTGTGGGAGTACTACCTGGCCTTTAACCTGTTCCGCATGGCCGCCATCCTCTACGGCATTGCGCAGCGCGCTGCCGATGGCACGGCGGCGGCCGCTGATGCCGCTGCGACGGGCGCCAAAGCCGGCCCGCTGGCAGCGCTGGGCTGGCAATGCGCGCAGGCTTTTGAGCGCGGCTGATCAGCCCTGAGGCGCCTGCACGCCCGGCGGCAGTGGCGGGCGCGGGCCACCAGGTTGGAAGCCGGGCGGTGGCCGGCCTGGTCCCCCCGGCCCACCGGGTCCGCCAGGGCCACCCTGCATGCCCGGCGGTGGGCCGGGCGGCATCCTGCCTTTGACCTGGCACAGCGTATCGCCCAGATTGCTGCGCAGCACCAGGGTTTTGCTGGCCAGCATCACGCCGGCGATGTTCTGCACCTCCCAGAGATAGGCGCTCTTGTCGGGCTCCTCGCCGACGACGTTGTCGCTGTCCAACGTGGTGTCGGGCTGGCCCTTGTCCTGGTAGTGCGGCGCTTGGGCAAAGATTGCGCTGTTGAGCGCGTCGGGAAACAAGAGCTGCGTGGTCAGCCAGCTGCTGGCCGCATCGCTGGCCTCATAGGCGCCTTGCAGAATGCGGATGTGGATATGGTTGGCGCGGCTCGCATACCAGCCGGGGTAGCAGCTGTCAAAACGCACAATGCCCTCGGCATTACTGCGCTGCCAGCCGCGAAAGAACTGGCGCTGGGTGTCGGCTGCGTTGTTGTTGCACATCGGGACGATCTCGCCCGAGTAGCCACCCGTGTAATTGGTATGCCATATCTCCACCAGCGCGCCAGCAATGGGCTGGCACTGCAGATCGAGCAGTCGCAGCTGCAGGTGCATCGGCAAGCCATCCCAGCCATCGCTGATGTCCACGCGCTCGGGCGACTGGGTGTGGCAGGGGCCGATGGTCGCTTCGCAACTGAGCGTGCATGCGCTGGCAGCGGCCGCGGCAAAGGGGTTGCTGGCGCGCACGGCCGCGCTGATGGCGGCCGTGCCGCCGGTCGCCCAGGGCGCATTGCCGATGGCAGGCGCGGCGTTGGCAGCTGCCGGGGCCTTGGTGATGCTGCTGCAGGCGCCCAGGCTGAGGGCGGGAACGGCCCAGGCCGCTTGCGCAAGATGGCGCAGCATTTGGCGGCGTGACGGGGTGGCTGCTATGGGCATTTTGGGGGAAGACATGCCGCGCATGCTAAACGCCGCATGGGCGGGGATCGCGGCTTTTGCGCCCCGTGGCGGCCTTCTTTACCCGGTTTTACCGGTGCTTGACAGGCCGCTTTCAAACGCAAAACCCAGGCTGCCGCTGGGCAGACTGGGTGCTGGGGTTCAACGATCAGGCATGGCCTTGGGCGGGGTGGTTCACCGACAGGAAATGCTGGACCACCGGGGGTTCGCTGCCTTGGTGGTACTGCGCCACTTCGCTTTGCACATCGGCATCGCTATGGGTCACCCGCTTGTGCTGGCGCAGGTGCTCGGCCCAGGATTCCACCTGGAACCACTCCATGAAGTGGTCCTCGGAGGCGGTGTCCTGCACGATGCCCCAGGCATAGGCGCCATCGCGGCGGCGGGCGGCAGACAGGCGGGCGAGAGCTTTCAGGAAGGGCGCGTGGTTGTCCTTGGCCACGTGGTAGCGGATCTGGATCATCACCGGGCCCCGGTCCTTGTCGACAGCGTGGGCGGTCAGCGGCTCGGGCCAGTGGTTGGATGGCACCAGGTCGGCCTCGCCTTCGGGCAGCTTGATGCGGTGGGCGATCAGGCCCATCACGACCAGGCCGGCAGCACCCACCAGCAAGGTGCTGGGCACACCCAGCGCCTTGGCGGTAAAGCCCCAGCTGAGGCTGCCGAAGGTCATCGCGCCGTTGAACACGGTGAGGTAGACGGCCAGCGCACGGCCCCGCACCCAGTTGGGCAAGATGGCCTGGGCTACACCGTTGAGCGTTGTGAGCGCGGTGATCCAGGACTGGCCCAGCAGCAGCAGTGCCAGCACGGCAGCCCATTGGGGCGGCGATATCGCCAGGAAGGCCATCACGGCAGCGGAGACCAGGGCCGACATCAGCAGCAGGCCATCGGACGACAGGCGACTACGCAGCTTGGGCAGCAGGAAGGCACCGCCAATGGCGCCGACACCGACGGCGCCCAGCAGCACACCGTAGAAGCCGGCCCCACCGCCCAGCAGCTGGCGGGCCACCAACGGGAGCAGCGCCCAGACCGAGCTGGCCAGTGCAAAGAACAGGAAGGCACGCAGCAGCACCACATGCAGCTCGCGGCTGGAGCGGGCATAGCGCAGGCCGGCACGGAAGGCGCCTGCAAAGCGCTCGCTCAGGTCGTCTTGCTCGGCCTTGGGACGCGGCCACCACAGCAGTGCGGCAATCACAAAGGCGTAGCTGATCACATCCACCCCGTAGGTGACCGAGGCACCCAGGCCCGCCAGCACCACACCACCCAAAGCCGGGCCAATGGCGCGGGCAATATTGATGCCCAGCGAGTTGAGTGCTACCGCTGATTTGAGGTCCCGCTTGGCGACCAGCTCGGGCACGATGGCCTGCCAGGTCGGGCCCATCAGTGCGGCGCCAATGCCCCCCAGAAAGGTCAGTGCCACGAGCGAGCCCACCGTCTGCATGCCCATCGCCGACAGGGTCATCAAGGTAATGCTGACGCAGGCCAGCAGCACCTGGATGGCGATCAGAAACTTGCGCCGGTCCAGGATGTCGGACAGCACGCCTGCCGGGATGGCCAGCAAAAAGGCCGGGGCCGAAGCTGCTGCCTGCACCAGCGCGACTGCCGTTGGCGATGGCGACAGGTCGGTCATCAGCCAGGCGCTGGCCACATCGCGCACAAAGCTGCCGGTGTTGCCAACGACGGTGGCGATCCACAGCACGGCAAACAGTTTTTGCTGCAAAGGGGCAAAGCTGCCGCCGGCGGGCTGGGCCGGGGCCGCGGGCTGCGCCGGGGGATGGTCGGGATGGGGGTGGTTCATGGCAGGTCTCGGATCAGCAGAATTTAAAAACGGGGGGCAGGTCGCTCAGGACATCCAGCAGGAGCAGCCCAGTGCGCCAAAGAAGCCTTGCATGTCGGAGGCCGGCACCTTGGAGGCCCAGGCATCGGCATGCTGGTGGCCGTGCATGCCGCAGTGGCTGCCGCAGCCGCAGCCAGCAGCCAGGCTGCGGTAGCGGGCGGGGTTCAGCGAGTTTTTGCCAGCACCTTCGGGCTCGCCCCAGGCGCCATAGCCACCAAAGCGGCGCACGGGCGACCAGTCGGGCATCGCAGGGGGCAGGGGGTTGTCGTCATGGCGGGCAAAGCTGCCTGCGCCATACACCACCCGGCCACCGACCACGGTCAGGTCCGAGGTAAGGAAGGAGATTTCATCCTCGGGCACCTGGAAATAGTCCTTGTTCGGCACGATCAGGTCGGCAAACTGGCCTACCTGGATGCGGCCACGCGCACCTTCCTCGTTGGAGAACCAGGCCACGTTCTCGGTCCACATGCGCAGCGCGGTTTCGCGGTCGAGCAGGTTGCGCTCGGGGTACATCTGCATGCCGCCGACGGTCTTGCCGGTCACCATCCAGGACAGCGACACCCAGGGGTTGTACGAGGCCACGCGGGTGGCGTCGGTACCGGCGGAGACCTTGACGCCTTTTTCCAGCATCTTCTTGACGGGCGGCGTGGCTTCCATCGCCTTGTGGCCATAGCGCTCGGCAAAGTACTCGCCCTGGTAGGCCATGCGGTGCTGCACGGCAATGCCGCCACCCAGCGCAGCGATGCGGTCGATCGAGCGGTCGGAGATGGTTTCGGCATGGTCAAAGAACCAGTTCAGGCCGTCGATGGGGGTTTCCTGGTGCACCTTTTCGAAGACATCGAGCGCGCGGCTGATGGTCTCGTCATAGGTGGCATGCAGGCGCCAGGGCCACTTGTTTTGGACCAGCACGCGCACCACATCTTCCAGCTCGGTCTCCATCTGCGGCGGCATGTCGGGGCGGGGCTGGCGAAAGTCTTCAAAGTCGGCCGCCGAGTACACCAGCATCTCGCCAGCGCCGTTGTGGCGGAAGTAGTCGTTGCCCTGCTTGTACTTGACCGACTGGGTCCATTGCAGAAAGTCGTCCTTCTCTTCCTTGGGCTTTTGCGTGAACAGGTTGTAGGCCAGGCGCACGGTGATCTGGCCTTGCTGGTTGAGCTCTTCGATGACCTGGTAGTCATCGGGGTAGTTCTGCGAGCCACCACCGGCATCGATGACACCGGTGACGCCCAGGCGGTTGAGCTCGCGCATGAAGTGGCGTGTGGAGTTGACCTGGTACTCAAAGGGCAACTTGGGGCCCTTGGCCAAGGTGGAATACAGGATGGTCGCATTGGGCTTGGCCAGCAGCAGGCCCTGGGGGTTGCCCTGGCTGTCGCGCACAATCTCGCCGCCCGGTGGCTGGGGCGTGTCGCGGTGGTAGCCCACGGCGCGCAGCGCAGCAGCGTTGAGCAGGGCGCGGTCATACAGGTGCAGCAAGAACACGGGGGTGTCCGGCGCAATCGCATTGATCTCGGCCAGGGTCGGCAGGCGCTTTTCAACAAACTGGTGCTCGGTAAAACCGCCCACCACGCGCACCCACTGCGGTGCCGGGGTGATTGCCACCTGCTGGCGCAGCATCTCCAGCGCATCGGCCAGCGACCGCACCCCGTCCCAGCGCAGCTCCATGTTGAAGTTCAGACCGCCGCGAATCACATGGGTGTGGTTGTCAAACAGACCCGGCAGCGCGCTGCGGCCCTGCAGGTCGACCTTGCGGGTGCCGCTCGTGGCCAGCGCCAGCACCTCGGCATCACTGCCCACCGCGACAAACTTGCCATCGCGGATGGCAACGGCGCTGGCCGTGGGTTGGGCCTTATTCAAGGTGGTGAAGCGGCCGTTGTGAAAAATGGTGTCGGGGCTGGAGGTGGTCATGGCGGTGGCGTGCGTGGTGGGTGGTGTGGGCGGTAGGCGGGGGCGTTGCCCCCTAAAACGGTTAAACAGCGGGCTTGGGGCCGATGGTGTTGCCGTGCTGTGCACGCTCTGGCGCCTTGTGCACCATCGTGTAGGCATAGTCCACACCCATGCCGTAGGCACCGGAGTGTTCGCGCACGATGTCCATCACCGCGTCATAGGTCTCGCGCTTGGCCCAGTCACGCTGCCATTCCAGCAGCACTTGTTGCCAGGTAACGGGCACCACACCGGCCTGCACCATGCGCTGCATGGCCTGGTTGTGCGCTTCGAGCGAGGTGCCGCCCGATGCATCGGCGACCATGTAGATCTCGTAACCGGCATCATGCATGGCGCTGAGAGCAAAGGTGGTGTTGCAGACTTCGGTCCACAGGCCCGAGACGATGATCTTCTTGTGGCCCTTGGCAACGTTGGCGGCCAGCGCATCACGCACATTCTGGTCGTCCCAGGAGTTCATCGACGTGCGCTCCAGGATGGGGTTGCTGGGGAACACATTCAGCAGCTCTGGGTAGGTGTGGCCCGAGAAGCTGTGGGTCTCGACCGTGGTGATCGTCGTCGGTACGCCAAACACCTGGGCCGCCTTGGCCAGGCCCACCACATTGTTCTTCAGCGTCTGGCGGTCGATGGACTGCACGCCAAAGGCCATCTGGGGCTGCTGGTCGATGAAGATCATCTGGCTGTTGGCGGGGGTCAGGACTTCGAGAAATTGCTTGTTGGTCATGGTGCGTGCTCTTGGAAAAGTTAGAAACGGGAAGGAAGTTGTCTACAAAGGATCTACAGGTGCTCAGTTCAGGGCCGGTGCATCCACCAGCACGATTTCGGTGTCTTCCGTGGCGGTGATGCGGATGGTCGTCTCGCCATGGATGGCAGCACCATCGCGGCTGGACAGCGCCACACCATTGACCGAGGCACTGCCCTTGGCAAGGACCAGGTAGCCATAGCGGTCGGCATGTTCAAAACCGTAGTCCAGGCTTTCACCGGCCTTGATCGTGGCACCCAGCACCCGGGCATTGGCACGGATGGGCAGCGCGTCGCCATCACCGTCCATGCCGCTGGCCAGGGTCACGAACTTGCCGCTGCGGTCGCCCTTGGGGAAGGGCTTGGCGCCCCAGCTGGGCTTGTCGCCTTGGCGGTCGGGCAGGATCCAGATCTGGAAGATGCGGGTCGTCGTGGACTCCAGGTTGTATTCCGAGTGGCGCACGCCGCTGCCGGCGCTCATCACCTGCACATCACCGGCTTCGGTGCGGCCCCGGTTGCCCAGGCTGTCTTCGTGGGTGATGGCACCTTCACGGACATAGGTGATGATTTCCATGTCGGCATGGCCGTGCGGTGGGAAGCCGGTTTGCGGGGCGATGGTGTCATCGTTCCAGACCCGCAGAGCGCCCCAGTTCACGCGCTGGGCGTCACGGTAGTCGGCAAAAGAGAAGTGGTGTTTGGCATCGAGCCAACCGTGGTTGGCACCGCCCAGGCTGTCAAAGCTGCGTCGTTCAATCATGTCTTTCTCCAGGTGTTTTGTCGTCGATGAAGAAAGTGTAGGTCGCCTTGAATATGATTAAAATAGAAAATATAGAAAAGCATTCATTCCATATTTAATGTGATCGAGAAAGCGATAAAGCCATGAGCAAGCTGCCTGACCTGGAGGCCTGGGCCATTTTTGCCAAGGTGGCCGAGACCGGATCGTTCGCGCGCACCGCTGCCGAGCTGGCGCTGTCGCAGGCGACGGTATCGAAGGCCATCACGCGGCTGGAGGGCCGCATGAAGACCAGCCTGTTCCACCGCACCTCGCGCCGCATGGCGCTGACCGATGCCGGCAGCAGCGCGCTGGAGCGGGCCACGCGCATCCTGCAGGAGGGCGAGGCGGTAGAGGCCGACATCACCGACCGCTCCACCAGCCTGCGCGGCCAGATCCGCATTGCCGCGCCGATGTCGTTTGGCATTGCGCGGCTGTCGCCGATCCTGCCCAAGTTCATGAAGATGCACCCGGATGTGGAGCTGAACCTGCACTTTGCCGACGAGCAGGTGGACCTGATCCGCGACCGCTTTGACCTGGCGCTGCGCATTGCCAACCTGAGCGATTCGAGCCTGATTGCGCGCACCCTGTGCAAGGTGCGCATCTTGCTGGTGGGGTCGCCGGCCTACTTCGAGCGCCATGGCAACCCCTTACACCCACGTGATCTGGCTCAGCACAAGGGCCTGCAGTACAGCCTGGCGCGCTATGGCACCAGCTGGCGCTTTCGCCATGCGCGGCACGGCGAGTACACGCAGGTGATGCCGATACAGATGCAGGTCAACAATGCCGAGGCGCTGCAGCCCGCGCTGCTGGCTGGCATGGGGCTGGCCTTGCAGCCGTCATTTCTGGTGTGGCAGGAGCTGCGCGATGGAAGCCTGCAGACTGCCATGCCGGGCTGGGAGGCCGATGTGCTGTCGCTGAACATCGTCACCCCCCCGGGGCGCACCCGGCCCGCGCGCGTGCAGGCCTTCATGGACTATGCCGCCCAGCAGTTCATGAATGAGCCCTGGGCAGAGCTGCCGCCGCAGCTGGATGAGAACCCGCTGGCGGTCTGAGGCGAGCGGGGCCTTTAGCGCGCTGCTGCTGCGGCCACCGCAGCACGCGGCGTGCGCCGGCCCCAGTTCATCACCGCGGTGCCCGCCAGCGCCATCGCGCCACCGGCGAGCATGGGTGCATCGATCTGCTCGCCCAGCCACAGCGCCGAGCAGGCCACGCCAATCACCGGCACCAAGGTGATATAGCCCGATGCCGCGCCAGCGCCCAGCGCCTTGACGCCATCGAAATACCAGGCGTAAGCCAGCGCGGTAGAGCCCCAGGCCAGGAACAGCAGCGCGCCCCAGGCGGGCAGGCCCGCATCGAAGGCCTGGGCCATGCCCTGCGGCCCTTCGACCACCAGGCTGGCGGCCAGCAGCATGACGGCGCCGATGGTGGCGGTGACAGCGGTGGTGGACAGCGCATCGACCCCGGCCAGAATGGCGCGCCCCAGCAAGGTGTAGCTGACCCAGCAGGCCACGCAGCCCAGGATCAGCAGCTCGCCCCGGCCCAGGCCGCCGGCCAGCAGCTGGGCCGGGTCACCATGCGAGATGACCAGCACCGCACCCAGCGCCGCCAGCGCCATGCCCAAGGCAATCGTGCGGTTGATGTGTTCCCGAAAGATCCAGGCGGCCAGCAGCAAGGTCAGTACCGGGTTGAGCGTGATGACCAGCGCCGCCTTGCTGGCGGGCAGGTACTGCAGGCCGCTCAAAAAGCAGGCCGCGTAGCCAAACACTCCTGTGGCTGCAGCGGCTGCCATGCCCAGCCAGCGCTTGGGCGACCAGTGCCTGAGCCCGGCCATGCCGCCTGCCGCATACAGCCAGACCAGCAGCACCACGGCGGCCAGCACAAAACGCAGGCCCGACGCTGCCAGTGGCGGCATGTGCTGGGCCACCATGCGCCCGCTGGGCCAGGACGCGCCCCAAAGCAAGGCCATGCCCATCAAACGCAGGTGCGAGGCGGCCTGCGGGCCGAGGATATTTTGTAAATTCATGTTTGGATGGTGCCTGGACCCGGCGCGCGCAACGCATGCCAGCAGACTCGGGGCGACTATAGCGACTGTGCGTGTCCGGTGATTGGCAGGCAGGCGACAGGTGACCAGCGCCAGGGGCTAAGGACTGGCACTTGCACGGCCAGGCACTGTTGTGTGCTGGCTGCAGACCGCTGGGGCGGATGGTGGATACTGCGCGACAAGCGCGCGTATTCAGCCGCCCGCCAGCGCCGCTATAGTGGCTGCTGCCCGAACTTTCCCCAACGCCTTACCCATCTGCAAGGAGACATCCATGTTCAGCCACATCATGCTCGGCACCAGCGATCTGGAGAAATCGCGCCAGTTCTACGACGCCTTCCTCGCCGCGCTGGGCGTGCCCGCGGGCGCCGCCAACAAGAACCGCTATTTCTGGCGCGCCAATGGCGGCACCTTCAGCGTCAGCACCCCCATCAATGGCGAGCCAGCGAGCATCGGCAATGGCAGCACGACCGGTTTTGCCGCCAGCAGCACCGAGCAGGTCGACCAGGCCCATGCCGTGGGCCTGGCCCATGGCGGCGTGGCCTGTGAAGACCCGCCGGGCTGGCGCGGCGAAGGCCCTGCGGCCCTGTACCTGGCCTACCTGCGCGACCCGGACGGCAACAAGCTCTGCCTGGCCTACCGCCAGCCCAAGGTGTAATCCGCCCCAGTAAAAACGCCCCGCAGCTGCGGGGCGTTGTCGTTGGCGGGTGTCACACCTTTGCGCCGCGTTTGCCGCCCAGGGTGATCCAGGTCAGCAGCACGCCGCACAGCGCGCCGGTGGCCATGCCCACCACCATCGGCAGCGGCTTGCCGCTGGAGAACAGGCCCACAATCTGCATGGCGACCGCACCGGTGAGCATCTGCAAGGTGCCCAGCAAGGCCGAGGCCGTGCCGGCAATCTGGCCATGCGCCTCCAGCGCCAGCACCGAGGTGGTGGGAATCACCAGGCCCATCAGGCCGCTGGCGACAAAGTACAGGCCAATCAGCACGGCGAGCTGGTCACCGCCCACCAGGTAGTAGGCCAGCAGGCAGCACATCACCACGCCGCTGGCGCTAGCGGCCAGCTTGACGACGGGCACCAGGCCAAAGCGCTTGCCCAGCATGCCGGTGAACTGCGCCGCGCCGATAAAGGCAATCGCATTGAACGCAAAGGCCATGCTGTATTGCGTGGTGCTGAGGCCGTAGTGGTTGATCAGCACAAAGGGCGAGCCGGCCAGGTAGACGAAAAAGCCCGCCATTGCACAGGCGCCGATAAACACCAGGCCCAGGTAGTGCCAGTCGCGCAGCAGCAGACCATAGGCCTGGAGCACACCGCCCAGGCTGCTGTCCACGCCGTTGTTGGACGCGCGCGTCTCGGGCAGGCCGCGCGCCATGGCCACCATGCCGATCAGCGCGGCCACTGCCACCACCCAGAACACCATGCGCCAGCCACCAACTGCAATCACTCCGCTGCCGGCCAGCGGCGCGAGGATGGGCGAGACGCTGAAGACCAGCATCAGCAGCGACATCATGCGCGCGGCCTCGTGGCCGGTGTGCAGATCACGCACCACCGCGCGCGGAATGGCCATGCCCGCTGCCGCACCCAGGCCCTGGATAAAGCGCAGCACCACCAGCGTGTGGATGTCCTGCGCCAGCGCGCAGCCGACACTGGCCAGCACAAAAATGGCCAGGCCCAGGTAGAGCGGCTTCTTGCGGCCCCACATATCGGCCAGGGTGCCAAACAGCGGCTGGCCCACGCCCAGCGCCAGGAAGAAGGCCGTCAGGCTGGCTTGCACGGCCCCGACGGGCGCTTGCAGGCTGGCGCCAATCTGCGGCAGGGCCGGCAGGTACATGTCAATGGCAAAAGGACCAATGGCGGATAGCAGGCCCAGGATAAACACCAGGCGCAGGGAAATGGATGAAGGCATACACGTTGCAGACACGCAGGCGGGTGGCCTGTGTGTCTTCAGGAGGAGGGTCGGAGGCGAGAAGGCGCTGTGGCGCGGGCCCTGGGGCTCAGGCGCCGAGGCTGGGGTGCCCAGCCGCTGCATCTCGATAGCTTTCCATTATCGCACTGTCCTTCCATCGCTGCAGCGCAGGGCTTTCAGCCAGCGGCCGGCTGGCTGAGCCGCGCCAGATGCTGAGCCGCAAATGCCTCGTACCAGGGCAGGCAGCCAGGGTTGGCCATGGTCTGCGGGTTCAGCACCTTGTCGGCGGGCTGGCCCAGCAGCAGTTTCTTGATCGGCAACTCGAGCTTTTTGCCGGTCAAGGTGCGCGGCACCTCGGCCACCTGCGCGATGGTGTCGGGGATAAAGCGGGGCGACAGGGCGGTGCGTATCGCCTGCTCAATGCGGCCCTGGATGGCGGCATCCAGCACCAGGCCATCGCGCAGCACCACAAACAGCGGCATATAGCTGTTGCGGCCCAGGTACTCCAGGTCGATGACCATCGAATCCTGCACCTCGGGCAGCGCCTCGATGGCGTTGTAGATCTCGCTGGTGCCCATGCGCAGGCCCTGGCGGTTGATGGTGGCGTCGCTGCGGCCATAGATCACGCAGCTGCCGTCGCTGTTGATCTGGATCCAGTCGCCATGGCGCCAGATGCCGGGCCAGTGGTCGAAATAGCTGTCCAGGTAGCGCTGCTTGCCCGTGTCGTTCCAGAAGTACAGCGGCATCGACGGAATCGGCCGGGTGCAGACCAGCTCGCCAACCTCGTCGCGCACGGCCTGGCCTTGCTCGTTCCAAGCCTCCACCGCATGGCCCAGCCAGCGGCATTGCATGCGGCCGGGCGCCTGGGGCAGGCTGCGGTTGCCGCCGATAAAGGCGCCACAAAAATCGGTGCCGCCCGAGATATTGCACCAGAACACCTCGCCGGCGCCGGCTGCCTGCAACTGGGCACTGCCCCAGCGCTGCACCTCGGGCGCGAGCGGCGAGCCAGTGCTGCCCAAGGTGCGCACCTGCTGCAGGCCAGGGATGGCACCCACGTCGAGCCCGGCTTTCATGCAATTGCTGAAATAGGCGGCACCCGCACCAAAGATGCTGGTGTGGTGGCGCGCGGCAAAACGCCAGAGCACGCCCCAGTCGGGCTGGCTGCTGCTGCCGGCCGGGTGGCCGTCGAAGATCGTGATCGTCGTGCCAAACAGCAGGCCGCTGACCTGGATGTTCCACATCACCCAGCCGGTGGAGCTGTACCAGAGAAAGCGCTCGCCGGCATGGCTGTCGCTGTAGCTGGCGCCCAGGTCGTTGTGCAGGCCCGCCACATGCAGGGCCAGCAGGATGCCGCCGGTGCCATGCACGATGGGCTTGGGCAGCCCCGTGGTGCCGCTGGAGTAGACGATCCAGATCGGGTGGTCAAACGGCAGCCATTCGGGCTCGAAGGCCGTCACGGCCTGCGCGTCCTGGCCAGTGGTGGCCCAGTCCCAACTGTGGCTGCCTACCGGCGCGGCGGCATAGGGGCTTTGCACGCGGATGCAGTGCTGCACCGTGGGCAGCTCGGCGAGCAAGGCCTGCACCACCGCACTGCGGTCCAGCGGCTTGCCGCCGTAGTAGACGCCATCGACGGCGATCAAGGCCTTGGGCTCGATCTGCTTGAAGCGGTCCACCACGGCAGCCACGCCCATGTCGGGGGCGCAGACGCTCCAGATCGCGCCCAGGCTGACGCAGGCCAGCATGGCGACCACCGTCTCGGGGATATTGGGCATATAGGCGGCCACGCGGTCGCCCCGGCCAATGCCCAGGCTGCGCAGTGCTACCGCCACCGAGGCCACCTGGCGCTGCAGCTCGGGCCAGGCCATCTCGCGCACCTGGCCGAGTTCGTTGTCGCTGACGATCGCCGGCACCCCGGCCTGATGGGCCGCTGCCGTATGGCGCAGCAGCTGGCGCGGCAGGCTGACCTGGGCGCCGCTGAACCAACGCGCATTCGGCATGGCATCGGCGCTCAGCACCTCGGTGATTGGCGTAGGCGATTCAAGCTGGTAGTAGTCCCAGATGCTGCGCCAAAATGCAGCCAGGTGCTCGACCGACCAGGCATGCATGGCCTCGTAGTCGTCAAAGTGCAGGCCATGCTGCTGGCTGAGCCATTGCGCGTAGTGCTCGATCTGGGGCTGGGGGGAGGGGGCAGAGGTGGTCATGGCAAAAGAAAAAGCGTAGCCAGAGCGTACGCAAAGCGGCGCGCGCTGGCATGGGGGTTAGCACGCAAGCTGTCACCCTGGCAGCAGGGGGCGCTGTTTCTGCTGGGCGCCCCGCCGATCCTGCTTGGCAATGTTATTTTTTGTCAGCCTGCCCAAGCCCTTTGCGGGCGCAGTGCCTGGCGAGCTGGCACAATTCGCGCCCGGGTGCTGACGGGCGCCTTTCGTCTTTTCCTACACAGCGCTTGGGGGCCTGCAGGCGATCATCGCCATGCAGGCTTTGCACATGGTGCGGAGCAGGCAAGGGGCCCCGGGCACAGACCCAGCGGGCCAGGCAAGGCAGAGGGGATGGACGGCGAGGAGCGGGCTTGCTGTGTCTGATGGCAGGTGCGCTGCATGCTGACTGCAAGATGCATGCATTTAGGCTGCATTGGTCACAAAATAATGCATCCACGCCGGAACTTAATCGATAGGCTCGGGTTCTCAATCGTCGCGCCCTGGCGCATGGTTGGTATTCCCTGCATGCCCTGGAGACCAGCGGCAATGCGGGGACCGCAAAGCCCGATGGGTCAGCTTTCGTGCCACTTGGCGCGTTAAGCACAGATGTTTAATTCCCAGCAAGCGCTGGTTGGTCAGCCTCCGGGCCTGCACCAAAACAGCGCAACAAATGACACCAAGTCTGGGAGCGCAACAACGGCTGAGGCCCTGTTGCGGTTAGATGGAGATCTTTGGTTTTGTCTGGATTCCGTATGAAATACAACCCTGCGCTCGATGGTATGCGCGCAGTGGCAATCGTCCTGGTGTTCCTGTCCCACGCCCATGCGCCGATGTTCGATGGCGCCTTCTTTGGTGTGGACCTGTTCTTTGTGCTCAGCGGCTTTTTGATCACCTCGCTGCTGCTGAAGGAACACCAGCAATCGGGCCGCTTGGACTTCTGGCGCTTCTACAAGCGCCGCTTTTTGCGCCTGGCCCCGGCCTTGCTGCTGTTCCTGGCCGCCTACTGGCTGTTTGCGCCGCTGATCTGGCCTGGCCTCGATGATGTGAACCAGGATGTTGTCGTCTCGGCGCTGTACCTGGCCGACTACGGCATCGCCTTCTTTGACAGCCCGGACACCTTGCTGCATATGTGGTCGCTGTCGGTGGAGGAGCATTTCTACCTGGTCTGGCCGCCGCTCTTGGTGCTGCTGCTGGCGCATACCGCGCGCAAGCAGCTGTGGCGCCCGGTGCTGCTGCTGGTGGCGCTGATGTTTGTCTGGCGCGCCTACTGGGTGGCCCAGGGCCAGCACTTCTACGAAATCTTCTTCCGCTTTGACACCCGTGCCACCGGCATGCTGCTGGGTAGCGCGCTGGCCGCTGTGGCCGTGCACCGCCCCGAGTGGATGGATGCGCTGCATGCGCGCCAGAAATACCTGCTGTGGCTGCTGCCGGTGCTGCCCTTTGCCGTGATTGGCTACGAGTGGGACGACGCCGGTGCGCTGCTCTGGGGCTTTGCGCTGGTGGAGCTGGTCGCTGCCGCCATCATCGTTGCGGTGAGCAAGCAAAAGGGTGTGCTGTTCGACATGCTGAGCCTGCCGGCCCTGGTCTGGGTGGGCAAGATGTCCTACGGTATCTACCTCTGGCACTACCCGGTTGTGCGCCTGCTGCGCGCCCATACCGACTGGCAGTGGGTGGTGATCCTGGGCCTGCCGATCTCGGCTGCGTTTGCCGCGCTGTCCTTCTACACCATCGAGCGCTGGGCGCTGGGCCTGCGCGACCGCTCCAGCAGCAAGCCGGTGCAGCAGCCTGCAGGCTCACGCACCGCATAAACGGCGGTCATCCCCCACCAAAGCCGGGCCTTGCCCGGCTTTGGTGTTTCTGCATGCTGCGGCTGCATGGTAAAAACGGGCTTTGATAGATACAGGCTTCGCCATGACTTCAGCTTCCGCACCCGCGCCTGCGTCCGCGCCTGCACCCGCGCCCATCGCCTCTGCCGACGAGGTGCTGCAATTCTGGCTGGGTAGCGCCCGCCCCTCCAGCAGCGAGGCGCTGCAGCACAAGCAGCAATGGTTCAGCAAGTCCGATGCCTTCGATGCGCGCATTCGCGCGCAATTTGGCGCCACGGTGCAGGCAGCGCTAACAGCTGACTTGCCTGGCTGGACCGACGGTGTCTGGGATACGCTGGCCCGCATCATCGTGCTCGACCAGTTCACACGCAATATCTACCGGGGCACGCCCGAATCCTTTGCTGGTGACCCGCTGGCGCTGCAGCTGGCGCTGGGCCTGTGCGACAGTGGCCAGGACCAAGCGCTGCCGGCAGTGGTGCGGGTGTTTGTCTATCTGCCGCTGGAGCATGCCGAGGATGCAGCCCTGCAGCAGCGCAGCGTTGATCTGGCCGCCCGCTTGCGCGACAGCCACCCGGCGCCCGCCGAGCTGCAGACCTATCTGCAAGGCACCTGGGACTACGCGCTGCGCCACCAGGCGGTCATCAGCCGCTTTGGCCGTTTTCCGCACCGCAATGCCATTCTGGGCCGCAGCAGCACGCCGCAAGAGCTGGACTACCTGGCCCAGCCCGGGGCAGGATTCTGAACTTTTAGCGCAAGCACAGTAGCCCTTGTCTCACAGACGCGGGGCTGCTGCGGGCTTACCTTGGAGGGGTAGTGTTTACAACAACCACCCACCAAAGGAAGCCGCGATGCTAGACAAAACCCGCACCCCGCTGGCGCTTGACTCCAAGCGTCTCGATGCCGCCAAGAAAAGCCTGGACCAGGGCGCCGTGCTGCCCAATGACTCGCCCTACCGCGAGGACATCATCCGCCTGCTCAACGATTCGCTGGCCACCGAGCTGGTCTGCATCCTGCGCTACAAGCGCCACCACTTCACCGCGACCGGCCTGGAATCGCCCGCCATTGCAGAGGAGTTCTTGGTACATGCCCAAGAAGAGCAGGCCCATGCCGACCGCATTGCGACGCGCATTGTGCAGCTGGGCGGTGAGCCCGACTTCAATCCCGACAGCCTGAGCGGCCGCAGCCATGCCGACTACAACGACGACATGGACCTGCATGCGATGATCCGCTCCAACCTGGTGGCCGAGCGCGTCGCCATCGAGGCCTACACGCAGATGGTCGACTTGATTGGCGACAAGGACCACACCACGCGCCGCCTGATCGAGCAGATCCTGGAGCAGGAGCAAGAGCATGCCGATGAGCTGTCGGACTGGATGAAAAAAGCCCAGTAAATGCCCCAAGCCCGAGCCGCAACCGAGTTGCGGTTTTTTTATGCTGATGGAGGAAGAAACGGATGACCGATACCGAAGCAACACGCAAGAACGCCAAGCACCTGCTCTACCTGATGGTGAATGAGGAACTGCTGCGCGCGGGCGATGGTTTGGATGCCGATGCCCTTGGCAATGTGCTGAAGCGCAATGGCGTCAGCGCTGCAGAGCAGCAGCCTGCCATGGACTATGCCTGTGAGCAAGGCTGGTTGCAGAAGGGCGAGAACGGCCAGCTGCAGATCACCGAAACTGGTTTTGCATTGGATTGAGACGTAAAAAGACCACTGCCGGCGAACCGGCAGTGGCTACCAAGAGCACGGCCCAGACGCAATGGGACAAGGTCTGGCCGGGCTACGCACTAAATGCGTTTTCGTTGTGTGGCGGGCATACCCGCTGTAATGTCTCTCAAGCCTCGCCCAATCGCGAAGGCCTGGAATCTGACCGCCCTGCCAGCGTCTGACTTGCAGAGCGGTTTGCTTCGCTTATTCGCCGAAGGATTCGCCTTCAGGCAGGGTGCCGGCGACCAGGGCTTCATGGGCCTGCTGCTGCACTTGGGCACGGCTGAGGCTGGATGTGCGGCTTTCTGCACCCAAGGTGTTGATGCGGTCACCGATCACGGCCATCGAGCCATTGCGCTGGGCTTCGCTCACCTGGGCCTGCACGTCGGCGCGGGTCAGGGTGCTGTGGGCAGCAGGGTAGGCGGGGTAGTCCGAGCCATTGCCCACGGGGGCGGTGGTAGCGGCGCTGGCAGCACCGGCAAACACCAGACCAGCGGCCATCATCAAAGCGGACATATTGCGTGCAAACATGGTTTCTCTCCACGGACCCGCGCTGCTGGCAAATCACTGATTTGCGCGGTAAGAGCGGCGGCGTCCAAAAAATAGGTTGATTCGAAATTTTTGGGGGAGCGCTGCGAGAGTGGCCTGCGGCCCACTCTCAGAGCGTCAGCGCGTCTGCCCGGGCTTATTCGCCGAAGCTTTCGCCTTCGGGCAGGGTGCCGGCAACGCGTGCGTCGTGGGCGGCTTTCACCACTTCGGCGCGGGAGAGGTTGCTGCTGCCCTTTTCAAAGGCATTGGCTTGCAGCTGGTCGCCCTTGAACAACAGGGTGCCGTTCTTTTGGGCTTCGACAAATTGCGCTTGCACATCGGCGCGGCTCACGGCGCTGGTGGCGGCAACATGGGGAGCAATCGACTGGTCGCCTTCAAAGGGATTGGCCTGGGCAACACCGGCACCCAACATCAGAGCAGCTACACCGGCGATCGAGAAAATACGTGCGTTCATTTTTAACTCCTGGAGAACTCCAGCGACTCACCATGAGGGGCTGGTTCGCTCAACGGGTGGTGCGGTGCACCTTGTGTGGTTCTCGTTGATCGATGTAGTTAGTGTATGCACCGCCCCGCTTCCGATAAATAGCCTAAATCGGAATAGATTGTTCTGAAAAACGATCTAATTTTTTGGCGGCCATGCAATCGTCCCGGCAGGGCCCGGTACGCACTGCTCTCGCTGGAAAGGCGCATACGTAGGAGAATTCCGGCAAACCTGGCGTTTGACTGTGCCGCAGAACTTCTTGGTTAACCCTGTCAGGGTTGACGCGGGGTGTTGGCTGCCACAGCAACCAGATTAGCTATGGATATACGACAGTGACAGTGCTGTCACAGAGGGTTTTGCAGCCGCAGGAGCTGCTGGTGCGCGGCGCTGCGCCAGTCGGGCGGCAGCTGGTGCTTGGCCTGCAGGTAGTGGTGGGTGTAGATGTCCAGGTAGGTTTCCAGGGTCTGCGCCGCGCGCTGGTCGCCGGCCAGATCCAGGCAGAGGGCTGCGACCTCGGCGGTGCAGAAATGGTCATCGCGGCGCGAGCGCCGCAGCTGGTAGCGCGAGATCTGCTCGGGGTGCAGGCTGAGCACTGGAAAGCGGTCCAGATAGGGGCTCTTGCGGAACATCTTGCGTGCCTCGGGCCAGGTGGCATCGAGCAGGATAAACAGCGGCCTGCGGCCTCCCTCTGGCGGGGATGGCGCGGGCAGCTGCTGCACGGCGCGGCCGGGCTCATGCACAAACTCCTGAGGAAAGACCACATAGGGCTGCCATTGCGGATCGGCCAGCAGCGCTTCCAGCCCAGCATCCCTCTCTGTGCGTGACCAGCCAAAGGCCCAGGTCTCGGCCACCACATCGGCAATCAGCCAGCCGGTGTTGCTGGGCTTGAGTGGCTCGGCATCGTGCATCAGCAGGCATACGCCCGCCGTGGTGGCCTGCGTGGGCCGCAGCGCGCAAAGGCAGTGGCTGGGGCGCAGCCGGCAGCCCTCGCAGCGCTCCCCCTTGGGGCCGCCTCGGGCCAGAAAAGGGCGGGTGCTGCGCTGCAGCCGCTCGGCGCGCAGGCGCGAGACAGCATGGGGGGCGAGGGCGCCAGCGGTGTTGGCGGCCTCGCTGGCAAGGGGGGAAGAGGGCTGGGATGACACGGGCGCTATTGTCGTCGCCCTGCCCAACCAAGCAGCGCAGCGGGATTAGCGCTGCCCTTGGCGCCGCTCAGTTCTGCACTGCTTCCAGCGCAAACAGCGGCACATCGGCGCGCCGGCTTAGCCAGACGCCGCCGCCCAGCTCGGTAAAGCCCTGGGCCAGGCCTCGGCGGTAGAGCTCGGCGCGGTGGCGGTAGAGGCGCGGGTCGGTCAGCGCGTCGTCGATGATGTCGCGCTCATAGTCTTCGCGCGCGACGGCTTCGACATAGAGCGCGCCCCGGCTCAGCCGGCCCAGATTGGCCAGTGCCAGCTTCAGATCGGCCGGGCTCAGGTAGGGCAGCACGCCTTGGCAGATCACCAGGTCAAAGGGCTGGCCATCGGCCGGCGCATAGTCCACGACCGAGCCCTGCTCCCAGCCATAGCGCTGGCACAGGTACTCGCTGTACTCCACCCCGTGGTAGCTGGCCTGTGGAAAGTGCTGTGCAATCGCATCGCGCCACAGGCCGATGCCGCAACCGACATCCAGCACGCGCTGCACCGGCACGCGCACGTATTGCAGGTAGCTGCAGACAAAGGCGCCCAGGCGCGCGGCATGCGCGGGGTCCACCACGCTGGTTTTCTTGTCGAAATAAAAGCGCTGGTAGTACGCCTCGTCAAACCATTGCCTGTCCGCTGATTGCACGCATGTCCTTTATCGATGCAATGCAGCACCACGTTGCATTGCGCAGGCAGTATCGCGCAGATGGCGCACGCGGGTGGGGCACTGCGGTATTGGCAGCGGGCCGGTTCAGCGCGGGATCACGGACAGGTTCTCCGGCACGATCTGCTCCTGGCTGCCTGCCGGGCAGGGGCCGTCGGTGTAGATGGTCTGGCCGCCCAGCTGGCATTTGCGCGGCACGGCTGCGGGCCGTGCCTGGCCGCTGCTGCCGTCGGGCGCAGCGCGCCGCGCCTGGCTGCGCTGCAGCTCTTCAGCGCTGGGTGGAGGAGGAGACGAGGCCTTGCGCCACAGCCCGCTGGCGGCCTGCTCGGCATCACCGATGAGCGCCGGGCCACGCCAGGCGTACACGGCGGCAGCGCAGGCCACCACCAGGGCCAGCCAGATCAGCCGGCGGTAGGCAGGGCGCAGGTACATGGCAGCGGCAATGGAGGTTGGGGCATGGCAGGCACTGTATCAGCCCCCTTGGTAGAAGCGCAAATCCAGGTACAGCAGCAAGAAGGCCAGCAGGCTGATGCCCCGGTTCAAGCGCCGGGCCAGCGGCAGGTAGGCTGCGCTGAAATACCACGGCCGGTGCGCGGGCAGGTGGCGCAGGATGTAGAGCAGCCCCATCTCCTGCATATTGCTGAAGTGCGGCTGGCTGTCCTTCTTGAGCTTTTGGATGATGGCGGCATCGCTGAGCATCACCACCGACAGCACGGTGGCGATGATGACAGCGCCCAGCAGCCACTGTTGCCACGGCTGCGTGTGGGGCCAGTTCAGGCTCAGGCTGAACCAATGGCTCATCATCAGCACGGCCAGCACCGCAAACAAGCGGTAGAAGATGGCGCGCCAGTGTGCAGGGCTGGGCTCGGCTGCATGGCCTTGGCGCTGCGCCTCGCGATCAATGATGCGGGCGAGCAGCCAGGCCATGCCATGAAAGCTGGCTTCCAGCAGCAGATAGATGCCTGCAGCCAGGGCCAGCAGCTGCAGCGGCTCGCCCTTGGCCATGCTCAGCGCTGCTGGCAAGCGGCGGTGACGCCGCTTTGGCACATCTCGCGCTGCGCGCTGTCAAAGATCAGCTTTTTGACGGCGGGCATGTCGACAAAACCACCGATGTCCAGCTGGATGGTCTTGTCAAAGGTGTTGTCGAAGGTGAAGAACTCCAGCACCGCAACGTCTCCCTTTTTGCGCTGGGCCTGGTAGAAGTCCAGGCCACGCTGCACCTCATCCAGCACCCGGGATTCGACGAGGCGCTCGGGCTGGCCTTTTTCGATGTTCTGCCGGGCATCGAACTCCAGCACGCCGTTGTTGCTCGACTCGGTCAGCACCAGAATCTTGCCCTTGCTGCCGATCTTGGCCAGCTCCTTGCGCAGCATCTCGGTGGCCGCCGTCATGCGGCATTGGTAGAGCTGGTCGAGCAAGACCTTGTCCTGCTGCTGTGGCGTGGGGCGGCCCGCAGCCTTGTCGGCGGCACTGGACTGGCGCACAGGGCCATCCTGGTAGAAGGACAGCTGCGCGCGCAGCTCGGACATGGTCGTGTAGGCGCTGATATCGCATTCGCCCCCGCGCACCTGCTTCTTTAATAGCGGCAGCATGTTTTCGTAGAGCCGGTCCTGCAGCGCGGTGGACAGGTAGAAGTCAAAGCCATACAGGTCATAGCCGCGCGGAACGCCGCCGCCGGTGTAGAGGTTGCCGGCATTGTCATAGGTGGTCAGCCGGAACTGCGCGATGTCCTTGAGCCATTGGAGGTCCGCCGCCGTGGCCTGGTCGCCCAGGCTGCTGAGGGTTTGGCGATGGCCGTCGAGGGTTTGCACATAGCGCACGGCCTCCTGGTCCACCATCTTGGCAAACTCGGCATTCACCATGCCGCTGGCAAAGATCACGCCCAGCTTGACGTTCTTGATGCCGTGCTCGCGGAGCATTGTGCGCACCGTGGTGGCAATGCGCTCCAGATCTGCCTTGGGGATGCCGTGCAGATAGGGCTCATCGGCGATGAACACCGTGGCCACCTGGGCCTGGTAGCGCTGGATCACGGCCATGTAGGGCTGCAGAATCTTGCGCGCCTCGGCCTCTTGCGGGATCACCCGCAGCTTGTTGTGCGCCTGGGGCGCCATGGCCTTGTCCTGCCAGCCAGCACTCGCACCGTTGGCATCTACGGCGCGGTAGCGGATGGGGATCTGGTCCAGTGGCTTGCGGCTGTTGAGCACCGGCCCCAGGTCCAGATCCAGTCGGGTGGCCGAGCCTTTGACGGCCTGGAGGTTTTTCTCCAGGTCTTCAGGGCTGTGCACATTGATATGGGCGGTAGCCACCTTGCCGACAAATTCCGGATGTACGCCGGGCGGCGCGAACAGGGCAATCTGGGCATGGCTGTGCGCCCCCCACAGGAGGGCGCTGCAGGCGAGGGCCTGGCAAAGAATGCGGCGCATCAAGGTATCAGCTCACATGCTTGCCAACAATGCCGGCGATCTCGAACATGCTGATCTGGTCCTTGCCAAACAGCGGCTGCAGCTTGGCGTCGGCATTGATCGCGCGCTTGTCCTTGGCGTCCTGCAGGCCGTTGGCCTTGATGTAGTCCCAGAGCTTTTTGATGACTTCGGGGCGGGACGTGGCCTCGCTGCCGATCACGGCGGCCAGCGCGGGGCTGGGGGTCAGCGTCGCGGCGACCTTGCGCGGCGTCTTGGCGGCGGACTTGGTGGCTGTCTTGGTAGCGGTTTTGGCCGCTGTCTTGGTGGCCTTGGCAGCGGTCTTGCTTGCGGTCTTGGTGGCCGTCTTGGTAGCGGTCTTGGCGGCTGCGCCCTTGCGCGGCGGGAACTTGCTGTCGCGCGGCTCGAACTCGAAGTTCACCTTGCCGGCTTCCTTGTCCCAGGCCAGGAAGGCCTTGAAGCTGCGCCGCGTGCGGTTGGAGACGAACTTGTCGAGCAGGTCGGTCTTGCCGGTGGCCAGCAGCTTGGCCATCTGGTCGCGCTCGATGGGCTGCTGCAAGATGATCTGGCCGCTCTTGAAGTCGCAGCTGGGCGTGGGCTGCTGGGCCGTGGGGACGGCCTTGCTGCAGACATAGTTGGCGCCATGCTCGAACACCGGTGCGCCGCACTTGGGGCAGGCGCCCAAGGTGTTCTGGCTGCCAAAGTCCACCAGCTCACCCGATTCCTCGTCGGACTTGTTGTCCTCGAACAGGAACTCGAACTTGTAGTTGTTGTTGTCCTCGTCGCGCACGATGGCCACTTCGGCGGCAAAGGGCCAGCCGGCCTTGGAGCGGAAGCCGTCGAGCGGGCCGATCTTGCGATCGCGCAGCAGCTGGTCGGCCTCGGCGGTCTCGAAGGTGCGGCCGGCAGGCGATTTGGTGAACGAGAAGCCGCAGCCCTCGCCGTTGCCGCCCACGCCGGTGCAGGCATAGCGGCGGTAGTTTTCCTTGACCACGCCGCCGCAGTTGGGGCAGGGCGCGGACAGGGTGGCGTAGTCGCCGGGGATGGTGTCGCGGTCGTATTCCTTGGCCTTTTTCACCAGGCGCTCGGTCATGGCCTGGATCTCGGCCATGAAGGCTTCGCGCGAGAGCTGGCCCTTTTCCATCTGCGCGAGCTTGTACTCCCACTCGCCGGTCAGGTCGGCACGCGAGAGTTCTTCGACCTGCAGCCCGCGCAGCAAGGTCATCAGCTGGAAGGCCTTGGCCGTGGGGATCAGCTCGCGGCCTTCGCGCAGCATGTATTTTTCGGTCAGCAGGCCTTCGATGATGGCCGCGCGCGTCGCAGGCGTGCCCAGGCCCTTTTCCTGCATGGCTTCGCGCAGTTCGTCGTCGTCGATCTGCTTGCCGGCGCTCTCCATCGCACCCAGCAGGGTCGCTTCCGAGTAGCGGGCAGGTGGCTTGGTCTTGAGGCCCTTGGGCTCGACCGGGTCGGCCGTGGGCTTCTCGCCGGGCTGCACCGGCACCAGGTTCTGGCCCTTGTCGCCTTCCTTGGCGTCTTCCACTTCGTGGGCCGCTTCCTTGCCGTAGATGGCCAGCCAACCGGGCTTGACCAGCACCTTGCCTTCGGTCTTGAAGTGGTGGTCGTCAATTTGACTGACGCGCGTGGTGACCTGGTGCTCGGCGCTGGGGAAGAACACTGCCATGAAGCGGCGCACCACCAGTGTGTAGAGCTTGTGCTCGGCCTCGCTCAAGGCGCCCGGCGCCTGCGTGGTCGGGATGATGGCAAAGTGGTCCGAGACCTTGCTGTTGTCAAAAATGCGCTTGTTGGCGCGGATGTAGTTGGCACCAATGGCCTGCTGCGCAAATGGCGCGAGCTGCTGCATATTGCTGTGGGCCAGCATCTCGAAGGTCTGGCGCGCGACGGGCAGGTAGTCCTCGGGCAGCGCGCGCGAATCGGTACGCGGGTAGGTCAGTGCCTTGTGGCGCTCGTACAGCGCCTGGGCCAGCGCCAAGGTGGTCTTGGCCGAGAAGCCGAACTTGCTGTTGGCCTCGCGCTGCAGGCTGGTCAGGTCAAACAGCAGCGGTGAGGCCTGGGTGGTGGGCTTGGACTCTTCGGTCACCGTGGCGGGCTTGCCGCGCACGGCCTCGGCAATCGCCTGGGCCTCCTGCTGGCTCCAGACGCGGTCGGCGCGCGCCTCGGCATCGTCGCTTTTCTTCCAGGCCGGGTTGAACCACTTGCCTGGGTAGGCGCCCGCCTGGGCGTTGAACTCGCCGTGGATTTCCCAGTAGTTGCGGCTGACGAACTTGCGGATCTTTTCCTCGCGCTCGACGACCAGCGACAAGGTGGGGGTCTGCACACGGCCCACGGTGGTCAGGAAGAAACCGCCATCGCGCGAGTTGAACGCGGTCATCGCCCGCGTGCCGTTGATGCCCACCAGCCAGTCGGCTTCGGAGCGGCTGCGGGCGGCATCGGCCAGGCCCAGCATCTGGTTATCGGAGCGCAGCTTGTTGAAGCCGTCACGGATGGCTTGGGGCGTCATCGACTGCAGCCACAGGCGCTGGATCGGCTTGCCCAGGCCGCCCTTGGCGCCACCGGCGTATTGCTCGATCAGGCGGAAGATCAGCTCACCTTCGCGGCCCGCGTCACAGGCGTTGATCAGCGCGGTGACATCCTTGCGCTTGGCCAGCTTGACGACGGCGTTCAGGCGCGTCTTGGTCTTGTCGACGGGCTTGAGCTCAAAGTAAGGCGGGATGACCGGCAGATGGGCAAAGCTCCACTTGCCGCGTTTGACATCGAATTCTTCGGGGGCCTGGATCTCCACAAGGTGACCCACCGCGCTCGTCACGATGAAGGTATCGGCTTCAAAGTAGTCGTCGTGTTTGGCAAATTGGCCTGCCACCGGCGTCAGTGCACGAACAATGTCTTGTGCAACGGACGGCTTTTCTGCAATGACCAGGGTCTTGGACATGGGTTCACTCTCATCAAACTGGGGTCTGCCAACACTGTGGGTTGCTGGCTCTCTGAGCACGCTCTTACAATGCACGCTTTACGCGCATGTGCGCGGGCGCCTGCATGTGTACGTGTGCGCACATGCGCATGTGCTTATTTTTAAAGTAGCAGAAAAAATCCCATGCCGAACCATGTTCCCCATTTTTCAACAGGTCGTCGTATCCAGGTACGGCGTTCGGGCGTGCACGGCAGGGGCGTTTTTGCGTTGCAGGATATCGCAGAAGGCGAAGTCATTGTCGAATATGCGGGCAAGGTCATCAGCTACGAAGAAAGCCAGCGCCGCCACCCGCACGACCCGGACCACCCCAACCACACTTTCTTTTTCCAGATCGATGGCGACCGCGTCATCGACGGGGGCGATGGCGGCAACTCGGCCCGCTGGATCAACCACAGCTGCGAGCCCAACTGCTTTGCCGAAGAGGCCGATGACCGCATCTTCATCAGCGCGCTGCGCAATATCAGCGCGGGCGAGGAGCTGGGCTATGACTATGGCCTGATCATCGAAGAGCGCTACACCGCCAAGCTCAAGGCCGACTACGCCTGCCACTGCGGCGCGGCCGAATGCCGGGGCACGATGCTGGCGCCCAAGCGCGGCTGGAAGCCCAAGGTGCCCGCCTCGGATTTACCCGAGCCGGTGCTGCCCAAGAAGCGCAAGGCCAAGGCAGCATCTGCCGATGCGGCGAAGCCCGCCAAACCTGCCAAAGCGGAAAAGCACAAGGCCCAGGCCGCAGACAAGGCCCTGGGCAAGGAAAAGGACAAGGCCAAGGCCAAGGCCAAGAAAAAGAGCGACAAGAAGGCCAAAGCCGATAAAAAGACCCAGGGCGCCAAGGCCGCCAAGGCGGGCGCATGAGCGAGGCGCAGAACACGCCGATCCGCTGGCCTGCTGAAGCGATCTGGGAGGCGGTGGAGCCGCAGTTGCCGGGCTTCACGATCGAGGTGCTGCCCAGCATCGACTCGACCAACACCGAGCTGATGCGCCGCGCGCGTGCCGGCCGGCAGGAACCCATCTTGCTGGTGGCCGAGCAGCAGACGGCAGGGCGCGGCCGCATGGGCAAGCCCTGGCGCAGCGAGGTGGGTGACTCGCTGCTGATGTCGCTGGGCCTGCCGCTGGCGCCAGCCGACTGGTCGGGCCTGTCGCTGGCTGTTGGTGTGTCGGTGGCGCAAAGCCTGCAGCCCCAGCTGCCCGAGGCAGGCTCAAGCACTCCGACGATTGGCCTCAAATGGCCCAATGACCTCTGGCTGACCGGCGACCACAAGCTGGCCGGCATCCTGGTCGAGACCGCCAGCTTTGTCTCGGCCCGCACGCATGCGGGTGATGGCCAGCAGCAGGCCGAGCGCTATGTGGTGATCGGCATCGGCATCAATGTGCAGGCCCCGCAGGCCGAGGGCCTGTCGACCATTCCCGGCAGCCTGCAGATGCTCGACAGCCGCTGGGATGCACCGCAGGCGCTGCAGGCCGTGGTGCCGCCGCTGGTGGCCGCCATCCAGGCCTTTGCGCAGCACGGCTTTGCACCGCTGCAGGCGGCCTATGCGGCGCGCGATGCGCTGGCGGGCCGTGAGGTCGGGCTGAGCGATGGCACCGCTGGCCTGGCGCTGGGTGTGGCCGCTGATGGCGCCCTGCGCGTGCAGACGGCCGCTGGCGTGGTCGATGTGACCAGCTCGGAAGTCAGCGTGCGGCCCCAGGCGGGCGCGGCCTGAGCGCGCCACAGGATCAGAGAACCAACAGACAGGAGCGGAGATGATTCGTTTTGCCATCGTGCTGCTGCTACTGGCCAATGCCGGCTACTACGCCTTCTCGCAAGGCATGCTGCGCAGCCTGGGCTGGGGCCCGGAAGACCCCTCCGAGCCCGAGCGGGTGCAGCAGCAGGTCAAGCCCGAGGCGCTGCGCATTCTGACCTCGCAAGAGGCCAAGCAGGCCCAGGAGCAGGCCCGCACGGCTCCCGCAGAGCCCGCCCCGGTGCCGGCACCGGTGGCCGCTCCCGCGCCTGAGCCCGCTGCTGTTGCGGTGGCGGAGCCGGCCGCCGACAGCGCAGACAAAACGGCTGCCGAAGCCGACAAGCTCGTGGCAAAACCAACGGACAAAGCAACGGACAAGCCCGCCGACAAGCTGGCAGACAAAGCGGAGAAGCCGGAGAAAAAGGAATGCCTGGTGGCCGGCAGCTTTGACGCCAAGCAGGTTGATGCGCTGCGCCTGCAGCTGGCCAAGCTGCCAGAAGGCAGCTGGCGCCTGGACAGCAGCACCAGCGCCGGTCGCTGGATGGTCTATGTCGGCAAGTTCAGCAGCCAGGAGGCGCTGGACACGCGCCGCGACGAGCTGCGTGCGCTCGACATCAGCACCGACCGCGCCCGCATCGCCAGCCTGGAGCCGGGCATCTCGCTGGGGCGCTTCTCCAGTGAAGAGGCGGCCGAGCGCCATCTGGCGACCATGGGCAAAAAAGGCGTGAGCGGCGCCAAGGTGGTGGTCGAGCGCCCCGAGGCCGTGAGCTACACCGTGCGCTGGCCCAAGATGGATGCGGTCACCAAGAAGCGCGTGCAGAGCTGGCATGTGATGGACGGCAAGGATCTGCGCAGCTGCTCCTGATGGCTGCGCCGTTCAGCTGGACGGCTGCGGCGCCAGCGTGGTCTGAAAGCACACGCTGAACACCACGCCGCGCTGGGCCTGGCGCGGGTGGGCGTCTTCCAGGCCCACGGTAGCGCCATGCTGGCGCGCGATTTCCTGCACGATGGGCAGGCCCAGGCCCGAGCCATCGACCTCGCTGCCCAGCACGCGGTAGAAGGGCTGAAAAATACGCTCGCGCTCTTCCTCGGGAATGCCGGGGCCGGAGTTCTCCACCTGCAGCACGATCACATGGCCAAAGGGGTCGGCCATCAGGCGCACATTGATGACGCCCGGCGCGCTGGCGCTGGATGGCGTGTAGTTGATCGCGTTGTCCAGCAGGTTGCGCACCAGCTCGCCCAGCAAGGTGGCATTGCCGTTGACCCAGACCTCGCGGTCATCGACCTGCATGCCGTCGTAGCCCATGTCGATATGCTTGGCCAGGGCCCGGTCAATGCCGTCGTGCATGGCGTCGAGCACAATCTCGGCCAGGTTGCAGGGCGTGCGCTGCAGCAGCGCGCTGGGCCCTTCGGCGCGCGCCAGCGACAGCAACTGGTTGACCGTGTGCGTGGCGCGAATGCTCGAGCGCCCGATCTGCTGCAAGGACAGCTTGAGGTCGTCTTCCTTGGCATCGGCGCGCTGGGCCATCTCGGCCTGCATGCGCAGGCCCGCCAGCGGGGTCTTGAGCTGGTGCGCGGCATCGGCGAGAAAGCGCTTCTGCGTGGCCAGCGAATCGTTGAGGCGCTCGAGCAAGCCATTGACCGAGTCGACCAGCGGCACCACTTCGAGCGGCACATCCTTGTGCTGGATCGGCGAGAGGTCTTCGGACTTGCGCGCGCGGATGCGCTCTTCGAGCAGGTGCAGCGGCTTGATGCCGCGCGCCAGCGCCAGCCAGACCAGCAGCACCGCCAGCGGCAGGATTACGAACTGCGGCAGCATGACGCCCTTGATGATTTCAGTGGCCAGCACGCTGCGCTTCTCGCGTGTCTCGGCAACCTGGATCAGCGCTAGGTTGGGCTCGGGCAGCGACAGCTGCACCCAGATCCAGGCGATACGCACATCGACGCCGCGCAGCTCGCCATCGCGCAGCTGGACCATGCCGACGCTGCGCTCCAGGTCCTTGGCGGGCATGGGCAGTGCCGATTCGCCCGCGAGGAACATGCCCGACGGCGTGGTCACCTGGTAGTACACCTTGTCGGCATCGTCGGCGCGCAGGATCTCGCTGGCCGGCAGCGGCAGGTTGAAATAGGTTTTGCCGCCCTGCACCCCCACCAGCTGCGCCAGCGCATGGGCGTTGTATTCGAGCGCGCGGTCAAAGGGCTTGTTGGCCAGGTCCTGGGCCACCAGCCAGGTCAATGCCAGCGATACGGGCCACAAAAGCAGCAGCGGCGTGAGCATCCAGTCAAGGATCTCTCCGAACAAAGATCGCTGCTCGCTGCGAAACAGGGCCAAGGCTGTCCTTGCGTGAATGGGGCCGGGGGCGGCCATCGCCCCGTTGTGGCCGGAGGGTGGGGGTTCAGTGCGGGGCCGGTGGCTGGATCTTCTCCAGGCAATAACCCAGGCCACGCACGGTGGCAATGCGGATGGGGCCCTTTTCTATCTTCTTGCGCAGGCGGTGGATATAGACCTCGATCGCATTGGTGCTGACCTCCTCGCCCCATTCGCACAGGCGCTCGACCAGCTGGTCCTTGCTGACCAGCCGCCCCGAGCGCTGCAGCAGCACCTCCAGCAGGCCCAGCTCGCGGGCCGACAGCTCCAGCATGCGGCCGTCGAATGTGGCCACGCGCCCGGCCTGGTCATAGGCGAGTGGCCCATGCTGGATCAGGCTGGTGCTCATGCCCACGCCCCGGCGCGTGAGCGCCCGCACACGGGCTTCGAGCTCGGACAGCGCAAAGGGCTTGGCCATGTAGTCATCGGCGCCCAGATCGAGGCCTTGGACCCGGTCGTCCACGCTCTCGGCGGCGGTGAGAATCAGCACCGGAATGGCCGAGCCCCGGGCGCGCAGCTTTTTGAGCACTTCGAGCCCATGCATGCGCGGCAGGCCCAGGTCCAGAATCAGCAGATCAAAAGCATTGTTGGCCATCAGGGCGGCATCGGCCTCGGTGCCGTTGGAGACATGGTCGACCACGGCGCCGGAGTTGCGGAGACTGCGCAGCAGGCCATCGGCCAGCACCTGGTCGTCCTCGGCAATCAGTATTCGCATGCGGTCTCCTATCGGTGTTGTAGTCGTGATGTGGATGGTGTCAATGATTCTAGGCGAGTCCATGGCCTTGCTGGCCACCTAAGCATAGATCAAAGCGGGTGGGCCGCAAGGCCGTGGTGTGAGGTCCTGAGCCCCTGTTTTTTTGTTGCACAGACGTAAAACCGACCCTGGCGTCATCAAACCGAGGCTGCTCTCACGTAGGATAGCGCCTCGTCTTGACCAGAACACGCGGGCATCCGGCCTGTGGCTGGTGGGGTGTGACTGCAGCAGGTGGTGATGAGACCAGGGCCCAAGGTACAGGTGAGGTGGCAGGCGTCGCAGCGGCAGCGCCGCCTGGTGTTGGTCACGGCCTTGCTGGTGTTGACTGCCTTGTACCTGCAGTGGCACCACGTCATTGCCATGCCGGGGCATACCGATGCGCTGCAGTCGGCACCGCGCTCGGCTCCACCTGCCAACCTGCCGCACTACCAGGTCAGCATCGATGCCAAGGTGGTCAGCGGCATTGCCGACAACCTCTCTGGCCTGGCCTTCAACCCCGAGACCCAGACCTTGTTTGCGGTGACCAACCGCCCGCCCCAGATTGCCGAGCTGAGCACCGATGGCCGCTTGCTGCGGCTGGCGCCGCTGCTGGGCGCCCGCGACACCGAAGGCATTGCCCATATCCAGGGCGACTGGTTTGCGATTGCCGACGAGCGTACCAACCGCATCCACTGGGTGCAGTTTGGCAAGGGCGTGACCGAGGTGTCGCTGGAGCACAGCCCCTATGTGCAGCTCAATGACATTGCCATCAAGAATTTTGCGCTTGAAGGCCTGGGCTGGGATGCCAAGCGCCAGCAGCTGCTGGCCGTGACCGAGAAATGGCCGATGCAGGTGCTGGTGATGGATGCGCCGCTGTCCAAGCTCAAGCCGGGCCTGGTCGATATGAAAGTCTCGACCTGGGAGGTGCCGGCGGTGGACGACATGCCCAGCACCGATCTGGCCGCCATCGAGGTCGATCCGCGCAGCGGCAACCTGCTGCTGCTGGGGGAGGAATCGTCGGTGCTGTACGAGTACAGCCGCGCCGGCGACCTGCTCAGCGTGATGCCGCTGTGGGCCGATATGGCGGGGCTGGCCGAGCGGGTGCCGCAGCCCGAAGGCCTGGCCATGGACAACAGCGGCAATATCTACATCGTCTCCGAGCCCAACCTGTTCTACAAATTCGCGCGCAAGCGCCGCTGAACGCGGCCAGGCGCAGCCGCTCAGCTGTCGGCCCCATACACCTCCAAACCGAGCTTGACCACGGTGGCGACCTGCTCGCCGACCTCGGCGCGGAACTCCGCCTCGGCCTGGCTGACGGCGCGCTCAAAGGCCTGCAGCCACAGCAGGCCGGTCTCGGTAAAGCGCACCGTGCGGGCGCGGGCATCGCGCGGGTCGCGCTCACGGGTCACCAGGTTCCAGGCTTCGCACTGGTCCACCAGTTGAGCCATCGCCTGCTTGCTCATGCCGGCGCGCGCTGCCAGGTCCACCAGGCGGTCGCCGGCCAGCGACAGGTGGCGGGTGATGTGGATGTGGGCGGCACTCACCTGGTCGCGCTCGGCCAGGTGCGACAGCGCCAGCGGCACGGCCTCGTCCTGGGCCATCAGCTGCAGCACGCGCGCATCAAAACGGCGCATCGCATGGCCCAGCAGGCGGCCCATATGGGTCAGGCGCCAGCTGTCGTCGGGCAAATGGGGCAGAAGAATGGGCATGGTGAGCGGGTCTGCAAGGGCTGAAAAAGGCTGAAGTCGCTATTGTGCATATAGTCAACTAAACTGACTAAAAAAGTACTTCTATAAAATATACCCATCCCATAAACTACTGTTCAAGCATCCAGGCTGTATATGCAAACAGCTGGATCTCCAGATCGAAGACATGACCATCAAACGCAAGGAGAAATCCATGAACGCCACCGCCACCAAACCCGAAGCCAACAGCGAAAAAGCCAAGGCGCTGGCCGCCGCCCTGGCCCAGATTGAAAAGCAGTTCGGCAAGGGCACCATCATGAAGCTCGGTGAAGGCGAAGCGGTGTCGGACATCCAGGTGGTGTCCACCGGCTCGCTGGGCCTGGATATTGCCCTGGGCGTTGGCGGCCTGCCGCGCGGCCGGGTCATCGAGATCTACGGCCCGGAGTCCTCGGGCAAGACCACCTTGACCCTGCAGGTGATTGCCGAGATGCAAAAGCTGGGCGGCACTTGCGCCTTTATCGATGCCGAGCACGCGCTGGACACCAGCTATGCCCAAAAGCTGGGCGTGAACCTGGGCGATATCCTGATCAGCCAGCCCGACACCGGTGAGCAGGCGCTCGAGATCGTTGACAGCCTGGTGCGCTCCGGCGCGGTGGACCTGATCGTCGTCGACTCGGTCGCGGCCCTGACCCCCAAGGCCGAAATCGAAGGCGAAATGGGTGACCAGCTGCCCGGCCTGCAAGCCCGCCTGATGAGCCAGGCGCTGCGCAAGCTCACCGCCACGATCAAGAAGACCAACTGCATGGTCATCTTCATCAACCAGATCCGCATGAAGATCGGCGTGATGTTCGGCAGCCCCGAAACCACGACCGGCGGTAATGCACTGAAGTTCTACGCCTCGGTGCGCCTCGATATCCGCCGCACCGGCACCATCAAGCGCGGCGATGAGGCCATCGGTAACGAAACCAAGGTCAAGGTGGTCAAGAACAAGGTCTCGCCCCCGTTCAAGACGGCCGAGTTCGACATTCTGTTTGGCGAAGGCATCTCGCGCGAAGGCGAAATCCTGGACATGGGCGTCACCGCCCGTATCATCGAGAAAAGCGGTGCCTGGTACGCCTACAACGGCGAGAAGATCGGCCAGGGCCGTGACAACTCGCGTGAGTTCCTGCGCGAAAACCCCGACCTCGCCATCGAGATCGAGAACAAGGTGCGCGAGAGCCTGAACATCAGCCTGCGCCCTGCCGAAGACGGCGTGGTGGACGGCCCGGTAGCGACCGGCACCGAAGGCTGATCGCTGCTGAAGCCTGAGCGCTGAGATAGCTGCTTGTGCACAGATGCTGTGCGCAAGCAGCTATTTGTTTTATAGCAATGAGAACGCATGTCTTTTAGCAAACTCTCCCTCAAAGGACGTGCGCTGCGCTATCTGGCGCAGCGTGAGCATTCGCGCGCCGAGCTGCTGGCCAAGCTCGGCCCCCATGTGCAAGAGGGCGAGGACCTGGCGGCCATCCTCGACGAGCTCGAAGCCAAGGGCTTCATCTGCGCCCAGCGCGTGGTGGACAGCGTGATCCACACCAAGGCTGCCCGCTATGGCGCCAGCCGCGTGCTGCAGGAGCTGCGCCACAAAGGCGTGGATGCCCCGCTGATCGCAGATGCCCGCGAGCGCCTGCGCAGCACCGAACTGCAGCGCGCCCGCGAGGTCTGGCAACGCCGTTTTGGCGCGCCGCCCGAGAGCCCGCAGGAACGGGCCAAGCAGATGCGCTTTCTGGCCAGCCGGGGCTTTGGCGGCGATGTGGTGCGCCAGGTGCTGCGCGGCGGAGATGGCGATTAGCCGCTGAACAGTGCCCGCGGGGCTGTGCCATGCGCGGCCCGCAAAGCCCCAGCCCCGCAGCCTGTGCCCCTGCTCGGCGACAATGGCGGCCATGAGCACCGCCGAACAGCCCAACAACCCCCTCCATGGCCTGACCCTGGAGCACATCCTGAACGAGTTGGTCGCGTACTTTGGCTGGGAAGAGCTGGGTGAGCGCATCCCCGTGCGTTGTTTTTGCCTGGACCCGAGCATCAACTCCAGCCTGCGGTTTTTGCGCAAAACGCCCTGGGCGCGCGAGAAGGTCGAGGGCCTCTACCTGTTCATGCTGCGCGAGAAAAGGCGTAACGGCGGCTGAGGCCTCATTGCCCGCAGTGCGGCGGCGCCCTTGCTGTGCAGCGCTGTCCTACCCACAGGTGTGCTGCCAAGCGATAGCCTAGACGTCTGTTCCGCTTGACGCAGGAGACCGACGATGACCGCAAAAAATACCGTATGCCTCTGGTACCAGGGCGATGCGCTCGATGCCGCGCAGTTCTATGCCCAGACTTTTCCGGACAGCGCCGTGGGCGCGGTACACCGCGCGCCGGGTGACTACCCCGATGGCCGGCAGGGCGATGTGCTGGTGGTGGAGTTCAACGTGGCGGGCATTGCCTGCATTGGGCTGAACGGCGGGCCGCATTTTCAGCACAATGAGTCCTTTTCCTTCCAGATCGCCACGGACGACCAGGCCGAGACCGACCGCCTGTGGAACGCCATCGTCAGCCATGGTGGGCAGGAAAGCGCCTGTGGCTGGTGCAAGGACCGTTGGGGCATCTCCTGGCAAATCACGCCCCGCATGCTGACTGCAGCCATGTCCGACCCCGACCGCGCCGCGGCCAAGCGCGTGTTCGAGGCGATGATGGGCATGACCAAGATCGATATTGCCGCGCTGGAAGCGGCACGCAAAGGCTGAATATTCAGCGCGGGCGCTGTCTCGCGTGGCGCTACCCGCGCGGCGCTATCCCGCGTGGCGCCACCCGCGCGGCGCTATTTGCTGCGGGTACACCACCAGCAGATCAGCGAGCCGGCCGTTACCAGCATCACCCCCTGCCAAAAGCTCCAGGACGGCTGCACCTGCAGCCAGACGGTGCCGACCAGCGCGGAGAGCACGGGGGTGAAGTAGGAGCCCACGGCCATCACCGTAAGGTTGCCGGCGCGCAGGCCGTGGTCCCAGCAGCTGTAACCCAGCGCGGTGAGGCCGCTGAGCATGCACAGCTGCACGATGGCCGGCAGCGACAGCTGCAGCGCCGGCTCATCGCTGAGCGCGTACTTGACCCAGAGCACCGCGCCCACGGCCCAGAGAAAAGCCGGCAGCGCGTTGGCGCCATGGGCATAGCGCTTGGCGATGACCGAGTAGCAAGGCCAGAGCCAGGCGGCCGAGAAAGCCAGGCCATAGGCGAGCGGATTGCTTTGCACATTGGCCCAGAGGCTGGCGATGGACAGCGCGCTGTCGCCCTTGAGCACCAGCACAATGCCGGCCATGGCCAGCAAGACCCCCGGCACCAGGCCGAAGCGAAAGCGCTGCAGCCCAAAGGCTGTCGCCAGCACAATCGTCAGGCTGGGCCACAGGTAGTTGATCATGCCCAGCTCCAAGGTCTGGCCCCGGTTGCTGGCAAAGCCCAGCGACAGCGACAGCGCGATCTCGTAGAGCACAAACAGCAGGCCGCAGCCCCAGAGGTAGGCCGGGTGCATGGCGCGCAGCTGCGCCAGGCGCGGGCGGCCAAAGCGCAGCGTGACCAGCAAGGCTCCCAAGCTAAACACCGCCGCCGCCCCGCCAATGGGGCCCAGGTGCTCGGCCACGCTGCGAAACAGGCCCACCGAGGTGGACCAGCACAGCACGGCCGACAGGCCAATCAGGGTGGCGCGTTGTGAAGGGGCCTGGGCGGGGGAGATCGGAGAGGAAGACATGGGCGCGCGGTGGATGCAGGGAAAGCTGCGAAAAGCAGCCTTGCATCCTAGCTGGAAAAGCGCAGCTCTGCAGGCAGACGGCCAGCGGACCGCAGCCACACCCGGCAGCCACGCTGGCGGTGTCGTTTCCGAGGGGTGAAGAAATCAGCGATTAGCTGATATGGCTGCCAAAGACCAGCGCGGCAGCGATGGTCGCCACCACGGTGAGCACGGCAAATGCGATCAGGCCACGCAGCTCCAGGCGCTTGTCGGCCTCTTGCTCGGCGGCGGTGGGGATATGGTTGGGGCGGGAGTAGTCCATGGGCAGCTCGGAAAAAACGCGGGCAACCCGCCCACTATAGTGCGGCGCGCGCTTTTGGCCATGGCGCGCCACCTAGGTGTTTGCATGTGTATACAAAGGCTGGCGATGCCGCCCTGCGTTGGCGATGGCAAGCGCGGGCAGGTGCTTAGCCCGCCAGCTTTTTGCCATCGGCCGGCCCCGGGCTGCGGGTGGCCCACCAGCAGACCAGCGAGCCCAGCGTGACCAGGGCCACGCCCTGCCAAAAGCTCCAGGACGGCTGCACCTGCAGCCAGAGCGTGCCGACCAGCGCAGACAGCACGGGGGTGAAGTAGGAGCCCACGGCCATCACCGTGAGGTTACCGGCGCGCAGGCCATGGTCCCAGCAGCTGTAGCCCAGGGCGGTCAAGCCGCTGAGCAGGCCCAGCTGCAGCAGTGCGGGGAGTGTAAAGCGCAGCGGTGGCTCGGGGCTGAGCGCGTACTTGATCCAGAGCACGGCGGCGACGGCCCAGAGAAAGGCCGGCAGTGCATTGGCGCCCTGGGTGTAGCGCTTGGACACCACCGAATAGCAAGGCCAGAGGCAGGCCGCGCACAGCGCCAGCGCATAGGCCAGCGGGTTGCTTTGCACATTGGCCCAGAGGCTGGCCAGGGACAGCGCATTGTCGCCCTTGACCACCAGCACAATGCCGGCCATCGACAGCAGCACGCCCGGCACCAGGCCGGCGCGAAAGCGCTGCAGGCCCAGCACGGTGGCCATCACCAAGGTCAGGCTGGGCCAGAGGTAGTTGATCATGCCCAGCTCCAGCGTCTGGCCCCGGTGGCTGGCCCAGCCCATCGACAGCGAAAAAGCGATCTCGTTGAGCACAAACAAGAGGCCGCAGCCCAGCAGATAGGCCGGGTGCATGGCCTTGAGCTGCGCGGCGCGCGGCAGGCCAAAGCGCCAGGTCACCAAGAAGGCGCTGAGCGAGAACACGCAGGCGGCCCCGCCGATCGCCCCCAGGTGTTCGGCAACGCTGCGGAACAGGCTCACCAGTGCAGACCAGCAGAGCACGGCAGAAAGCCCAATCAGCGTCGCGCGCTGGCTGGGCACAAGGGAAGGGGTGGACATGGAGAGGAGGGGATGCAGACGAGGGCGGCTCGCATCCTAGCGGCTATTGGGCGGCCCTGATGGGGCCAAGGGCTTGGCATCGCAAAACACTCGGATATGGCGCCAGTGGCGCCAGTGGCGCCAGTGGTGGCTTTGCAGCGGCCCAGCGTTCAGCTGCCTGGCCGGCCCCATGTACCCGGGTTGGTCAGTAGCCGCGCACCCGGTCAAAGCAGTTGTCCAGCGCCTGCCCGGCCTGCCACTGCGCCATCGACAAGGCCACCTGGCGCGCCTTGGCGCGGCGGCTGGCGCTGGCGGCGATATGGGGCGTGAGGATGACGCGGGGGTGCGTCCACAGCGGCGAATCGGCCGGCAAGGGCTCGGGCTCGGTCACATCCAGCAGCGCACCGCCCAACTGGCCGCTGTCGAGCGCGGCCACCAGGTCGGCGCTGTGGAGCTGGGTGCCCCGGCCGGCATTGACCAGCTGGGCGCCGGCGGGCAACTGGGCAAACAGCTGGGCATTGAGAATGCCCCGGGTCGCAGGCGTATCGGGCAGCAGGCAGATGAGCACCTGGCTGCTGCGCAAAAAGGCGGCCAGCTCGTCCTGGCCGCAGTAGCTGGTCACGCCCTCGATCTGCTTGCGCGTTTGCGACCAGCCCTGCACCGGGTAGCCCACGGCGCGCAGCATCTGCGCCGCTGCAGCGCCCAGGGTGCCCAGGCCCAGAATGCCCACGCGCAGCTCGCTGGCCACATGGGGCGGGTTGAACTCGATCCACTGCTGCTGGCGGTGCTGGGCCAGCGCGCGCGGCATGTTTTTTTGCAGCATCAAGGTGGCCATCAGGCAGAACTCGGCCATGCGCTGCTGCGATTCGCCCGTCACCATGCGCACGATGGGCAAGTTGGCTGGCAGGTCGCGGTCGGCCAGGATGTGGTCAACGCCGGCGGCCGAGCTGAAGATGGCCTTGAGCTGCGGAAAACGGGCCAGCACACCGGTATTAGGCTCCCAGACCATCGCAAAATCCACCAGGCTGAGATCGGCGGGTGGCGTATTCCAGTCATGCACCACGACATGCGGCGCAAATTCGGCAAACAGCGCCGTCCATTCCGGAATGGCGGCGCTGCCGCCGCTTTTGATGATGAGGTTCAAGGGAGTGCTGGAAGCCATGGCGGGGGATGCGTTGAAGTGCAGAAAGGCGGAAGCGGATGGGGCCGGGCTTACATCGAGCGGGTGCGGTCCCCGGTGGAGATCGCATGCATCGGGTGACGCAAGGTCGGGTCAAAGGGGTTGATCTGCGCACTCAGTGTTTTGGCTTCGCGCAGCAGCATGTCGCGCACGATGGGCAGGCGCTCGTCGCTCAGGCGCGCGGTGTGCGTGCCGATCGACAGCGCTGCCACCACCTGGCCACCCCGGTCAAACACCGGCACGGCCAGGCCGGCCATGCCTTCGAGCAGGCCGGAGTTCTTGGCGGTATAGCCCTGGCGGTGCGCCTTGTCGATCTCGGTGCGCATGTAGACCTCGTCATAGACGTTGTAGTGCTGCATGCGCGGCAGGTTGAAGCGCAGCACCTCCTCGCGCTCGGCCTCGGGCAGGTTGGCCAGGATGACCAGCGAGCCCTGGCCCACGCCCAGCGCCACGCGCCCGCCGATATCGCCGGTAAAGGTGCGGATCGGAAACTGGCCTTCGATGCGGTCCAGGCAGACCGCGTCAAAGCCCGAGCGCACCATCAGGATCACCGTGTCGTTGAGGCTGGCGCACAGGCGCAGCAGCACGGGGCGCGCGAGGCTGCGCAGGTCGCTCACCGCACCGGCCTGGGCGGCCAGCGAGAACAAGTCCAGGCTCAGCCGGTAGAGCTTGTGCACCTGGTCCTGCTCGACCATGCCCTCCTGGATCAGCCCCTGCAGCAGCCGGTGCGTGGTGGCCTGGGTCAGGCCGATTTCCTTGGCCAGATGGGTCACGCGCACGCCTTCGGTCTGGTGCGCGGCCAGCGCGCGCATCACCAAAAAGCTGCGGTGCAGGGTGCCGCGCTGGTGGCTGTTGTCCTCAGACGTGTCGGTGCTCATGGTTTTTCGGAATATAAATTCGGTAGATCTGATTTTTATTCCATTTATCGGAATAAATCAAATTTATCTTCCATTATCAGTGTTTACACCGTGTGTGGATTCAAACCACATTCCGAAAATAGACAAATAGTTGCAAATGTCGTTCATCCGTGCGACATGGCCGACGGGCCCCGCAACCCTGTGCCACCGAGGTGATTCCCATGAGTTTTCTGCGTCTCCACAACGTCTCCAAACAGTACGGCCCCAACCGGGTGGTCAGCCAGTTCAACCTGGATGTGCAAAAGGGCGAGTTCGTCTCCTTGCTCGGCCCCTCGGGCTGCGGCAAGACCACGAGCTTGCAGATGATTGCTGGCTTTGTGGATGTGACCGAAGGCCGTATTGAGCTCGACGGCAAGGACATCACCCGCGCCAAGGCCAATGAGCGCGGCCTGGGCATCGTGTTCCAGACCTATGCGCTGTTCCCGCACATGACCGTGCGCGAGAACGTCGAGTTCGGCCTGGAGATGCGCAAGGTGGCGCAGCCCGAGCGCAGCGAGCGTGCCAGCGAAGCGCTGGCCCTGGTGCACCTGGGCCCCTATGCCGACCGCTACCCGCGTGAACTCTCGGGCGGCCAGCGCCAGCGCGTGGCCCTGGCCCGGGCGCTGGTCATCAAGCCACCGGTGCTGCTGCTCGATGAACCGCTGTCCAACCTCGATGCCAAGCTGCGCGAGGAGATGCAGTTCGAGCTGCGCGAGATCCAGCGCAAGGTGGGCACGACCACCATCATGGTCACGCATGACCAAAGCGAAGCCATGTCGATCAGCGACCGCGTGGTGGTGATGGAGGCCGGCCGCATCACCCAGGTGGACACGCCGCACACGGTGTACGAGCACCCGCACAACGCCTTTATCTCCACCTTTGTCGGCAAGGCCAACCTGCTGCAGGCCACCGTGCATGCCCAGGGCGGCCAGTGGCTGGCGCATGTGGGCGATGTGCAGATGGCGGTGCAGGATGTGCCCGCCGCTGCGGCCAGCCACGGCACGCGTTTGCTGCTGGGCCTGCGCCCTGAGAAAATCCAGCTGTCGGCCTCGTTGCCCGGCCGCACCCAGGGCACCGTGCGCGAGCGCTTCTTCCTGGGCAACCTCTGGCTCTACACGGTGGAATGCCCGCTGGGCAGCATCACCGTGACGGCGGCCAACGATGGCGAGGCGCCCCACCAGGTGGGCAGCCAGGTGGGCATCGACTGGTCCGACCGCAATGTGCGCCTGATCGCCGGTGACGGGGTGGCCGCATGAGCGAGCGCCGCACCTGGGCCCCCTGGGCCATGAGCGCTCCGGCGCTGCTGCTGTTTGCGGTGATGCTGGCCGTGCCGCTGCTGCTGACCACCATCCTGTCCTTCAATGCCTACCACGTGGACACCGGTCCGGTCGCGGGCAGCTTCACGATCGAGCACTATGTGCACATCGTCACCGACAGCTACTACTACGAGATCTTCTGGCGCACCTTGTGGATCTCGGGCTTGGTCACTTTGATCTGCATCGCCATCGGCGCGCCCGAGGCCTACATTCTGAGCAAAATGCGCGCGCCCTGGCGCTCCATCTTCTTGCTGATCATCCTGGCGCCGCTGCTGATTTCGGTGGTGGTGCGGGCCTTTGGCTGGAGCATGCTGCTGGGCCCCGAGGGCCTGATCAACGATATCTTCCGCCTGGTGGGCATCGGCCCGGTCAAGCTGCTCTACAACGAGACGGCCATCGTCATTGCGCTGGTGCATGTGATGCTGCCCTTCATGGTGATCCCCGTCTGGACCTCGCTGCAAAAGCTCGATCCTTCGGTCGAGAGCGCCTCGCTGTCGCTGGGTGCTTCGCACTTCACCACCCTGCGCCGCGTGGTGTTTCCGCAGGTGCTGCCCGGCATTCTCTCGGGCAGCCTGATCGTGTTTGGCCTGGCTGCCAGCTCGTTTGCGATCCCCGGCCTGCTGGGCGGGCGCCGGGTCAAGATGGTCGCCACCCTGATCTATGACGAGTACCTGCACGAGCTGAACTGGCCGCTGGGCGCGGCCATCGCCTTTGTGCTGCTGGCCGCCAACCTGGTGATCATGCTGGGCTGGAACCGCATGGTCGAAGGCCGCTACAAGAAGACCCTGGGCTGAGAGGCGAGGTAACTGACATGCAAAAAAACGGACCCATTGCCCTGATCTTCAACGCGCTGGTCATCATCTTCATGCTGGCGCCGCTGGTGATCGTCTGCCTGGTGGCCTTCACCCCGGCCGAGACCTTGACCCTGCCGACCACCAGCTTCTCGCTGCGCTGGTTTGAGCAGGTGCTGCACCATGCCGATTTTGTCCAGTCGTTCTGGAACAGCCTGGGCCTGGCGGTGGCGGCCGCCTCCATCTCGACCGCGCTGGCCGTGCCCGCCGCCATTGCGCTGGTGCGCTATGAGATCCCCGGCCGTGGCGCGCTGCAGGCGCTGTTCCTGTCGCCGCTGATCATTCCCCACCTGGTGCTGGGCGTGGCGATGCTGCGCATGTTCTCGCTGGTGGGCGGCCAGGGCAGCTTTGGCTGGCTGATCTTTGCCCATGCGCTGGTGGTGATGCCCTACACCATGCGCCTGGTGATGGCCGCGCTGATCGGCTTTGACCGCAGCGCCGAGCAGGCCGCCTACTCGCTGGGCGCGAGCAATGCCAAGGTGTTCAAGCGCATCACCTTGCCGATGATCCTGCCCGGCATCACCGGCGGCTGGCTGCTGGCCTTTATCAACAGCTTTGACGAGCTGACCATGTCGATCTTTGTGGTCTCGCCCAGCACGGTGACCTTGCCAGTGCGCATGTACATGTATGCCACCGAGTCGCTGGACCCGATGATGGCGGCCGTTTCGGCGCTGATCGTGTTCATCACGCTGGGGCTGATGCTCTTGCTCGACAAGGTCTATGGCCTGGACCGCATCCTGATCGGCAAGCACTGATGGCACACGCTACTCCCCTTTTGCCGGCCGGCCAGCTCCAGCGCCTCAAGGAGCAGGGGCGCCCGCCGCTGCAGTTTGTGCTCAACGGCCAGCCGGCCCAGGCGCTGCAGGGCGACACGGTGCTGACTGCCGTGCTGACCCAGTCGGCCCAGCTGCGCAGCCATGAGTTTGCCCATAGCCCGCGCGCCGGCTTTTGCATGATGGGCGCCTGCCAGGACTGCTGGGTCACGCTGGGCGGCGAGCAGGCCGGCCGCAAGCTGCGCGCCTGCTCGACCCTGCTGCAGCCGGGCATGCAGATCTGCACCACGGCAGAGGCCGTGGCCCAGGCTACCGCCACCAATGCGACCCAGGTGCAACCATGATCGGCAGCGATTTCTACCTGGACGACCCTCGGCCCGCCGACGGCCCGCCCGTCATCGTGGGTGCCGGGCCTGCCGGCATCCGGGCCGCACAAACCCTGCTGGCCCATGGCCTGCGCCCGGTCGTCATCGACGAGGCGCCCCAGGCCGGAGGCCAGATCTACCGCCGCCAGCCCGATGGCTTTCGCCGCACGCCCAAGGACCTGTATGGCTTTGAGGCCGGCCGCGCCAGCGACCTGCACCAGACCTTTGACCGCCTGCGCCCGCAGCTGGACTACCGGCCCGAGACCCTGGTCTGGAACGCCCAGGGCCACAGCCTGGACCTGCTGCACACCGCCCAGCGCACGGCAGACAGCCTGCGCTGGCGTGATCTGATCGTCGCCACCGGTGCCACCGACCGGGTGCTGCCTTTGCCAGGCTGGACCCTGCCCGGTGTCTACACCTTGGGCGGCGCCCAGGTGGCCTTGAAGTACCAGGGCTGTGCGATTGGCGATGCGGTGGTGTTTGCCGGCACCGGCCCCTTGCTCTACCTGGTGGCCTACCAGTACGCCAAGGCCGGTGGCCGGGTGCTGGCGGTGCTGGATACGGCTCCCGCCGTGCAGCGCTACAAGGCGGCGCCCGCCATGCTGGCCCAGCCAACGGTCACCGCCAAGGGCCTGTACTTTTTGAGCTGGCTGATGTTCCACGATGTGCCGGTACACCACGGCGTGCAGCTGCTGCGCGCCGAAGGCGCAGACCGCGTGCAGGCTATTGTGTGGAAGGATGCGCAGGGCGCCGAGCAACGCACTGCCTGCAGCGCCATCGGCCTGGGCTATGCGCTGCGGCCCGAGACGCAGCTGGCCGACCTGCTGGGCTGCGCGTTCGCCTTTGCCCCGCTGCACCGCTGCTATGTGCCGCAGATCGATGCCGACCGGCGCAGCAGCGTGCCCGGCGTCTATCTGGCGGGCGACGGCGCCGGCATCATGGGGGCTGACGCGGCCGAGATGTCGGGCGAGCTGGCGGCGCTGGCTTTGCTGCAGGACCGGGGCATTGCAACCGATGCAGCGCGCCAGGCCAGGCTGCGCCAGCAGCTGGACAAGACGCAGCAGTTCCGCCAGGCGCTGGAGGTGGCGTTTCCCTTTCCCGACGACTGGGCGGCACGTGCGCCGGACGAACTGGTGGTCTGCCGCTGCGAAAACATCACGGCCGGGGAGCTGCGCGCTACCGCTGCCACCCAGCCGCAGGGCGATATCAACCGCATCAAGGCGCTGTGCCGGGTGGGCATGGGCCGCTGCCAGGGCCGCATGTGCGGTGTGGCTGCGACCGAGATCCTGGCCGATACCTTGAAGGTGCCGGTGGCGCAGATAGGCCGCATCCGGGGCCAGGCGCCGATCAAGCCCCTGCCGCTGGACATGACCGTGGTCAGCACGGACCAGGAGGCCAACCATGGTTAAGCAACTGGCCACCGAGGTGGTGGTGATTGGTGGCGGCATCATGGGCGCTAGCACAGCGCTGTTCCTGCGCAAACGCGGCATCCAGGTGGTGGTGGTCGAGCGCGATCTCTGCGGCTCGCGCTCCAGCGGCGTCAACTTTGGCGGTGTGCGCCGCCAGGGGCGGTCGCTGGCGATGCTACCGCTGTCACAGCGCGCCCACCAGCACTGGGGGCGCCTGACCGCGCTGATCGGCACCGAGGCCGAGTACGAGCGCTCGGGCCACTTCAAGATTGCCCGCTCGCAGGCGGATATGGAATCTTTAGTGCGCTATGCCGAGAAGACGCGCGACTGCGGGCTGGACCTGCAGCTGCTCGATGGCGCAGAGCTGCACAAGCGCTTTCCGGTCGGCGGCGCCAAGGTCGTGGGCGGCTCCTTCTGCCCGGATGATGGCCAGGCCAACCCGCGCCTGCTGTCGCCGGCCTTTGCCACGGCGGCCGCGCGGGCGGGTGCACAGGTGTTCGAGCACAGCCCCGTGCTGGACGTGGCGCACAATGGCCAGCGCTTTGTGGTGCGCACGCCCGAGATGGAGATCCGCGCGAATGTGGTGGTCAACGCCGCAGGCGCCTGGGCCGGCCAGTTTGCCGAGCAGTGCGGCGAGCCGGTGCCGATGCGCATCCGGCCGCCGGCCATGGGCGTGACCGAGCCCTTACCCTACTTTTTGCATTGGAGCCTGGGCGTGGAGGGCGGCAGCATCTACTGCCGCCAGGTGCGCCGGGGCAATGTGGTGTTTGGTGGCGGGCCCGGCCTGGTGCTGGACGACACCCGTGCGCGCAACCGCCACACCACCGTCTGGGCGCAATTGCCGCAGCTGGTGGAGCTGCTGCCCCAGTTGAAGAATGCCCAGCTGATCCGCACCTGGAGCGGCAACGAAGGCGCCTTGCCTGACCACGAGCCCATCATCAGCGCCAGCAGCCGCCAGGCTGGCCTCTACCATGCCTTTGGTTTTGCCGGCGGGGGCTTCCAGCTCGGGCCGGGCGTGGGCGATGTGATGGCCGAGCTGATTGCCCAGGGCCGCAGCAGCACGCCGATTGATGCTTTCCGTATAGACCGATTTACCGACCCCGCATGTTCAACCTGAAAGGAACCCACATGTCTTCTTGGACGACGACCCTCAAAACTCCTGTGCGCGCCATCGCCCTGATGGCCTCTGTGGTGGCTGCGGCCAGCGCGGTGCAGGCACAGACCAAAACCATCTACATCGGCATGAATGGCGGCAACATGGAGCGCACCTACTCGCAGTTCGTGTTCCCCGCGTTCGAGAAGGCCAACAATGTCAAGGTCGTCGTGGTGCCGGGCACCTCGACCGATATCCTGGCCAAGGCCCAGGCCTCCAAGGACAAGGCCCAGATGCAGGTCATGACCCTGGATGACGGCGTGATGTACCGCGCCATCAGCATGGGCCTGTGCGAAAAGCTCAAGCCCGCTGCCGGCTACAGCGAGATCCCGGACATCGCCAAGATCAAGGACAGTGCGATCGGCCTGTCGATGGGCCTGACCGGCCTGGCCTACAACACCAAGATGTTTGCCGAAAAGGGCTGGGCCGCGCCCACCTCCTGGAACGACCTGGCCGACCCCAAGCTCAAGGGCAAGGTGGTGGTGCAGTCTATGCCGGCCTCGTCCTTTGGCCTGCATGCCTTCTTGATGTTCAACCGCATCAAGGGCGGCAACGAAAAGAACGTGGACCCGGCCTTCAAGGCCTGGCCGACGACCATTGGCCCGAACGTGGTGGAGTACATCCCCAACTCGTCCAAGGTGGTGGAGATGATGCAGGCCGGTGATGCCGCCATCTTCCCCTACACCCTGACGCAGGCCGAGCTGATGAAGTCCAAGGGCATCCCGATGGAATATGTGGCGCCCAAGGAAGGCGCTGTTGTGCTGATGACCGCCATGTGCGTGCTCAACAACAACCCCGAGTCCGAGCTGGCGCAAAAGCTGGTGGAGTACCTGGTGAGCCCGGAAGCCCAGGCGCTGGCGATGGAAAACGGCAGCTACAACCCCGTGAACCCCAAGACCAAGCTGCAAGGCAAGCCAGCCGAAGAGCAGAACAAGATGAACGCCATCCTGAAGAATGCCGTGGCTGTGGATTGGGATGTGGTCAACGCCGACCGCCCCGAGTGGAACAAGCGCTGGAACCGCACGGTGGAGCGCTGATCACCGGCAGGTGCCCGACGGGATAGTGCCCGGCATCTGATTGGATAAATAGCAAAAGCTGCCAACGCATGCCCTCTACAGGGGCGGCGCTGGCAGTTTTTTTATGGGGCGCCCCGGCCCAGTTGCTGGCCGTTGACGGTCTGGCCGTAGAGCGAGAACTCGCTGTCGTGGAAGCGCTTGCGCGTGTCTGCAATATTGCCGGTAAAGCGGGGATCCTGCGGGCGCTCGTGGCTGTTGATGTAAGTTGCCACATCCCAGGCATCCTGGTCGCTGAGCGTATTGCCCTTGCCCAGCGGCATATTGGCCTTGATAAAGCCGGTGGCCTTGTCCACCTCATGCATGCCGGCGCCCCAGTTGTAGGACTGCTTGCCCCAGAGGGGAGGGAAGACCTGCACATCGCCGCTGCGCTGGCCCTGGCCATCATCGCCGTGGCACAGCGCGCACTGGGCGTTGAACACCTTCTGGCCGCGCGCATAGTCGGGCACCTGCGCAGGTTTGGCCACCTTGGGGTAGCTGGCGCCGGGCAGCTTCTCACCCACCGGCGCGCCCTTGGCCATCCAGTAGGCATAGGCCTCCAGTGCTACCAGCACCTCATCGCCATGGGGCGGGGCCTTGCCGTTCATGCTGTACATGAAGCAGCCGCGCAGGCGTTCTGAGAAGGTATCCACGCTCTTGGTCTTGCTGCGGTAGGCGGGGTATTGCGTGTAGGCGCCCCAGAGCGGCGCGGAGTGGGCGGCGCGCCCTGCATCCAGGTGGCAGTTGACGCAGTTAAGCGTATTGCCGACAAAGGCCTTGGCCTGTGTGCTGGTGTGCAGAAAGATCTGCTCGCCCCGGCGGATCACATCGCCCATCGGACCGTCGGGAATCGCATCGGCGGCGGGCGGGGCAAAGGCGGCAGTGCTGGCAGCAGCTGGCGCTTTGGCTGCGCTGGCTGTGGCAGCTGCTGGCGCTGGTTGGGCTGCATCCGATGCGGCGCTAGCGGGTGCGGGGCTGGGGGTGGCGGGTGCTGCTGGTTTTTGCGCGGTCTGGGCGGGCGCTGCGGCGGGCCGCTCATGGGCCAGCTCGCCCATGCTCTTGCTCACCTGCACGCCAAAGCCGATGGCGGCAACCAGTACGATGGCGACGACGACCACCACAAAGATCTTGAGGTACTGCCACTCGCTGTGCTGGACGCGGGCCTGCTCCTCGGGCGTTTCCACATGGTTGGGGCGCTGGTAATCCATGGGGTTCTCCGCTCAAGGCTTGGCGGCGCCCGAGGCGCCGGCATAGTACTGGGCGATGGCGTTGACATCATTGCTGCTGAGCTTTTTGGCAATGCCTTCCATGAGGCCCAGCGGACCGGGCGGGCGGCTGCCTTTTTTCCAGGCATCGATCTGCTCTTGCATATAGCTGGCGCTGAGCTTGGCAATGGCGGGGAAATGCGCACCCACGCCAGCGCCACCAGGCCCATGGCAGTTGCTGCAGGCGGGTATGCCATCTTGCATGCGGCCACGCTCCACCAGCCAGGCGCCCTGGTTCTTGGCATCGGCCTGGCCCGGCGTGGCGGCAATGCCCGATGGCAGGCTGGCAAAGTAAGCGGCAACATCGGCGCGCTGCTGCGGCGTCAAACCCTTGGCAATGGGCGCCATGATGGGGTTGCCGCGCGAGTCATCAGCAAAGGCATCCAACTGGCTGCGCAGATAGCTGGCGCCCTGGCCGGCCAGTGGCGGGAAGGCGGCCATGCCCTGGCCTTTGGCCCCATGGCAGCTGGTGCAGGAGGCCACGCTGGGCGGCAGCCCGTTGTTGGCGATCTGCTCGCCTTGTTGGGGGGTGGCGTTTTGGGCCTGGGCGGCTGCACAAAGCAGCAGCGCCCATGGCCAGGCAGCGCCTAGCCGGCGCAGGGGGCGTGGAGGGGAGTGTCTCATCGTGTTATGGCTGTAGTTTGGCCCCATGGTAGGCAGGGAATGCCTGGGGTGGTGTCGGCCAATGTCGACGGTGTTGCACACCCTGAGCGCATGAAAAAAGCCGCTGGCTAGCGGCTTTGGTGGGTGATGCGGTGTCTGGGCTTAAAGGTCCAGCATCAGCTTGAGGTTTTGCACCGCAGCGCCGCTGGCGCCCTTGCCCAGGTTGTCCAGGCGGGCGATGACCACGGCCTGGCGCAGCTGCTCATTGCCGAACACGCGGATTTCCAGCTTGTTGGTGCCTGCCAGCGTATCGGCGGCCAGCTTGTTGTCGTCGGTGGGCGGCAGCACCTGCACCCATTGCTCGTCCTGGTTGGTCTTGGCGTAGTGGGCGGCCAGGGCGCCATGCAGATCGCTCAAGAGCGGCTTGCCGGGCAACTCATCGAGGTGCAGCGGCAGCTGCACCAGCATGCCCTGGGCAAAGTTGCCGACCGCAGGAATGAACACCGGGCGGCGGGTCAGGCCGGTGTACTTCAGGATTTCGGGGATGTGCTTGTGCGTCAGGCCCAGTGCATAGGCCTCATAAGGCGCGGCACCGCCGGCCTCGTAGGCTTCCATCATCTGGCGGCCGCCGCCGGAGTAGCCCGACACCGAAGGCAGTGCCAGCGCGGCATCGGCGGGGACCAGGCCGGCATCGATCAGCGGGCGCAGGATGGCGATGGCGCCGGTGGCATAGCAGCCAGGGTTGGAGACGCGCTTGGCTGCTTGCACGGCGCTTTTCTGGCCCGCGCTCAGCTCGGGAAAGCCATAGACCCACTGGTCATTGACGCGGTGGGCGGTCGAGGCATCGATGATGCGGATGCTGCGGCCGGTTTCCTGCTCGATGGCATCGACCATGGCCGTGGTGTCCTTGGCGGCATCGTCGTGCAGGCAGAGGATGACCAGGTCCACGCCAGCGATCAGCGCGCGCTTGGCCTCCGGGTCCTTGCGCAGTTCGGGCGCAATGCTTACCAACTCCACGCCGGGCATATCCACCAGGCGTTCGCGAATCTGCAAACCGGTGGTGCCAGCTTCGCCGTCGATAAACACTTTTGCCATTGCCATCACTCCTGCTGCGGGTTGGCGCCTGCGGGCTGCGGGCGCTTGGGGTTCGGGAAAGTGCTTATTGTCATACAAAGCGGCGCAATACGTGCAGGAGGATGGCAAATTTGCAGTCCGGTCTGACCAGGGCTTGTGCGATGCGCCGGACATGCTGTTTTTGGGCCTGTGATGGCCCGGTGCTGGCCCAAAGCGCAGTGCGCACTAGCGCAAAAATGTGTCAGCCCCGAGCGGCTGTGCCAAAAATCCTGCACCGCTCGGGTATTTATCGACAACTTTTACGCGGGCCTCCGACAGGCATTGACTGCCTTGGCTGACAGACCCGCTGCACGGAGATGACAGCCCAACATGGCTGGTTAGCTATACAAATAATAGCTATATGCATTCCGGCGGCCGACAAACCCCGGAAGCGCATTGGGGCTCCTGCAGGCGCTGCCCCCCATGGCGCAGTGCAGCATGGTAAATTCGCGGACTGCCAGGCCTTCTGCCTTGTTTGCGAGTTCTTTGTTCTGCGCGCTCGGCCGCCGGGTTTTTTCCCATTTTGTTTTACTGAGAGACATCATGAAAATTCATGAATACCAAGGCAAGGAAATCTTGCGTCAGTTCGGCGTGCCCGTTCCGCGCGGTATCCCCGCCTTCACTGTGCAAGAAGCAGTGGAAGCAGCACAGAAGCTGGGCGGCCCCGTGTGGGTGGTGAAGGCCCAGATTCACGCAGGTGGCCGCGGTAAGGGCGGTGGCGTGAAGGTTGCCAAGACCATCGACGACGTGAAGGCGCTGTCCGAGCAAATCCTCGGCATGCAGCTGGTGACCCACCAGACCGGCCCTGAAGGCCAGAAGGTGCGCCGCCTGTACATCGAAGACGGTGCCGACATCCAGCAGGAATACTACCTGTCTGCCGTGACCGACCGTGGCACGCAGAAGGTGGCCTTCATCGCTTCGAGCGAAGGCGGCATGGACATCGAGGAAGTGGCGCACAGCACTCCCGAGAAGATCATCACCGTGCTGGTCGACCCCATTGCCGGCTTCACGCAAGCCAATGGTGAAGAGCTGGCCAAGGGCATCGGCATGCCTGCTGATTCGGTGGCCCAGTTCATCGATATCTGCCAAAAGCTGTACAAGTGCTACATGGACACGGACGCATCGCTGGTTGAAATCAACCCGCTCAACCGTGATTCCAAGGGCAACGTGATTGCACTGGACTCCAAGTTCAACTTCGACCCCAACGCACTGTTCCGTCACCCAGAACTGGTGGCCCTGCGCGATCTGGACGAAGAAGATCCTGCTGAAGTGGAAGCTTCCAAGTTCGACCTGGCCTACATCAGCCTGGACGGCAACATCGGCTGCCTGGTGAACGGCGCTGGCCTGGCCATGGCTACGATGGACACCATCAAGCTGTTCGGCGGCGAGCCTGCCAACTTCCTGGACGTGGGCGGCGGTGCCACCCCCGAGAAGGTCACCGAAGCCTTCAAGATCATGCTCAAGAACCCCAAGGTCAAGGGCATTCTGGTCAACATCTTCGGCGGCATCATGAAGTGCGACACCATCGCTACCGGCGTGATCACCGCTTGCAAGGCGGTGAACCTGAGCGTGCCACTGGTCGTGCGCATGAAGGGTACCAACGAAGAGCTGGGCAAGAAGATGCTGGCCGAATCGGGCCTGCCCATCATCTCGGCCGACACCATGGCCGAAGCCGCCACCAAGATCGTTGCCGCAGTGAAGTAAGCCCTGGAGAACACACATGTCTATCTATATCAATAAAGACACCAAAGTCATTACCCAAGGCATCACGGGCAAGACCGGCCAGTTCCACACTGAAAAGTGCCAGGAATACGCGAACGGCAAGAACTGCTTCGTCGCTGGCGTGAACCCCAAGAAGGCTGGCGAAAAGATTTTCGACATCCCTATCTACGGTTCGGTCAAGGATGCTGCCAAGGACACCGGTGCCACCGTGTCCGTGATCTATGTGCCGCCTGCTGGCGCTGCTGCTGCCATCTGGGAAGCGGTGGAAGCCGACCTGGACCTGGCCATCTGCATCACCGAAGGCATCCCCGTGCGCGACATGCTGGAAGTGCGCAACAAGATGAAGGCCAAGGAAGCGGCTGGCGGCAAGAAGACCTTGCTGCTGGGCCCTAACTGCCCAGGCCTGATCACCCCCGGTGAAATCAAGATCGGCATCATGCCCGGTCACATCCACAAGCCAGGCCGCATCGGCGTGGTGAGCCGTTCGGGCACGCTGACCTATGAAGCCGTGGCACAACTGACCGAGCTGGGCATTGGCCAGTCGTCGGCTGTCGGTATCGGTGGCGACCCCATCAATGGTCTCAAGCACATCGACGTGATGAAGGCGTTCAACGACGACCCGAACACCGACGCTGTGATCATGATCGGCGAAATCGGCGGTCCAGACGAAGCCGAAGCTGCGCTCTGGTGCAAGGCCAACATGAAGAAGCCTGTGGTGGGCTTCATCGCTGGTGTGACTGCCCCTCCCGGCAAGCGCATGGGCCACGCTGGCGCGCTGATCTCCGGCGGCGCCGACACGGCAGATGCCAAGCTGGCCATCATGGAGGAGTGCGGTTTCACCATCACCCGCAACCCATCCGAAATGGGCCGCCTGCTGCAAGGCCTGCTGAAGTAAGCAAAATTACGCATGCCAGGGGCTGCGTGCCCCGCTAAACTGCGTACTCCATAAAAAGAAGACGCCAGATCGTTCAGGTCTGGCGTCTTTATTAATAACTACGGAGCGCAACATGGATTACGTCAATCATCCCGACTTCTGGATCGGGCTGGTCAAGATCATCTGGATCAACATCATTCTCTCGGGCGACAACGCCGTTGTCATCGCGCTCGCAGCGCGCTCCCTGTCCCCTGAACAACAAAGAAAAGCCATCATGTTCGGCTCCGGTGCCGCCGTGGTGCTGCGCATCTTGCTGACCGTGGTCGCCGCCAAGCTCTTGGAGCTGTCCTTCTTGCAGATCGTTGGCGGCTGCCTGCTGCTGTGGATTGGCCTGCAGCTGCTCACCAGCCATGACGAAGAAGAGGGCGCGGGCAAGGGCACCGGCACGATGATGGCCGCCATCCGCACCATCCTGATCGCCGACCTGGTGATGAGCCTGGACAACGTGATTGCCGTGGCGGCTGCTGCCGGCGGCAATATGCTGCTGCTGATCCTGGGCCTGGCGATCTCGATCCCGCTGGTGGTCTTTGGCTCCACCTTGATGATCAAGCTGATGGAGCGCTTCCCGGTCATCGTGATCCTGGGCGCCGGCCTCATCGGCTGGGTAGGCGGCGAGACCATCATGAACGACAAGCTGTTGCATGGTTTTGTAGCAGCCAACCCTGCGCTGCACTACCTGGCAGCTGCCGCTGGCGCCGCCCTGGTGGTGGGCCTGGGTCTGTGGCTGCAAAAGCGCAATACCGCGCCTGCACACTGAGCGGCTGATCCTCTCAGCCCAACACAAAGCGCCTTCGGGCGCTTTTTGCATTTCTGCGCAGGGCTGCAGAGATGGTGCTTCGTCAAGAGGAAACAGCGCCTGCAGCAGCCAACGCATTGATCGGCATCAGCCATCGAGAGGAGTCAAGGGTAAACCCGTAACCAAAATCCGGTAGCACCCAACACATCGTGATCCTTTGTCAACCGCGTATCGAAAATGTCATTTGTATAGCTTATGTGCATATAATCGAGACGAGGTTTATCAATATGCCAAGACTCATAGTTTCATTAGATGGAGTGGTGATCCAGGACTACATGCTGACGGAGTCCAGGGCCACCCTGGGGCGCCGTTCCACCAACGACATCGTGCTGACCGACATGGCGGTCAGCGGCGAGCATGTGGCCTTCACCTATGAGAAGAAGATCGGCATCGTCGTCGTCGAAGACCTGGGCAGCACCAATGGCACCAAGGTCAACGGCCTCAAGGTGCGCCGCCAGGTGCTGCAAAGCGGCGACCTGCTGGACATCGGCAAATGCCGCATCCGCTTTTTGATGAACTCTCTCGTGCCCGAAAGCCACTACATGCATGCCAGCGAAGCCGGCAGCCTGACCGCCAAGCCCGCCCATGCCGACCACGGCGAAGACAGCCCCACGGTCCCCGCCGACTTCCCCCCTGCCGAAGAGCAGCCCTACACCCCCAGCCCCTACCTGCGCGCCGTCAGCGGCGCCAGCGAAGACATCATTCTGTCCAAGGTCGTCACCACCGTTGGCCGCCCTGGGATCGCCGTCGCTGCGCTGACCAAGCGCGGTAAGGGCTATATCGCTACTAAGGTAGATGGGTCTGCGGATGTGGTGCTGAACGGCCAAGCGCTGAATGGCGTGGGGTTGTCGATGCACAAGGGGGATCGGATTGAGCTGGCGGGGATGGCTTATGAGTTTTGGACTTAGGGCTCTGGGTCTTGGGCTTGCATAGACAGGGCCTACACAAATGCTGCGGCACCTTTGGGTGCCGTTTCTGTTTCTGCTTCCCATGCTCTTAGCATGCACAGTCGTTCATCGGGTGACAAAAATGGCAGAAATCTTGGCTCGCTGACATTTATGAACGTCTTGCACAATAAGTTAACAAAACGCCGCATTTTTGTCAGCCGAGGCCGCGAAATGCGTAGACGCCAAAAGTTGGCACAGCACTTGCATTAAGTGATCCATGCCAAGTCGCTCGACAAGGCTACCTAATCACTGGTTACATAGAGAGGATTCAACATGCTGCGTACTATGCAAAAGGGTTTCACCCTGATCGAACTGATGATCGTTGTGGCGATTATCGGTATTTTGGCTGCTGTGGCACTGCCTGCTTACCAAGATTACACCGTCCGCGGTAAAGTGACCGAAGTCATGATTGCTGCAAGTTCGCCCAAGAGCTTGATTAGCGAAGCGTTCCAAAGTGACAACCTCGCAGGCGTAACTGCGGCAGCCACAGAATATAATAATCGCCCTGCTGCTGAAAAGACCAGTAAGTACGTTGGTGGTATTAACATTGATACCGCTACTGGTGTGATTACGGTAACTACTGCTGCTGCTGCCACTTCCGGTTTGCCAACCGATGCTGCTGCAAAGAATGTGAACTATTCCCCTAACGTTAATGGTGTTGCGTTGGTGTCTGGTGCAACTGGTGCCATTGACTGGGCTTGTACATCTACTACAGACACCACCGCTACAACTCGTGCTTTGGGTAATAAGGTAATCCCTAATGATCCACTGCCCGCGAAATATGCACCTTCCGAATGCCGTTAATTATTTTTAATTAATAGCAAAAGCCCGCTAACTGCGGGCTTTTTTTTGAAGTTCAGTTAAATGAGTAAAATTAGAGCTGCGGCAATCCATTTTGGTATAACAATGTCGATAATTTTACCTTTGTTAATATTGGTAAAGCATTATTGGTTTCGTGGGTCTTTTTTCTCATTGATGGATGCGAATGGCTTATTTTTCTTGTTTTTGCTAGTTGGTTTCATTTGTGGTCCTTTCTTGACGTTCTTTGTATTCGATAAAAAGAAAAAAAGGCTTTCGTTAGTAATAGATATTGCCGTTATTGCTGTGCTGCAAATTTTTGGGGTTGGGTACGGTTTGTTTGTTATGAGTTATGCACGCCCCGTTGTCATGGTTTTTGAAGTAGATCGGATACGTGTACTTTCTTTCGCTGAGTTAGATCGACAAGAAGAAAATATATTTCCTGGATGGACCAGTATTTGGAGTTTTAGTCAGCCGCAAGTGGTTTTTTTGAGGCCTGCTGGAAGCAACGGCGAAAAATGGAAAAGAATATATTCGGATATAAATGGCCAGCAAGCCAGTCGTCAGCCTAGTCAGTGGACAGATTATTATGATAATTCTAAAATTATTTTAGAGCGTACCAAGCCGCTGGAGACTCTCATAGAGAAATTTCCAGAAAAAGTCAAGGAAATAGAATTTTCCATAAGAGCTAACGCCAGTGCCCGCTGGCTGCCATTGGTCAGTGAGAAAAAATTGGACTGGGTAATTTTTTTGGATGATAAAAATGCAAAGCCGATTGCATTCATGAATTTAGATGGATTTTTCTAACAAAAAATCTTGTGAAATCATTAATTTTATTTATCACTAATTTTATTTGACAAATGGCTTTCATTTTTGCCACCTTGTTTCGTCAAAAGAAGAATTGAGCTCATTACCATCCCCTTATCTATCGCCTTGCACATGTCATAAACAGTCAGCAGTGCGACCTGAACTGCGGTCAAGGCCTCCATCTCCACGCCAGTAGGCCCAACAGTTTCTGTTCTGACTTCGCAACGTACAGCGTTCTTTTCGGGTAACAGCTCAAAATCCACCGCCACCTTGGTCAGCGCAATCGGGTGGCACAGCGGTATCAGCTCACTGGTCTTCTTCGCCGCCATGATGCCGGCAATGCGTGCAATACCCAGCACATCTCCTTTTTTGGCGGTGCCGGCGGCGATGATGTCCAAGGTGGCCGGCTGCATGGTGATAAAGCCCTCCGCAATCGCAATGCGATGGGTGTTAGGCTTGGCGCCTACATCGACCATATGGGCCTGGCCCTGGGCGTCGAAATGGGTGAGTTCAGTCATGGTGCTTTCCGTGTTCAATACGTCACAAGCGGCAATACAGGGTGCAACTTGTGCAGTGGTGCTTCATCATACGTGTTGGGCTGAAGGCTTGATGGCAAGGAGCCCGCTCTGGTCACCCTCTGGCTTGATTCAGATTCAGCATCTGCTGCCGCACGGAATTTTGAATGAATACATGGTTTTTTAAACGCACAGCATGTGCATTGTTGGCCACCCATATGGCTGCGGTGGCCACTCTGGCCCCCATGCAGGCGCGGGCCGACACCAGCTTGCCGGCGATGGGCGAGGGCGCCGAGATGACCACCAGCGAGGAGCGGCGCCTGGGCGATGACATTGCACGCGAGATCTACCGCGATCCGCAGTTTCTCGATGACGCGATTCTGTATGAGTACGTCAACGGCATTTGGCAGGAGCTGATGCTGGCAGCGCGGCAGCGCGGCACCTTGACATCGGAGCTTCAAGAGCGTTTTGCCTGGCAGGTGATGCTGATCCAGGATGCCACCGTGAACGCCTTTGCACTGCCAGGCGGCTTTATGGGTGTGCAGACCGGCCTGGTGGGCGTTGTCGGCAGCCGCGATGAGCTGGCCTCGGTGCTGGCCCACGAGATGAGCCACATCACCCAGCGCCATATTGCGCGCATGCTGGCCCGCCAGTCGCGCATGACGCCGGTGATGATTGCCGGCATGATCCTGGGCGCGTTGGCGGCCAGCAAGAACCCGGCTGCGGCCCAGGCGCTGATGGTGGGCAGTTCGGCCGCTGCCATCCAGTCGCAGCTGAACTTCTCACGCGATATGGAGCGCGAGGCGGACCGCACCGGCATGAGCCTGATGCCGCCTGCCGGCTACTCGCAAGCAGGTTTTGTCAGCATGTTCGAGAAGCTGCAACAAGCCAACCGGATGAACGACAACGGCAGCTGGCCCTACTTGCGCACCCACCCGCTGACGACGGAGCGCATTGCCGACATGCAGTCGCGCTTGCCCGCTGGCGCTGCACGCAAACCGCAGGACACGGGCATGGTGGCGCAGATGATGTCGGCCAGGGCGCGCATGCTGTCCAAGCCTGAGCCCCAGGTGCTGCACCAATGGGTGCAACTCACCACAGCGGCCGATTTTGCCAACCGCTCGTTGGACCAGCGCGCGGGCGTCTGGTATCTGGCTGCCATGTCGCACAACCAATTGGGGCGCCATGCCGAAGCGCTGGCTGCGCTGGATCAGCTCGATGCCACTGTGCAGGCCCACCCCGATGCGATGCGCCAGGCGCAGCTCTTGCGTGCTGATCTGGCATTGCGCAACCGCCAGCCGCAAGATGCGTTGGCGGCGCTGGCCAAGATCCAGCCGCTCAAACCCCCTCCCAGCAAGGCCGGCAGCACTTCGGTCACGGTCAGCAATGCGATGACCGGCCTGGTCAACGAAGCGGTGATTACGCAGGGCTCGGACAAGTCGTTGAGTATCCAGGACAGCAGCCGCGATGTGCTGCTGCCGGAGGTCAAGGCGGTGGTGGGGGACGATGCAGGTCAAAGCACTGACCGGCCCGAGCTGGTGCTGGCTGCGCAAGCCTTGGCGCAGCTGCCTGCCACGGGTTTGACGGCCTATGAAGGGGTATCGCGCCAGACCAGCAGCCGCCTGCAGACCCTGGTGGTGCAGTGGCCCAAGGATGCAGGGGCCTGGCTTGCGCTGTCATGGGTGCTGCGCCAGCAGAACCAGCCGCTGCGCTCCATCCGCGCGGAGGCTGAGAGCCGGGCTGCGCAGTATGACTATGCGGCAGCGGTCGACCGCCTGCGCGCCGGGCAGGACATGGCGCGCAACAGTCCAAACCGCAACGATTACTACGAGGCCTCGATCATCGACACCCGCTTGCGCGAGATGCAATCACTTGCCAAGGAGCAGGCGGCCCGTAAGTGATTCGATGACCAGGCTGATAATGGAGTAGAGCACCGAGCCGATCAGCGCAGCCCAAAAGCCATGCACCACAAAGCCGCTACCTGCGATGCCGGAGGCGGCCCAGAACATCAGCGCGTTGATGACAAAGATGAACAGGCCCAAGGTCAGTATCGTCACGGGCAGGGTCAGCACGATCAGCACGGGGCGCACAATCGCATTGCACAGCCCTATCAGCAGCGCGGCAATCAGCGCAGCGCCAAAACTTCGGATTTCCACTCCACTGTAGAGGTAGGCGACACAGAGCAGAGCGACTGCGGAGAGCAACCATTTAAGGATAAGTTTCATGGCGCCAGCATAGCGGATGGCAGGCGCGCTGTGTATAGGCCGGCATCCAATGATGGGTGGTTTAACGAGCCCAGCCATGAAAAAAGCGCCCGAAGGCGCTTTGTGTTGGGTGGTGGGGCTGACGGCTTTACGCGCCGTCGAGCACCAAGCTAAAGCAGATACCCAGAATGCCCAGCAGCGATCCTGCCAGCTTGGCGGGGCGTGGCACAAAGTCGGCCGATGGTGGCTCGGAGATGGCCTTGGGGCGGCGCCAGTCCAGCACTTCGGCCTCGGGGTACTCGGCGTGGAGCTGGGCGGTCATTTGCTGCACGCTCACTTCCGAGATATGGGTCGAGACGCGGGCGCGCTGCAGCTGGGTGCTTTGCGGGATCAGGCCCTCAAACAGGTTTTTGGCCCACTTGTTGCGCCACTTTTCGAGGGTGCTGCGATTGCCCCAGCGGCTGGCTCTGCGGGTGATTTTGGGGGCGCAAGCCACCAGCACCCAGTGCTCGTCGTTGATGGTTGCGCACTCGTTCAAGCGCTGCAGGGCAAAGGCGGCATCATCTACAAAGACTATTTTTACGTTCATCCAAGTGGCCTAGGTGGGGCTGGCAGCGTGGGGCTGCCAGCGGTGGTGGTAGAGGGCGGGTATGGGCTTAGTGTACGTTGGCCGCCGGGAGTTCCTTGGCTTTTTTGCTGGCCAGCCATTTGCCCAGCACCAGCACGATCAGTGCGCCCGCTGCAGCGGCTGCATAGTGCAGCGTCTTGCTCTGGTCGATCTTGAACATCCAGGTCCACTTGTCGGGGTTGGCAAACACGGGGTCAGAGACCAGCATGCCGCCCGCGATCCAGCCCAGCAGCATGCCGCCGGCGGTGATGACCATCGGGAAGCGCTCCATCAGCTTAATGACCAGCTGGCTGCCCCAGACGATGATCGGGATCGAGATCAGCAGGCCCAGGATGATGAGCAGCATGTGGTGCTCGTCACCGGCGTTCTGCGCGGCGCCAGCAATGGCGATCACGTTGTCCACGCTCATCACCAGGTCGGCAACGATGATGGTCTTGATGGCGGCAAACAGGCGGTCGCTGCCTTGGATGTTGCCATGGTCTTCGTCTTCAGGCACCAGCAGCTTGACGCCGATCCAGAACAGCAAGATGGCGCCGACAAATTTCAGGAACGGCAGGGCCAGCAGGAACATCGCGAACGCGATCAGGATGACGCGCAAGATGATCGCGCCAGCGGTACCAAAGATGATGCCTTTGCGGCGCAGGTCAGGGGGCAGCTTGCGGCATGCCAGGGCAATCACCACCGCGTTGTCCCCGCCCAGCAGGATGTCGATGATGATGATTTGGCCCAGTGCAATCCAGAAGGGCGCGTGCGTCAGAAAATCCAAGTCCATGTAAGCACCTAATTTTTGAAAAAGCGGCCCATGCACCATGCACAGACCAGCCAGTGGGGTGTCGTTACAAGCCAGGGAGGCGACGTGGTTCAGCGTTGGCGCCGTGATGGCCAACCGCCGGGCAGTAGCTTCGAAGACCTGTGGTGCGGCACCATGGTTTTCAAAGGTCTTGCTCAGATCATGTGGGCCATGAACCTAACGCGCCGGAAGCCGTGAGGCTTCGTACTGACGACGCATTACATGTCTCTGCGCTTGCCGCTGGCAAGGCATCAACGGGAGCTACTCCCCTTCGTCAGCGCGTATTGGAACACAAACCAAGCGCTTTGGGGTGACAAAGACCGGGCCACTGCACAGAGTATTCCCGCATGTTTGTGTTTGCCCACACCTGTGGATAACAAGCTGTGAACAAGTGGGGGTGCACCGCCGCTTGGCGGTTTCGCTGCCGCAGGGCTATCATCGATGGCAGCTATGGAACTCATCCACCTGACCGATCTGGAAGCAGCCATCAACCACTGGCGCCAGCGCGCGCCCAGTGGCCCTGGCGCATCCTTGGCGCCGCAGGTGGCTGCGCTGGCCGAGGTCTATGCGCGGCTGGTCTACCAGCGCAGCAATGGGGTGGACATGCGCGAGATGGGCGATGTGGCCATGCAGGCCTGGCTGGCCTGGTGGGAGACCACACCGGATACGCCCTGCATCGCCATCTGCTCCACCAGCCAGGGCGATGCGGTCTGCAAGGGCTGTGGCCGCAGCTTTGACGAGGTGCAGCACTGGCTGGCATACAGCCCCGTGCAAAAGCGGGCGGTGTGGCGGCGCATCAGCCTGCAGGGTACGGCCTGGCGCTTTAACCGCTACGCCGAGCGGGCGCGTGCCGCAGGCGGCATCACTTCCAGCGAATAGGCTCTACAAAGACGGTGCCCTTGTCGCTGGACAGGGTCAGCTGGCCTTCCTGGATGGTGGCCTGCAGCTGCATGCTGCGCTCGGCCAGATCGGCCAGCGATTGGGACACCTCGGTCGGCAGGCGGAACACCTCTAGCTTTTCCTGGCGCGCGAGCTTGCCTTCCAGGCCCTTCCACCAGATCTCGGCTGCATGGTTGAAGCAGTACACCAGCATATGGTCCGACTTGTTGCAGGCCTTGGTGATCGGCTTTTCTTCGGGCTGGCCCACTTCGATCCAGATGCGCTTGGCGCCGGTGAAGTCGGTCAGGTGCACATCGGGGTTGTCCGGGTCGGACAGGCCGGCGCCAAAGCCCAGGGTGCCGTCGCCATTGCACAGGTCCTGCAGCTGGTGGGCGTTCAAGGCCAGCGCCACCAGGCGCACCATCATGCGCTCGTCGGTTTCACTGGGGTGGCGCGCCAGGGTCAGGTTGTGGTCGGCGTAGTAGTTGTGGTCGATATCGGCAATCGACAGATTGGCTTTGTAGATCGTGGATTTGATAGCCATGGGGCAGGGTCTGGTGACGAAGCCTGGGCTTCGGGGGTGAATCCGGCGCGCCCGGCTGGCGCGTTGCGCTTGGCCGGGCGGTGAGAGAAAAAAGGCAAGAGGCCAGGGAGCGCCTGGCCTCTTGGGGGGAGCGTACTTAAACGCGCTGGGCCAGCTCGGTGGCCTTGCCGATGTAGCTGGCCGGGGTCATGGCCAGCAGGCGCTCCTTGTCGGCCTGCGGGATCTCCAGGCTGTGGATCAGCTGGTGCAGGTCTTCGGCGCGCACCGTCTTGCCACGGGTGACTTCCTTGAGCTTTTCGTAGGCGCCTTGCACGCCATAGCGGCGCATGACGGTCTGGATCGGCTCGGCCAGCACTTCCCAGGCATTGTCCAGGTCTTCGGCCAGGCGCTCTTCGTTCAGCTCCAGCTTGTTCAGGCCGGTCATCAGCGAGGTGTAGGCCAGTGCGGCATAACCGGTGGCCACGCCGATATTGCGCAGCACGGTGGAGTCGGTCAGGTCACGCTGCCAGCGGCTGATCGGCAGCTTCTCCGACAGGTGGCGCAGCAGTGCGTTGGCCAGGCCCAGGTTGCCTTCGGCGTTTTCGAAGTCGATCGGGTTGACCTTGTGCGGCATCGTCGACGAGCCGATCTCGCCGGCCTTGAGGCGCTGCTTGAAGTAGCCCACCGAGACATAGCCCCAGATGTCGCGCGAGAGATCGATCAGGATGGTGTTGGCGCGGGCGATGCCGTCGAACAGCTCGGCCATGTAGTCATGCGGCTCGATCTGGATCGAGTAGGGCTGGAAAGTGAGGCCCAGGCCCTGGGGCTCGTGCTTTTCCACGACGTTCTTGCTGAAGCTCTCCCAGTCGAACTCGGGCCAGGCCGACAGGTGGGCGTTGTAGTTGCCCACGGCACCGTTCATCTTGGCCAGCAGCTTGACGTTGGCAATGCGGTCCATCGCCGCTTGCAGGCGCACCACCACGTTGGCCAGTTCCTTGCCCACGGTCGTGGGGCTGGCGGTCTGGCCATGGGTGCGGCTGAGCATGGGCACGGCGGCATACTGGTGCGCCATCTCGCGCAGCTTGAGCACCACGCGGTCCAGGCCCGGCAGGATCACCTGGTCGCGGCCGGCGCGGATTTGCAGCGCATGGCTGGTGTTGTTGATGTCTTCGCTGGTGCAGGCAAAGTGCACAAACTCGGCCGCCTTGAGCAGCTCTGGGCGTGCCTCGAACTTGCTCTTGATCCAGTACTCCACCGCCTTGACATCGTGGTTGGTGGTCTTCTCGATGTCCTTGATCGCCTGGGCGTCGGCTTCGCTGAAGTGATTCACCAGGCCGTGCAGGTAGCTGCGTGCACCCTCGGACAGTGGCGAGAACTCGGCAAAACCGGCATCGGACAGCGCGATGAACCAGGTGATCTCCACCTGGACACGGCGATGCATGTAGCCAAATTCGCTCATGATCGGGCGCAGGGTGGACAGTTTGGAGGCGTAACGGCCATCCAGCGGAGAAAGGGCGGTAAGGGAAGACAGGCTCATGGGCCGCTATTGTAGAAGCGGGCCGTTTGCCGCGGCTGCAGTCTGGATTTGCCTAATTACAATCGAGAGGTGCAAATGTCCCGTGCGGACCCCCATGCCCATGGCAGCTTGGAGGTCCCTGCGGACCGGATCGACGCCACCTGCCTGAGCCTGAAGCTATGAAATTGCTAGGAAGCCTGACCAGTCCCTATGTGCGCAAGGTGCGCGTGGTGCTGGCCGAGAAAAAACTCGATTACCGCCTCGAGACCCTGGATGTCTGGGGCGACAGGGCCACGATCGCCTCGGTCAACCCGCTGGGCAAGGTGCCTTGCCTGGTGCTGGACGATGGCTCGGTGCTGGTTGATTCGCGGGTCATCGTCGAGTACCTGGACACCTTGTCGCCCGTGGGCCGGCTGATCCCCAGCCTGGGCCGCGAGCGCGCCGAAGTGCGCAGCTGGGAGGCGATGGCCGATGGTGTGCTCGATGCCGCCGTGCTGGCGCGCATGGAATATGCCTTTACCGGCCGCTCGGCCGAGCAGCGCAGCCCCGCCTGGGTGGAGCGCCAGCTGGGCAAGGTCTGGGCGGGGCTGGAGGCCATGGGCAACGGCCTGGGCCAGAAAACCTATTTTGCCGGCACGGGCGTGCACATCAGCCTGGCCGATATCGCCGTGGGCTGCGCGCTGGCCTGGCTGCGCTTTCGCTTTCCCGAGCTGGATTGGGCAGCGCGCCACCCCAATCTGGCGCAGCTGCTGGAGCGCCTGGAAGCCCGGCCCAGCTTTGCGGCGACGCAGCCTGAAGGCTGAGGCGCTCCCGAACTGCAGCCCCAAGGCTGAGGCGCTTCCGACCTGCTGGCTCAGGGCGGAGAGGCTCCCGAGCCTGCCGCCACGGGCAGGCTGCGCGCAGGCAAAAAAAAGGCCCAGTCGTCTGGACTGGGCCTGGGTATAAAAAAAGTTGCGAAGCGTCCCGAAGTGAATGATAGAGAGGGAGGGAGGAGAAGCACTTCAGGTTTGCAGTCATGCCGAATTGGGCCTGAAAGACTTCGCAACATTAAAAAGGGTCCGTAAAAACTGCGTCTGTCGCCTTTACATGGTTCAAAGAGTGGGTGGGCGTTTTTAAGTTTCCGCCAGCCACCATAAATGTATTGTAAACAAATAAATAATTTGTTTCATTACGTTATCATTCGTCGAATTAATCACTGAATGATAGGCGATAGTACATCGTTTTGAATGCCGTTGCGCGTAAGTGAATGCTAGCGACGGGTGATCACGCAGTATAAACCCTTATGAATTCCCGAGTTCCATCGGCCTTTTTGCAGGATCTATGCAGTCTGTAACACCGTTGCCCACAGCGCCCGCACCGTCTGCTGCTCTTCCAGCAAGGCCGTTTCAGGCACCTGGGTGGGCGCCTCGTTCAGCCTGGCTAAATGCTGCACACGGCGCAATGCGCGGTAGGCATTCGCACTCGCCTCACCCATGCCTTCGGGCAGCAAACCGGCACTTTCGGCACGCCGCAACAAGGTGATGTTGCCCAGGTTGGGACGCAACTGGGAATTGCAAGCCGAATGCAGCAAAACCAGGTACTGCACGGCAAATTCCACATCCATCATGCCGCCCACGCTGTGCTTGACATCGAACAAGCCCGCGGGCACCGCATGGGCGCTGCGCACGCGCTCGCGCATGGTGGCGATCTCGCTGCGCAGCGCTGGCGCGTCGCGCGGGGCGGTGATCACCGCTTCACGCACCGCATCAAAGCGGGCCGCCAGCGCAGGGCTGCCCAGCACAAAGCGGGCGCGTGTCATCGCCTGGTGCTCCCAGGTCCAGGCGGTGTTGCTGCCGCGCTGCTGCTGGTAGTTGGCGTAGGAGTCAAAGCTGGTGACCAGCAGGCCGGAGTTGCCGTTGGGGCGCAGCGCGGTGTCGATCTCGAACAGGTCGCCTTCGCCCGTCTTGACGGTGAGCCAGCTGATGAGCTTGCGCACAAAGGCCGAATAGACCTCGGGTGCGCGCTCGTCGTCGTCGTCAAAGACAAAGACGATGTCCAGGTCGCTGCCGTAGCCCAGCTCCTTGCCGCCGAGCTTGCCGTAGCCGATGATGCCGAACTGCGGCTCGGCGCGGTGCGCGCTCTTGAGCCGGCCCCAGCACCAGCGCGTGGTCACGCGCAGCACGGCATCGGCCAGTGCCGAGAGGTCATCGGCCACTTGCTCGACGGTGATCTGCTGCTCGATGTCGCGCGCCAGGGTGCGGAAGGTCTCGGCATGGTGGGCGCGGCGCAGCAGGTTCAGCAGGTTCTCGTCATCGTCTTCGGCGGTGGATTGCAAGGCGGCACGGCGCCGCTCCAGATCCGCTTCAAACTCCTGCGGGTTGAAGCGCTCATGCATCAGCGCATCGCTGGCCAGCTCGTCGATGACGCCGGGGTGCTGCAGCATGTAGCGGGCCGGCCATTTGGCCGCGCCCAGCATGTGCATCAGCTTTTCATGCACGGCCGGGCGTTCCTGCAGCATCGCCAGGTAGCTTTCGCGGCGCAGCAGCGATTCCATCCAGTCGGCTAGGCGCACCGCGGCGATCTCGCTGACCTGGCCCTGGCTGAGCCACTGGGCCGTGCGCTGCAGCAGCAGCACCAGGCGCCCCAGGCCCGCATCGCTCAGGTAGCTGTAGCGGGGATTGCGCTGCCACTGCAGCACGCGCTCGCGCACTGCCTCGGGCAACTTGGGCAGTACGGTCTCCAGCTCGGGCGCGCTGGCAGCAGCCCCCTTGGCGCCGCCGCATTGGCCGCTCTTGCAGGCCTCGTTGCCGCCCAGCAGCTTGTCAAACTCCTGCGCGACCAGCTCGCGGTGCGCATCGAGCTGGTGCAAGAAGCGGCACTCGTCGCCATAGCCCAGGGTCTGCGCCATCCACCGCAGGTCGTCGTCGCGCGTGGGCAGCACATGGGTCTGCTGGTCGTCCAGGTACTGGATGCGGTGCTCCACCTTGCGCAGAAAAGTGTAGGCCTCGGCCAGGGCCTGCGCGGTCTCGGGCGCCATCAGGTTGGCGCGCTCCAGGCGGGGCAGGGCCTCCAGGGTGGCGCGGCAGCGCAGCTCGGGAAACTGGCCGCCCCGCACCACCTGCAGCAGCTGCACGATGAACTCGATCTCGCGGATGCCGCCGCGCGAGAGCTTGACGTCATTGGCGCGCTCGGGGTGGCCCGCGCTGCGCTTGGCCGCATGCTCGCGGATCTGGCGGTGCAGGCTGCGCAGCGAATCGAAGACCGCGTAGTCCAGGTAGCGGCGGAACACAAAGGGCAGCACCGCGCCGCGCAGCGCCTGCACATTGGGGCTGCGGATATCGGCCAGTGGCGCCACGATGCGACTCTTGAGCCAGGCAAAGCGCTCCCATTCGCGGCCATGGGTTTGCAGGTAGTCTTCCAGTGCAGCGACCGAGATGGCGGCCGGGCCGGAGTTGCCATTGGGCCGCAGCATCAGGTCCACGCGGAAGACAAAGCCGTGCTCGGTGGTCTCGCCGATCAGCTGGTAGATCAGCTTGATCGCGCGGATGAAGTACTCATGGTTGCTGAGCTTGCCCCGGCCATCGGGCTGGCCCTGGGTCTCGCCCTCCTGCTCGTAGATATAGATCAGGTCGATGTCGCTGGAAACATTGAGCTCGCGCGCGCCCAGCTTGCCCATGCCGATCACCCACAGCTGCACCGGGTTGCCATCGGCATCGCGCGGCGCGCCATGGCGGCTGTCCAGCTCGGCCCGCGCGGCGGTGCAGGCGGCATCGAGCGCTAACTCGGCCAGCTCGGTCACGCCCCGGGTGATGGTCTGCAGATCAGCCTGCTCGTCGCAGTCCAGGTGCACCAGGCGCTCCATCACCAGCTGGCGAAGAATGCGCAGCGCAGCACCCAGCGCATAGCCCTGGGCCTGCAGTGCAGCCAGGGTCGGGGCCATCGTGGCATGCGTGGGGGGGCCACTGGGCAGCAGATCGAGCAAACCCTCGTAGCGGCGGTGCAGGCGCTGGACGAAGCGCGAATGCTCAGACAGAGGCAGGCTGGCCTGCGGGGGCGTGATATCCGTGTGTGCCATAGCGCTTTATCGACAATGTCCTGCGGCAGACCTGTTCAAATGCTCACATATGCAACGCGAGCGAGGGACTTGCCGCGGGTCATAATTTCGCTTTCCCCTTACTGATTGGACTCGATTGACTGTGCGCGCGCCCCGATTGCTCAAGCTCGCTGCCAAGCTGGTGCAATGGTCGCTGGGCTTATTGCTGGGCTTGGTGCTGCTGATGGCCATGGCCGTGGCGGCGCTGCATTGGTGGATTGTGCCCCGTATCAATGACTTTCGCCCGCAAGTGGAATCTAGGCTATCGCAGGCGCTGGGGGTGCCGGTGCGCATCGACCGCCTGCAGGCCGATGGCAACAACGGCCTGGTGCCTGCGATTGCGGTGCAGGGCCTGCGCATTGCGCAGCCCGATGGCTCTGCCGGGTTTACCCTGGATACGATCCAGGTCGCCTTGTCGGTGCCGTCACTGTTGCGACTGCGGGCCGAGCAGATCGTCATCAACGCACCGCAGCTGACGGTGCAGCGCGCCGCCGATGGCAGCGTGCGTGTGGCCGGTGTGCTGGTGGAGACCTCGCAGAACCAGGACAGCGGCAGCGCTGCCGACTGGCTGTTCCGCCAGCGCGAAGTGCTGCTGCAGGGCGGCAGCATCACCTGGGATGACCAGCAGCGCGGTCTGCCGCCCGTCACCTTCAGCGACGTGCATCTGCTGCTGCGCAACCCCGGCCTGCGCCATGAATGGCAACTGCGTGTGCGCCCGCCCGAGGACTGGGGCGATGCGCTGGAGCTGCGCGGCCGCATGCACCAGCCGATCTGGGCGCTGCACGATGGCCGCTGGAAGCACTGGAGCGGCCAGCTCTACCTGGAGGCGCTCCAGCTCAATGCCGCCGCGATGGCACCCTACCTGCCGCCGGCGATGGGCCTGCAGCAAGGCCAGGGCTCGGCGCGCCTCTGGCTGGATGTGACGCGGGGCAAGCTCACGAACGGCACGGCCGATGTGGCCTTGCGCGATGTGGGCGTGCGCCGCCAAGCTGCGGCGGCCAGCGATGACAAAACGGCGCAGGGCACGGTGCTGCTGCTGCGCTCGGTGCAGGGCCGCATCGGCGGCGCGGCCGATGACAGCGGCTTTCGCGTGCTGACGGAGAACCTGGCGGTGGAGTCGGCCAATGGCGAGCATTGGCCCGGTGGCAGCGCCCGCATCAACCATGTCTATGCCCAGGGCAAGCAGCCCAGCGAGACGGAAGCCAGCGCCCAGTCGCTCGATATTGCCTCGCTGGCCCAGCTGGCGCGGCTGTTGCCTATTCCCGACAATGCCCGCCAGTGGCTGCAGAGCAACCGGCCCGCCGGCCTGATCCGCAGCGCATCGGCCCATTGGCGCGGTGATATGGATACCTTGCAGGACTGGCAGGTCAAGGCCGATGTGGGCCAACTGGCCTTTGGCATGCCGGCTGCGGCACCACGCGCCAATGCGGCGCGCGACAGCCATGGCGGCCTGGTGCTGGCGGCCGGCCAGCCGCATGTGGGCCTGCGCGGGCTGGATCTGACGATTGATGCGCGGGCCGTTGGCGGCCAGGCGAAGATTGCCTTTGCCGATGGTGCGCTCTACCTGCCTTCGGTGTTTGAAGACCCGCAGGTCCCCATCACCTCGGCCAGCACCCAGCTGCAGTGGACGGTGCAGGGCGAGCATATCCAGATGCAGTCCGAGCGGCTGGAGTTTGCCAATGCGCATGCGGCCGGCCATGCGCGCTGGTCCTGGCAGACGGCCGACCCGCAGAAGACGGGGTCCCACTCGCGCTTTCCCGGCATCCTGCAGCTCAAGGGCGTGCTTGAGCGGGCCGATGGCACCCAGGTGCACCGCTATTTGCCGCTGCACATTCCGCCCGATGCGCGTCACTATGTGCGCGATGCCGTTCTGGCCGGCCAGGCCAGCAATGTGCAGTTCGAGATCGATGGCGATCTGTGGGAGGTGCCTTTCCCTGATTCTCGCCATGGCCTGTTCCGCATCGTCGCACCGGTGCGCGATGTGCGCTATGCCTATGTGCCCAACTCGCACCTGCACCCCGGCGAAAAGCCCTGGCCGGAGCTCAACCGCCTCTCGGGCGAGCTGGTGTTTGAGGGCAATGGCATGCAGGTCAACAAGGCCAAGGGCATTCTGGACGGCAACCAGCGCATCGTGGTCGACCAGACCAGTGCCCAGATTCCCGACTTCCATGCCACGCGCGTGGTCGTCAATGCGCAGGCCAATGGGCCCTTGGCTGATATGCTGGCCACCGTGCGCGGCAGCGCGATCGATGCGCTGACCCAGCATGCGCTGGCGCAGACCCAGGCCGATGGCGATGCCCAGCTGCAGCTCAAGCTCGACCTGCCGGTGCATGACATGGCCCAGTCCAAGGTCGATGGCAAGGTGCTGCTGGCGGGCAACCGCATCCAGTTCCATGATGACTCGCCGGTGGTCGACAAGGTTACCGGTGCGGTGCAGTTCTCCGAGCATGGTTTTGCGCTGCAGGAGCTGCAGGGCCAGGCGCTGGGCGGCGCGGTCAAGTTCTCGGGCGGCATGGATGTCAGCGGCCTGCCCGCTGGCGCGGACCATGGCCCCCGCCTCAAGGTGCGCGCCAATGGCGTGGCCACGGCGGACGGCCTGCTGCGCGCCAAGGAGCTGGGTCCGGTGGTGCAGCTGGCGCAACTGGCCCAAGGCCAGGCCGCCTACCAGCTGGACATCAGCATGGCCCAGGGCGTGCCGCTGGTGGAGGTGCGCAGTGATCTGGCCGGCATGGCGCTGGCGCTGCCGGTGCCGCTGAAAAAGGCGGCCGACGAAGTCTGGCCAACGCACTTTGCCAGCACGGTGCCGGAGGCGGCGCCTTCAGCGTTGGTGCGGCAGAACATGCAGCTCGATGTGGGGGGGCGGCTGCAGCTGCGCTATGTGCGCGACATCAGCAGCGATGATGCCGTGCCCGACAAGGTGGTCAGCGGCGTGCTGCGCCTGGGTGCTGGCGCGCTGACCTTGCCGGCCAAGGGCGTGATTGCCGAGGTGCAGCTGCCGCAGGTTGATGTGCAGGAATGGCAGGCGCTGGCCCAGCGCCTCAAGGCCATGGCGCCAGCCCGCGCGCCCGTGGCAGAGGGTGCGGCGGCCGCAGGCGCGGCCCCTGCGTCGCCCGCCGATGGCGACGCCTACGCCGCCTTTTTGCCCGACCACTGGGATATCCGCCTCGATACCCTGCAGGTGCGCGGCATGGATATCCACAACCTGCACCTGAGCGGCTCGCGCACAGGCGCGCGCTGGCGCAGCCAGGTCAGCTCCAGCCTGCTCGATGGCCAGCTGGAGTACGAGCAGGAGGCCAAGGGCCCCGGCACCATCCGCGCGCGGCTGAGCCAGCTGCGTGTGGGCCAGGAGGGCGCCGACAGCAAGGCCGCCGCCAGCCAGGATGACGCGCTGGGCCAGGAGCCCGGGCAGTTGCCGGCGCTCGATGTGGTGGTGGAGGACCTGCGCTGGCGCCAGCATTCGGTGGGCCGGCTGGAGGTGCAGGCCGTCAACCAGCGCGAGGCTGACAAATCCTGGTGGCAGCTGAAGAACATGGTGCTCTCGAACGATGCCGCCAGCCTGCAGGCCAGCGGCGACTGGGGCGCCAAACGCAGCAGCAGCGGCGGGCGCCGCACCGAGCTGGAGATGCGCCTGGACCTGAAGGACACCGGCGCCTTGCTCGGCCGCCTGGGCATGGCTGGCGTGGTGCGCCAGGGCAAGGGCTCGGTGCAGGGCAGCATCGGCTGGACGGGCAGCCCCGTGAGCCCCGACTACACCAGCATGGATGGCAAACTGCACATCGATGTCGGCCAGGGCCAGTTTTTGAAGGTCGAACCCGGTGCGGCCAAGCTGCTGGGCGTGCTCAACCTGCAGGCCTTGCCGCGCCGGCTGACCCTGGACTTCAAGGACGTGTTCAGCGCCGGCTTTGGCTTTGACTTTGTGCGCGGCGATGTGCTGGTGAGCGATGGCCTGGCCTCGACCACGAACATGCAGATGAAGGGCGTCACCGCCGCCGTGCTGCTCGAAGGCAGTGCCAACCTGCGCGATGAAACGCAGAACCTGCATGTGGTCGTCATCCCCGAGCTGAACACCACGACGATGGCCCTGGTGACCACTGCCATCAACCCGGTCATCGGCATTGGCACCTTCCTGGCCCAGGCCTTGTTCAAGGGGCCGTTGACGCAGGCGGTGACCCAGGAGTTCGAGGTCAGCGGCTCCTGGTCGGAGCCCGAGGTCAAGCGCATAGGCCGCAGGCAGGAAGCGGACAGCAACGCCGTCGGCACCCCGCATTGAGCGTCCGGGCTCTGCTGCGCTGAGTCACCTTCGATATCCGCAGGCGCCAGTTCCAAGCCTGGGCTTGCGGATAATAGCTGCCAGTTTCTCTTGCAGGATGCATCGATGAAAGTAGCCGCACTCCAAATGGTGACCAGCACAGACTGGGAGCACAACCGCACGCAGGCCTGGCAACTGCTGCAGCAGGCAGCGGCCGCTGGTGCGGAGCTGGCGGTGCTGCCCGAGTACTTCTGCCTGATGGGCCAGCGCGATACCGACAAGCTGGCGCTGGCCGAGCCGTTTGGCGAAGGCCCCATGCAGCAGTTCCTGGCCGACAGCGCCCGCAGCCTGGGCCTGTGGATCGTCGGCGGCACCTTGCCGCTGCAGGGGGCCGATGCCGCGCATGTCTACAACAGCAGCTGCGTCTACAACCCGCAGGGCGACTGCGTGGCGCGCTACGACAAGATGCATTTGTTTTGCTATGCCAACGAGCGCGAGTCCTATGACGAGCACCGCGTCATTGCGCCGGGCAACACGCCGCAGCAGTTTGACCTGCCCAGCCGCGATGGCCACCACTGGCGCATCGGCTTGAGCATCTGCTACGACCTGCGCTTTCCCGAGCTCTACCGCCTGCATGCGCAGGCGGGCGCGCATCTGATGCTGGTGCCCAGCGCCTTTACCTATACGACGGGCCAGGCGCACTGGGAGCTGCTGCTGCGCGCGCGGGCTGTGGAGAACCTGGCCTATGTGCTGGCCGCAGCCCAAGGCGGCCAGCATGAAAACGGCCGCCGTACCTGGGGCCACAGCATGGCCATCAACCCCTGGGGCGAGGTGATGGCGCTGCAGGCGAGCGAGCCCGGTGTGGTGCTGGCCGATCTGGACTGGGCGCAACTGCAGCGCTGGCGCCAGCAACTGCCTGCCTTGCAGCACCGCGTATGCTGATGGCGCATTGGGCGCAGTCGCTGGCGCAGCGCTGGCACCAGAGCTGGCGGCGCTGGTCGCTGTGGTCGGCGCTGGTGCTGCTGGTGGCGGGCACCCTGGTCACCCAGGTCTGGCTGGCCGGACGCTATGAGATATCTGAAGTGCAGCAGCGCCTGGACCGCGAGGCCCAGGATGCCGTCAGCGATATCCGCAGCCTGTTCAACGACAACGTCAACCGCCTGCGCAGCATGCCGCGCTATGACAGCGATGTGATGGCCTGGCAGTCGGCCGCGGCCACCATCTTGCGCAACCAGCGCGATCTCGCCCATATCGAATGGCGCAACCCGCAGCTGCAGATCGAGGCCAGCGAGGAGTCGCCTTATTTGAACCTGCAGTGGTCGGCCATCGACCGCACCGGCATGAACACCGAGAGCCATACCGCCTGCCTGCGTGCCCGCAACACCGGCGCGGCCTCGTACGCGGGCAGCTATTTCCTGTCGCAGGGCAATGGCACCGGGCTGGAGCTGCTCGAACTGTGCGTGCCGGTGATCACCGGCGACCAGTTGCACGGCTTTGCCGTGGCCACCTACATCTTGCAGAACGTGCTGTCGGACCTGGTCAACGAGAGCCTGCGCCGCAACCATGAGTTGTCCTTCACCGAGACCGATGGCACGCGGCTGGCGATTGTCAGCACACCCCGGCGCGGCACGCGCGTGTTCACCTCCAACCAGCTGCTCGATCTGCCCGGCGTGGCGCTGATGCTGCGGGTGGACAGCTGGCATGCGGCGCCCAATGTCTTTCCCAATGTGCTCACGGCCCTGGTCACCGGCATGTCGATCGCGCTGATCACCGTGCTGGTGGTGCTGGTGCGCGACAACCGCCGCCGCTTGAAGGCCGAGCGCGATCTGGGCGATGCGCTGGCCTTTCGCAAGGCGATGGAAGACTCGCTGGTGACAGGGCTGCGCGCGCGCGACCTGCATGGCAAGGTCACCTATGTGAACCCGGCGTTTTGCGAGATGGTGGGATTCTCTGCCGAGGAGATTCTGGACCCGAGCAAGGCCACACCCTACTGGCCGCCGGAGATGGCGCCTGAATACGCGCGCCGCCAGCAGATCCGCCTGTCGGGCCATCTGCCGCCGCCGCGCGAGGGCTATGAATCGACCTTCATGCACAAGGAAGGCCGGCGCTTTCCGGTGCTGATTTTTGAGGCACCGCTCATCAATGCCGCCGGCCTGCACACCGGCTGGATGAGCGCCTTTGTCGACATGAGCGAGCAGCGCCGGGTCGAGGAGCTCTCGCGCGCCTCGCAGGAGCGCCTGCAGGCCACCGCGCGCCTGGCGACGGTGGGCGAGATGGCCTCCCTGCTGAGCCACGAGCTCAACCAGCCGCTGGCCGCGATCTCCAGCTATGCGACGGGCATCATGAACCTGCTGCCCGATGGCGCCTCGCCCGATGAGGTGCAGGAGCACCTGCCCGATGTGCGCATGGCCGTGCAGCGCATGGCCTTCCAGGCCGAGCGCGCGGGCAAGGTTATCAAGAGCGTGCATGGCTTTGTGCGCCGGCGCGACCAGTCGCGCGAGTTTTTGCAGGCCTCCGAGCTGATGGACGCGGTATTGCCGCTGGTGCGGCTGCAGGCGCGTAAACTCTACGTCGATGTGGCCACCGAGGTCGCGCCGGGCTTGCCCGCCGTTTTCTGTGACCGGACCATGGTCGAGCAGGTGCTGCTCAACCTCAGCCGCAACGGCATGCAGGCCATGGACTATGGCGGCACGCACCCCCGGGTGCTGCAGATGCTGGTGCGGCTGGCGCCCAGCGACGATGGGCGGGCCTGGGTGGAGTTTGTCGTGGCCGATGTGGGCGAGGGCATCACCGAGGAGGTGGCCGCGCGCCTCTACACCCCCTTTTTTACCACCAAGGACGAAGGCATGGGCCTGGGCCTGAGCCTGTGCCGCACCGTGGTCGAGCAGCATGGCAGCCATTTGCGCTACCTGCCCAACCAGCCGCGCGGGACCATCTTCAGTTTTACCCTGCCAACCTGGCGCAACGATTGAAAGTTCAGAGATGCAGCCGCTAGTGAATGCCACCGTGTATATCGTCGATGATGACGCCGAGGTGCGGGATGCCCTGGCCTGGATGCTGCGCTCGCGCCGCTTGCTGAGCGAGAGCTTTGCCTCGGCCGAGGCCTTTGAGGCCATGCTGCGCAGCCGCCCGCCGCAGGTGGACCCGGCCTGCGCGCTCTTGGACGTGCGCATGCCCGGCATGAGTGGTTTGGCGCTGTTTGACCGCTTGGTAGAGATGGATGTGATCGCCGCCTTGCCGGTGATCTTTCTGACCGGCCATGCCGATGTGCCCACCGCCGTGGCCACCGTCAAGCGCGGCGCCTTTGATTTTTGCGAAAAACCGTTTTCCGACAATGTGCTGGTCGACCGCATCGAGCATGCGCTGCAGGCATCGAGCGCCTATCTGGAGACGCTGCGCTCGCAGCAAGGCGTGCGCGAGCGCGTGGCCGAGCTGACGGACCGTGAGCAGGCCGTCATGCGCCTGGTGATCGATGGCCTGCCCAACAAGCTGATTGCCGATGAGCTGACCATCAGCGTGCGCACGGTCGAGGTGCACCGCGCCCGGGTGTTTGACAAGATGCAGGTCAAATCAGCGGTGGAGCTGGCCAACCTGCTGCGCGACCTGGCCTGAGGCGAGACTAGCGCAAGCCCACAAAAAAGGGCGCCAGTCCTTGAACTGGCGCCCTTTGTGCATTCCGCACCGGCAGGTATTAACGGCCTGGCTGCACTTCACCCACATAGATCTCGACGCGGCGGTTGTGCGCGCGGCCGGCCGGGGTGTAATTGCTGGCGACGGGCTGGCGCGAGCCCATGCCCTGCACCTGGATGCGCGCGCCGTTCACGCCGCGCTGCGTCAGGTAGTTGCGGGCGCTCTCGGCACGGGCCAGCGACAGCGGGTCGTTGATGCCGTCGTTGCCGGTGCTGTCGGTGTGGCCGATGATGCGTACCTGGGCGTTGGGGTTGTTGCGCAGGCCTTCGGCAAAGCGGTCCAGGATGGGGGCGAAGTTGCCCTGGATGTCCGAGCGGTTGGTCTGGAACGAGATGTCGCTGGGGATATCGAGCTTGAGCTGGTTGTCCGGCGTCTGCGTCACCACCACACCGGTGCCCTGGGTGGCCTGCTCCATCTCCTGCTTTTGCTTTTGCATGTGCTGCGACCAGATATAGGTGCCCAGCGCGCCGATACCCGCGCCGATGACGGCGCCCGAGCCTGCATGGCCGCCGGCGATCGCACCCACGGCCGCACCGCCCAGTGCGCCCACGCCGGCGCCGGTGGCGGTTTGGCGTTGGGTGTCAGACATGTTGGCGCAACCGCTCAGGATGGCCAGACTGGCAACGGCAGAGACTAGAATTTGTTTACGCATGCTTGAACTCCTCTGAAGCAAGGGCCGCTCCGGAAATGGTGCAGGCCGTGGATGCAAATTGTGGGCAGTAGAACTGCCAAATGCCAGAGACAAAGTTCAAAAATGGTAAAAATGACGGCAATGAGCGGCCATGTCCTACGATTTGCGCAAGCTAGTCGCGAGGAGGCTGCTCATCTTTGCTTACGATTTCCCCTTTTTTGCGACCGGCAAACATCGTCCACCAGACGATCGCCACCAGTATGACCAACGCCAATAGCGCTTCCAGCAATATCAGTCCCATCGGTACCCGCTCCTTACGTACGCTGTCGATGGCTGCGATTGTAGGAATTCTGGCCGCCTGCTCCAGCCAAGTCCCTTTGGACCAGCCGTCTTCGCCGACCACCCGCCCGCCGGTATCGGGCAGCATCGAGGTGCTGCCCCCCGATGCCAATGAGCCGCTGCCCCCGGCCATCCAGCAGGCCAAGAGCCGCTGGGTGCCGGTGCACTGGTCGTCGGTGCCCGGGCTGGAGCAGGACAACCTGGCCGATGCCTGGAACGCCTGGATCAAAAGCTGCAGCCGCCCGCCGGTGCCGTTTGCGCAGTTCTGCTCCGAGGTGCGGCGCATGAGCCTGGCCTCGACCGAAGAGCAGCGCGCCTGGATGGTGTCGCGCTTTCAGCCCTACCGTGTCGAATCGCTCGACGGCAACCCCGATGGCATGCTGACCAGCTATTTCGAGCCCATGCTCGATGGCACGCGCCAGCCGGGCAATGGCTATTCGATCCCGCTGTACCGTTCGCCGGCCACGCTGGGCACGCGCAAGCCCTGGTTCAGCCGCCAGCAGATCGAGACCCTGCCGCAGGTGCAGGCCGAGCTGCAGGACAAGGTGATTGCCTGGGTCAACGACCCGGTCGATGCGATGGTGCTGCACATCCAGGGCTCGGGCCGGGTGCGCATCCAGGAGGCCGATGGCTCGGTGCGCCTGATCCGCGTGGCCTATGCCGCCACCAATGACCACCCCTACAAGAGCATTGGCAAATGGCTGCTCGACCAGGGTCTGGTGCGCGATGCCACCTGGCCGGGCATCAAGGCCTGGATTGCCGCCAACCCGACCCGGGTCAACGAGCTGCTCTGGAGCAACCCGCGCTATGTGTTTTTCAAGGAAGAGCCGCTGTCGCCGCTGGATGCCGAGTTTGGCCCCAATGGCGCCCAGGGCGTGCCGCTGACGCCTGGCCGCTCGATTGCGGTGGACCGGGGCAGCATCCCCTATGGCACCCCTGTGTGGATGTCTTCTACCGGCCCCACCGTGCAGCTCAACCGCCTGGTGATGGCGCAGGACACGGGCAGCGCGATCCTGGGCGCCGTGCGCGCCGACTACTTTGCCGGCTGGGGCCATGAGGCGGGTGATTTTGCCGGCCGGGTCAAGCAGCCGCTGCGGCTGTGGGTGCTGTGGCCCCGGGGTGTGGCCAAGCGCTGATGCGCCGGGTTTAATCAATCAGGCCAGCTGCGAGGCTGGCCTTTTGCATGGCAGCTGCTGATTGCCGAAAGCGGTCAACGCGAAGGCGTGCCTTTGGGGTTGGCTGTCATCGGCAGCGGCAAGGCACTGCTGGATTTCACCTCGCCGAGCGAAAAGGTGGTGTGCACATCTTTCACATTGGGCAGGTGCAGCAGCACATTGCGGATAAAGCTGGAAAAGCTCTCCAGGTCCTTGGCGACCACCTGCAGCTCAAAGGTGCCCGCGCCGCTGATGTAGTGGCAGGACGTCACCTCGGGCAGCAGACGGATCGATTCCTCCATGCGCAAGGTGATGTCGGCCGTGTTCTGCGCGGCATCGACGCGCACAAAGGCCAGCACGCCCAGGCCGAGCTTGTGGCGGTCCAGGGTCGCGTGGTAGCCGGTGATGTAGCCGGCCTCTTCGAGCGCACGCACCCGGCGCCAGCAGGGCGCGGCCGACAGGCCCACGCGCTGGGCCAGCTCGGCATTCGTCAAACGGGCGTTTTTTTGCAGCTCGTAGAGGATCGCCCAGTCGAATTTGTCAATTTGGTTCATTTATCGCCATTATTGAGCAAGATTCTTTCAAATACTAGGTAAACCCCGGCAAGGAAAAGAATACTTTATTCTCGCCGCCCGTCATACACTGCAGCGATGAAAGCCAGGGTGTTTTGCGCTGGCTGCTGGACTTGGTTCCAGATTCTTATAACGCCCCACAATCCCGGACCTGCCACAAGCGGCCACCGGGTGCTCTCCCCAGGAGACAAGACGATGAATGCCTCACTCCCCGAGTCCGTCCGCAAAGCGCAGGAGACGGTAACGCTGGACGACAACCTGCAACGCAGGTTGCAACACAAATATGCAGCGGGCGGCGCAGCCGCACGTGGCGTATTTGGCGACGAGCTTGTTGGCCAAGGAGGTGTGTGATGAACGCTTCACTGCCCGAATCCGTCCGCAAGGCGCTGGAAACCGTCACGCTCGACGACAAATACGCACTGGCCCATGGCCGTGCCTTCATGAGCGGGGTGCAAGCCCTTGTTCGCCTGCCCATGCTGCAGCGCCAGCGCGATGCCTTGCAGGGCCTCAACACCGCAGGCTTTATCAGCGGCTACCGGGGTTCGCCCCTGGGCGGCTACGACCAGGCGCTGTGGGCGGCCAAGAAGCACCTCAAGGAAAACAACATCGAGTTCCAGCCCGGCGTCAACGAAGAGCTGGGCGCCACGGCAGTCTGGGGCACGCAGCAGCTTGACCTGTACCCGCAGAGCAAGAAGTTCGACGGTGTCTTTGGCATCTGGTACGGCAAGGGCCCGGGCGTGGACCGCAGCGTGGATGTGTTCAAGCATGCCAACATGGCGGGCACGGCCAAGCACGGCGGCGTGATTGCGCTGGCGGGCGATGACCACATCAGCAAGTCCTCGACGGCGGCGCACCAGAGCGACCACATCTTCAAGGCCGTGGGCTCGCCGGTGTTCTTTCCCTCCAGCGTGCAGGACATCCTGGACATGGGCCTGCACGCCTTTGCGCTGAGCCGTTTCTCGGGCGTCTGGTCGGGCATGAAGACGATCCAGGAGATCGTGGAGTCGTCGGCCAGCGTCTCGGTGGACCCGGACCGGGTCAACATCATCACCCCCGATGACTTTGTGATGCCGCCCGGCGGCCTGCACATCCGCTGGCCCGATGCGCCGCTGGAGCAGGAGGCGCGCCTGATGGACTACAAGTGGTATGCGGCGCTGGCCTATATCCGCGCCAACAAGCTCAACTACAACGTCATCTCCACGCCCAAGGACCGCTTTGGCATCATCGCCAGCGGCAAGGCCTTCAATGACACGCGCCAGGCGCTGATCGACCTGGGGCTGGACGACGACACCTGCCGCCAGCTGGGCATCCGCCTGCACAAGGTCAACGTGGTCTGGCCGCTCGAGGCCTCCATCACGCGCGACTTTGCGATGGGCCTGCAGGAGATTCTGGTGGTCGAGGAAAAGCGCCAGATGATCGAGTACCAGCTCAAGGAGGAGCTGTACAACTGGCGCTCGGATGTGCGCCCCCATGTGCTGGGCAAGTTCGACGAGACCGATGGCGACCACTCCGGCGGCGAGTGGTCGGTGCCCAACCCCAGCGACCACTGGCTGCTGCGCCCCAAGGCGGACCTGACCCCGGCGCTGATTGCGCAGGCGCTGGCCAAGCGCTTGAAGAAGCTGGGCGTGCCTGATGACATTGTGCGCCGCATGGATGCGCGCCTGCAGGTGATTGCCGCGCGTGAGCAAGGCCTCAAGGACAGCACGCAGGAGTCGGTGGACCGCCTGCCCTGGTTCTGCAGCGGCTGCCCGCACAACACCAGCACCCGCGTGCCCGAAGGCAGCCGCGCGGTGGCCGGTATTGGCTGCCACTACATGGTCAACTGGATGCCCGACCGCAACACCAGCACCTTCACGCAGATGGGCGGCGAAGGCGTGACCTGGGTCGGCCAGGCGCCGTTCACGACCGACCAGCATATCTTCTCGAACCTGGGCGACGGTACCTACTTCCACAGCGGCCTGCTGGCGATCCGCCAGAGCATTGCCTCGGGCGTGAACATCACCTACAAGGTGCTCTACAACGATGCGGTGGCGATGACCGGTGGCCAGCGCGTGGGCGAGCGCCCCGAAGGCCATTCGGTGCTGCAGATCATGACCAGCCTGTTGTCCGAAGGGGTCAAGAAGCTGGTCATCGTGACCGATGAGCCGGAAAAATACCAAGGCGTGCAGCTGGGCGCAGGCGTGACCGTGCACCACCGCGACGAGCTCGACCGCATCCAGCGCGAGTTCCGCGAGCTCAAGGGCACGACAGCCATCATCTACGACCAGACCTGCGCGACCGAAAAGCGCCGCCGCCGCAAACGCGGCACGCTGGCCACGCCAGCCAAGACCGTCATCATCAATGAGGCGGTGTGTGAGGGCTGCGGCGACTGCTCGGTGCAGTCCAACTGCCTGTCGGTCGAGCCGGTAGAGACCGATTTTGGCCGCAAGCGCAAGATCAACCAAAGCACCTGCAACAAGGATTTCTCCTGCGTCAAAGGCTTTTGCCCAAGCTTTGTCACCATCGAAGGCGGCCAGCTGAAAAAAGCCAAGAAGGAGAAAAAGGGCGATATGGCCAAGCTGCCGGCCTTGCCCGATCCGGTATTGCCCGTGGCCACCCAGGCCTGGGGCATTGTGGTGGCCGGTGTCGGTGGCACGGGTGTGATCACCATCGGCTCGCTGCTGGGCATGGCCGCGCACCTGGAAGGCAAGGGCGTGGTCACGCAGGATGCGGCAGGTCTCGCGCAAAAGGGCGGCTCGACCTGGAGCCATATCCAGATCGCCAATTCGCCCGATGCCATCTACACCACCAAGGTGGACACGGCCAAGGCTGACCTCATCATTGGCTGCGACCCCATCGTCGCGGCCAACAAGACCACCCTGGCTGCGATGCAACAGGGCCGCACCTTTGTGGCGCTCAACACCCATGGCGCGCCCACGGCGGCCTTTGTGCACAACCCGAACTGGCAGTTCCCCGAGGCGGGCTGTGAATCGGCGATCCTGGCGGCGGTGGGCCAAGAGGGCGTGGGCATGTTCGATGCCGAGCACATTGCCACCCAGGCGCTGGGCGACAGCATCTACACCAACCCGCTGATCCTGGGTTACGCCTGGCAAAAGGGCCGGGTGCCGCTGTCCCATGCCGCGCTGATGCGGGCGATGGAGCTGAACGGCGTGCAGGTGGACAACAACAAGGCCGCATTTGAGTGGGGCCGCCAGTGCGCTGCCAACCTGACCCAGGTGCAGGCCATGTTTGCTGCACAGCAGGTCATCCAGCTGGTGAAAAAGCCCTCCTTGCAAGAGCTGGTGGCCAAGCGCGTGGCATTCCTCACCGATTACCAGGACAGCGCCTATGCGGCCGACTACCAGGCCTTTGTGAACCAGGTGCATGCGGCCGAAGCCAAGTTGGGCAGCAGCACGCGCCTGTCGCAAGCGGTGGCGCGCTATCTGTTCAAACTGATGGCCTACAAGGACGAGTACGAGGTGGCGCGCCTGCACACCACGGCCGAGTTCAGCGAGAAGATTGCCAGCATGTTCGAGGGCGACTACAAGATCGTGCACCACCTGGCGCCGCCCACCACGGCCAAGCGCAACGACAAGGGCGAGCTGGTCAAGAAGGCCTATGGCGGCTGGATGCGCAAGGCCTTTGGCGTGATGGCGGGGCTCAAGGGCCTGCGCGGCGGCGCACTCGATATCTTTGGCCGCACCGAAGAGCGCCGTACCGAGCGCGCGCTGATCCTGGAGTACCGTGCCTGCATCGAGGAGCTGCTGCAGGGCCTGAGCGCCGAACGCCTGGCGCTGGCCGTCGAGATCGCCAGCATCCCCGAAGACATCCGTGGCTACGGCCATGTCAAGGAGCGCCACCTGGCCGCTGCCCGTGCCAAATGGCAGCAGCTGATGGCACGCTGGCATGCCCCAGCGGATGCCGGCAATGCGCCGGTGGCCGCCAAGCCAGAACCGGCTCGGGTGTAAAGCTATTGGCCATCAGCCTCTGCACGCTATGCCGACCAAGCCGCCAGGACACCGTGCCTGGCGGCTTTTTTGTCAGCCTGCCGGGGTGGATGGTATGACAAATTTGTCATATCGGGCGGGGCTCCCACAGGGTGGGCCAGGCATTTGGGCAGGTAAATACCATCGGATCGGCTGTGTTAGCCATAGTGGCTTCTACCAATACGCTGGCATGAAAACTGCTTAATTCCATGAAAACAACCGGAAAAACCAGAGGCATCCAAGGTATTGCCTGGGTGTTCGCAGAGGGGCACGCATACAATGCTTCTCTTTGGGCCTTGGTTTTGGTCATCCAGGCAAGGCCTGCATCCACGTTGGGAGCTTCATTTGTTTATCTCTTCTGCTTTTGCCCAGACCGCACCGGCTGCTGCTGCCTCCGGCGGCATGACCTCCACCCTCACCAGCATGCTGCCTTTGGTGCTGATGTTTGTGGTGCTGTATTTCCTGATGATCCGTCCTCAGATGAAGCGCCAAAAGGAAGCCCGTGCGATGATCGACGCGCTGGTCAAGGGCGACGAAGTGGCGACCAACGGTGGCCTGGTGGGCCGCGTGGTGGGCCTGGACGAACAGTTCCTGCAAGTAGAGTTGGCCCAGGGCGTCGTCGTGCAACTGCAGCGTGGTGCTGTGGTGCAGGTGCTGCCCAAGGGTACGCTGAAGTAATCCATCGTTGAAACAGCAATTGGCGCAGCATGGCTGCGCCTTCTATTTTGCGTAAGGTAAGAGCGCGATCATGAACCGTTATCCGGTCTGGAAGTACGCGATCATTGTGATCGCGCTTCTGGTAGGGGTTGTATACACCCTGCCCAACTTTTTTGGTGAGGCGCCTGCAGTCCAGGTCGCCTCGGTCAAGGCGACTGTTACGGTCGATTCTGCATTGCAGCAGCGCGTGGAGACGGTGCTGGCCGATGCCGACGTCAAGCCGCTGAGCATCGCGCTGGAAAACGGCTCGATCCGTGCCCGCTTCGACAAGGAAGACGAGCAGCTTAAGGCCAAGGGCGTGCTCGAGCGTGCCTTGATCCCTGACACCAGCGACCCCTCCTATGTGGTGGCGCTGAACCTGATCTCCCGCTCGCCCGCCTGGCTCACCGCCTTGCATGCCAAGCCCATGTACCTGGGCCTGGACTTGCGCGGTGGCGTGCACTTCACCTTGCAGGTGGACATGCAGGCGGCGCTGACCAAGCGCACCGAAGCGCTGACCAGCGATGTGCGTCTGGCGCTGCGTGACAAGAAGATTCGCCACGGCGGTGTGAACCGCGAAGGCCAGTCGCTCGAAGTGCGCCTGCAAGACGAGGCCACGGCCACGACGGTGCGCAACCTGATTGTGGACACCATGCCCGACCTGCAGGCCAACGTGGTCAGCACCGGCGGCGCCTATGTGGTGCGCGCCAACATCAAGCCTGAATCGCTGCGCAGCGTGCAAGAGCAAGCGCTCAAGCAGAACATCACCACCTTGCACAACCGTATCAATGAGCTGGGCGTTGCCGAGCCAGTGATCCAGCAGCAAGGCTCCGACCGCATCGTCGTGCAGCTGCCCGGCGTGCAGGATCCCGCACAGGCCAAGGACATCCTGGGCCGTACCGCGACCCTGGAAGTGCGCATGGTCGACGACAGCTCGGACGCGCGCGCTGCTGAAATGGGCACCGGCCCCGTGCCTTTTGGCTCTGAAAAGTACAGCGACCCGCATGGCCAGTCGATTGTCGTGAAAAAGCAGGTCATCCTGACCGGCGAGAACCTGAACGACGCGCAGCCCGGCTTTGACAGCCAGACCCATGAAGCGACCGTGAATCTGACGCTGGACGGCAAGGGCGCGAACATCTTCAAGCAGGTCACCAGCGAGAACATTGGCAAGCGCATGGCCATCTTGCTGTTTGAAAAGGGCAAGGGCCAGGTCGTGACCGCGCCGGTGATCCGCTCCGAAATCGGTGGCGGCCGCGTGCAGATCTCGGGCAGCATGACGACCAAGGAAGCCAGCGATACTTCGCTGCTGCTGCGTGCCGGCTCGCTGGCTGCGCCGATGGAAATCATCGAGGAATACACGATCGGCCCCAGCATGGGCAAAGAGAACGTGGAAGCCGGTATCAAGAGCATTGTGGGCGGCTTCATCGCGATTGCCGTCTTCATGTGCATCTACTACATGATCTTTGGCGTGGTCTCGACCATTGCGCTGGGCGTGAACGTCTTGCTGCTGCTGGCCATCCTGTCGATGCTGCAGGCTACCCTGACCCTGCCGGGCATTGCCGCCATGGCACTGGCCATCGGTGTGGCCATTGACTCGAACGTGCTGATCAATGAACGGGTGCGCGAAGAATTGCGTGCTGGCGCGTCGCCGCAGGCGGCCATCCATGCCGGTTATGAACATGCCTGGCACACCATCTTGGACTCCAACGTCACCACCTTGATCGTGGGCCTGGCGCTGCTGGCCTTTGGCTCGGGCCCGGTGCGCGGCTTTGCCGTGGTGCACTGCATCGGCATTCTGACCAGCATGTTCTCGGCCGTGTTCTTCTCGCGTGGCCTGGTCAACCTCTGGTATGGCCGCCGCAAGAAGCTCAAGAGCGTGTCGATCGGTCAGGTCTGGAAGCCCGAGGGCGAAGACCACCGCTCCGTGGCATCTGCTAAACGTTAAGGAGGAAGACCATGGAATTCTTCCGTATCAAAAAAGACATCCCTTTCATGAAATACGCGTTGGTGCTCAACGCGATTTCGGTCATCACCTTTGTGCTGGCGGTGTTCTTCCTGACCACCCGTGGCCTGCACCTGTCGGTGGAGTTCACCGGCGGTACTGTCATGCAGGTGGCCTACGAGCAGCCTGCGGACGTGGGCAAGATCCGCGAACAGGTCGCCTCGCTCGGCTACCAGGACATCCTGGTGCAGAACGTGGGCAGCGCTGACCGCGTGATGATCCGCCTGCCGATCGAGAAAGGCGTGACCACGGCCCAGCAAGGTGAGAAGGTCATGGGCGCGCTTAAGGCCGCCGACCCCGGGGTGACCTTGCTGCGCAGCGAGTTCGTCGGCCCCTCGGTCGGTGAAGAGCTGGTGCACGGCGGCCTGATGGCGCTGGGCGCCGTGGTGCTGGGCATCGTGATCTACCTGGCGATGCGCTTTGAGTGGAAGTTCGGTGTGGCCGCGGCCATCGCCAACTTGCATGACGTGGTGATCATCCTGGGCTTTTTCGCCTTCTTCCAGTGGGAGTTCTCGCTGGCCGTGCTCGCCGGTGTGCTGGCGGTGCTGGGCTACTCGGTCAATGAGTCGGTGGTGATCTTTGACCGGATCCGTGAGGCATTCCGCAAGTTCCGCAAGCTCAGCACGCCCGAAGTGATCGACCACGCGATCACCTCGACGATGAGCCGGACCATCATCACCCACGCCTCCACCGAGGCGATGGTGCTGTCGATGTTTCTTTTTGGCGGTGCCAGCTTGCATTACTTTGCGTTGGCGCTGACCATTGGTATTCTTTTTGGTATCTACTCGTCGGTGTTCGTCGCTGCGGCCATCGCCATGTGGCTGGGCGTCAAGCGCGAAGACCTGGTCAAGGTCAGCCAAAAGGACCTGGACCCGAACGACCCCAATGCCGGGGCTACGGTATAAAGCAGACCGATAAGGGATGGGATTTCTGTGGCTGTTGCACCTTCGCACCATCGCACCTGGCAAAAAAAGCTCGCCCGTGAAGCGCGGCTGAGATTTGTCGGGGGCTTGTGCGTGGGTCTGCCCGGGGTGGCAGCGCGCCTGCGCGCCGAGCTGCTCCAGATCATGGCGCGGCCCAGTACCGATCCCGCCCGCTCGCATGTGGCGCTGTCGGCAGCCATTGCCGAGTTTGACAGCCGCCAGCAAGCCTGGCTGGACAGCGCCAACAGGCTGCTGCGCCAAAGCCTGCTGGCGGGCGAGCCGGCCCCCGAGCCGGTGGCAGCACCCCCCACCATCACCAGCTTCGAGCTGGTCAGCAACGAGGCCATCGAAGGCCGCATCATCGCCTCGCGCCTGGCAGCCCAGCTGCTGGAGCTGGTGGCGCTGGAGCTGGACAGCGTGCGCCGCGTGACCCAGTTTCTGGAAGACCAGGAGCTGGGCCCAGCTGACGCGCTGCGCCCCGAGACCTGGTGCCTGCGGCTGATCGAAGCCTGGGAAGCCGCGGGCCTCAGCCGCAAGACGCTGGACCTGCTCTGGACGCCGATGCTCGAAGCGCTGGCGCCTCTGGGCATCAGCGGCTACACGGCGGTGCGGCGCTTCTATGACGAGCAAGGCGCGGCCAGCGAAGACGAGCTGCGCAGCTACCGCATCAAACGCACTGAAAGCGAGCGCCATGCACCGGCGGCAGCTGCAGCCGCTGCCGCTGCCGCTCACCAGGCGGGCGGCATGGCTGCAGCGCAAGGGGCCGTAGGCGCGGCCTCGGGTGCGGCCAGCATGCCCTCGGGCCTGATGCCAGCTGGCGGCGCCGGTGCCCCCGGTTGGGTGGCCATGGGTGCAGCCCGCCAGAAGAGCCAGGGCGTATTGGCGCAGCTGCGGGGATTTTTGCAGAATGTCGCCGGCAGCCGCTCCAATGGCGGGCCGACCTCGGTGCGCGCCTCGCTGGGAGACGCTGGTGGCTATGTGATCTCGCCGGCGCTGCAGCATGCGCTGGTCTCGCCGCCCACGGCGATCCAGTCGGCCTGGTTCCATACCGCACCGGCCGATGACGATTTTGACCCCGGACAGGTGGTGGCGCCGGTGGCACTGGCGGTGCGCCAGCAATCGTCGGCACTCAAGAGCGTGGCCTCGTCCGACGAGGAAAAGGCGATCATCGAGATCATCGCCTTGATGTTCCAGAGCATCCTGAACGAAGACCGTATCCCGGCCGGTATCCGCATCTGGTTTGCACGCCTGCAGGTGCCGGTGCTGCGCGTGGCGCTGGCCGAGCCGGCGTTCTTCAACGACACCGAACACCCCGCGCGCCAGCTGATCGACCGCATGGGCGCCTGCGTGCTGGGCTTTGAGGCCGCTGCGCTCAATGGCACGACCTTGGAGGCCGAGGTCAAGCGGGTGGTGCAGGTCATCGAGCAGTACCCGGACACCGGCAGCCGCGTGTTCCAGCTGGTGCTCAAGGAATTCCAGAAATTCCTCGAAAAGAACCTGACCGGCCAGACCGCCACCGCGCGCGAGCTGGTGAGCCTGGCCCAGCAGATCGAGCAAAAGGAAACGCTGGCCATCCAGTACACGATCCAGCTGCGCGACATGCTGCTGGAGATGCCGGTGGACAGCGATGTGCGCGAGTTCCTGTTCAAGCAGTGGTCCGATGTGCTGGCCATGTCGGCCATCCGCTTTGGCGCCGAGCACGAGAACACGCAAAAATTCAAGAAGGCCGCGCTGGACCTGGTCTGGTCGGCGTCGGCCAAGCCCAGCAAGGAAGAGCGCGCCAAGGTGATCCGCCAGTTGCCGCTGTTGCAAACCGTGCTGCGCCAGGGTTTGACCTTGTCGAACATCGTTGGCGAGCGCCAGGACGAGATGATCAAGAGCCTGATGGACATCGTGGCCGAGGCCTTCCTGGCCAAGACCAATGAGATCCCGCAGGAGCGCATCATTGCGCTGGCAGAGCGCCTGGCCCATCTGGAAGATGCCCTCGATGAGGTGGTGACCGAGGAGTACCCGCTCAGCGCCGAGAGCATCGAGCTGATGCTGGGCATCGACACCAGCAGCATCCAGGTGATTGCCGATGATGGTGCGCTGGTACAGCCCGAGGTGCTGGAGTGGGCGAAAAACCTGTCGCTGGGTAACTGGTTCCTGCTGGACCACAATGCCAGCCCGCTGCAGGTGCAGTATGTCTGGCACAGCCAGCACAAGCAGCTGCATCTGTTTGCAGCGCTGAGTGGCTCGTGCTTTCTCTTCCAGATGCGGCGCATGGGCCACTACCTGCAGGCGGGCCTGCTGCTGCCGCGCGATGCCGAAGGCATCACCGCGCGCGCCGCGCGCGATGCGCTGGCCAAGATCGAGGCCAACCCCGAGCGGCTGCTGCAGTAAGGCTGCTGGGTCTAGCCTGCCGCCAGGCGCTGGAACAAGCCGCCCGGCATGCGTGCCACCTGGCCTTGGAGTTCGAGCTCCAGCAGCTGGATCTGCAGGCTGGCGATATCGATGCCGGTGCGGCTGCACAGGCTGTCCAGATCGACCGGGTCAAAACCCAGCGCCTGCAGCAAACCCTGGTCTTCATGCTGATCGTTGCTGGCCGCTGCGCCAGGCGCGGCCGCTGGGGCAGGTTCTGCAGCTGGCGCCCGCGCGGCTGCACCGCCCAGCGCCGGCAGCTCTTCCAGAATATCTTCCACCGATTCCACCAGCTTGGCGCCCTGGCGGATCAGCGCATGGCAGCCTTTGCTTTGCGGCGCATGGATGGAGCCGGGGATGGCGAAGACCTCGCGCCCCTGCTCGCTGGCCAGCCGGGCGGTGACCAGGGAGCCGGAGGCGGTCGCCGCCTCGACCACCAAGGTGCCGCTGGCCAGGCCGGCAATCAGCCGGTTGCGTTTGGGAAAGTTCTGCGCCAGCGGGGGCGTGCCCAGGTGGTATTCGCTGACGATCCAGCCCTGCTCGGCAATCTGCGCGGCCAACGGGTGGTTGGCCCGGGGGTAGACCCGGTCGATGCCGGTGCCGATCACGGCGATGGTGGCGGGTTGCGTCGCCGTTGCGGCCTCCAGCGCGCCGGCATGGGCGGCGGCGTCAATGCCCAGCGCCAGGCCGGAGACGACGGTCACGCCCTGGCGCGCGAGGGCCTGCGCAAAAGCGCGGGCATTGAGCTCGCCCTGGGGTGTGGGGTTGCGGCTGCCGACCAGCGCCAGCGCCCGGTGCGGCCAGGCCAGGCCTTGGGCGCCAAACCAGCGGGCATGGCCGGTGATGTATAGCAGCACCGGCGGGCCGGCGGTTTCCAGCAAGGACGCCGGGTAATCGGCATCGCCCAGGGTCAGCACATGGCGCTGCAAAGGGGCGGGCGCGCTGGTCAGCCAGGCCCAGGTGGCCGCCTGCAGCGCTTGCAGCTCGGGGCTGGGGTGGTGCAGCGCCCGGGCTTGCGCGGGCGTGATGCAGCTCTCCAACGCGGCGCTGGTCTGGGCCAGCACGTCAGCGGGCAGCCCAAAACGCGCGAGCAGCCGCCGGATGGCGGTATTGCCCAGGCCGGGCGTGGCACTCAGGCGCAACCAGTCATGCAGCTCTTGTTCGGTCATGGGCAAGAGCCGCCTTCCCGGTTACCCGTATCAGGGGCGGTAGTCGGGCGAGATCAGCGAGTCGCCCACCTTTACGCCTTCCTTGGCTTCCAGAATCAGCGCGTAGGACACCTTGTCGAACGTGCGGAACACCATGGCCAGGCCATTGGCCTCGTTGGGCAGCTTGATGACGGTCTGGTCGCTGTCGGTCTTGTCCTTGATGCGCGCGCCGCGCGTCATCAGGCGGAAGACATGGCCGAGCTCGACGCCGTCGGCCTGGCCCCGGTTGATGGCGATCACGTTGTTGCGCGAGGCATAGGCCACGCTGTTGCTGCCATAGATGGACACGACGCTGCCTTGCAGGTGCTCATCGGGCGCATGCGGCACATAGCTGGTGACATTGGCGCGCGGCATCGGCAGCAGCTTGTCGCCGATGCGGATTTCTTCCTTCACCGACGTGATGTCCAGCGATGCGGGCACCGGGTCGGTGTGGGCATTGCCCTTAGCATCCAGCGTCGTCTCCTTGCGCTCACCGGCCATCACCTGGACCTTGCCCAGGTACTGGGCTTCATAGCCCAGCACGGCATTGTTTTCGGGGTCAACCATCGGCACAGCATTGCGGAACACGCGGTAGTACTGGCGCTCCTGGCCCGTCTCCAGCGACTGGTCGGCCGAGCGGCCATAGACGCGGTCGCCGGGCGACAGCAGGGCGCGCTCTTGCGCGGCACCGACCAGGCGCGGGGCTTTTTCGCTCTCGCCAGCGGCCAGCACTTCGGGCTCGACCAGGAAGGCCTCGATGAGGCGCTGGTTGACGGCAGGCAGCGCGGTGCCCGAGAGGCTCTCGCTGCGCACGCGCGGCGAGATGCGGATGACTTCGTCCTCACCCGAGCGCGAGGTGACCAGGCGTGCCATGCCATTGCGGCGCTCCAGGTACAGGGTCTGGCCGGGGTAGATCAGGTGCGGGTTGGCGATGGCCTGCAGGTTCATGCCCCACAGCGCCGGCCAGCGCCAGGGCTGCTGCAGGTAGATGCGCGAGATATCCCACAGCGTATCGCCCCGCTTGACCACGTAGCTCTCAGGCGCATTGGCGACCAGGTCGGCCTCGGGGATGCCCTGCGCCGCCACTTGCTGGGCGGTGCTGCGCTGCTGCGCGGTGACCGGCAACTGCGCGGCCGGGGTGGCGGCCCAGGCACTCATGCCGGCGCAGGCCATGCAGGCGACTGCAACGGCGCTGCTGCGCAGCTGGTGGAACAGGGGCGTGGTGGATGCTCGCATGGCCGGGTGACTCCCTCTCAGTCGCTGGCAGGCCACAGTGGGCCTGCTGTCAATGTTTGTAATTGCCTCTGATTCTCGGGCCAAGCCCTTGATCGATCAATGATTATTGCAAGCCATCTGGGCATTGAAGCGCAAAAGTGGCGAAAATAACGACATTCAAGAGCGAAAACTATGTCTATCCTCCCGATTCTCTGTTACCCCGATCCCCGTCTGCACAAGGTCGCCAAGCCCGTGACCGTGGTCGATGACCGCATCCGTACCCTGGTCCAGGACATGCTGGCCACCATGTACGACGCCAGCGGTATCGGCCTGGCAGCCACGCAGATCGACGTGCACGAGCGCGTGGTGGTGATCGACGTCTCTGAAGAGCGCAACGAGCCCATGACCATCATCAACCCGGAAATCCTCTGGGCCAGCGATGAAAAGCAGGTCGGCGACGAAGGCTGCCTGTCCGTGCCCGGCATTTATGACGGTGTCGAGCGCTCGGTGGCGGTCAAGATCCGGGCACTCGACGAGAACGGCAACAGCCGCGAGATCGACGCCGAAGGCCTGCTGGCCATCTGCATCCAGCATGAAATGGACCACCTGCTGGGCAAGGTGTTTGTCGAGTACCTCTCGCCCCTCAAGCGCAACCGCATCAAGTCCAAGCTGGTCAAGCAGCAAAAGCGCGAGCTGGCCGACGCGAAGGGCTGATATGGGCACCGCGCGATCTTCACGGAGCTGGCTGCCCGGCCGCGCGTGGGGCGCGATGGCGCTGCTCATCCTGTGCGCCGCCCTGGCGGGCTGTGCCTATCCCACCCAGTTCAAGCCCGGCACCCCGCAGCAGGAGGTGCTGAGCAAGCTCGGCCCTGCCAATACCGTCAAAAAACTCGACGGCGGAGCTGAGCGCTGGCTCTACACCACCCAGCCGATGGGGCGCGAGGCCTACCAGCTGCGCTTTGGCGCCGATGGCCAACTGCAGACCACCACCCAGGTGCTGACGGCCGAGAACTTCGGCGCGATCCCGATGGGCCAGTTCAGCGAGCAGCAGCTGCTGCAGGATTTTGGCCCGCCGATGGAAATCACGTCGGTCTGGAGCTTCACGGGACAGGTCTGGACCTACCGATTCTGGGACAATGGCATCAAGCGATTCGCGCATGTGCACATCGATCCGCAAGGTGTGGTGCAAAAGCTGATGTTCATGGATGAGCCTTTGCCCGAGCCCCGCCAGCGCGATTGACAGCCGGTCAGCGTGGCCTGATCGCAACTGGCCTCTTACCTAAAAAAAGACATGAAAGTAGTTTTTGCCGGCACGCCGGAATTTGCCCGTGTGGCTCTCGAGCAGTTGCTGGCCGCCGGTCACGAGGTGCCGCTGGTGCTGACCCAGCCGGACCGGCCCGCCGGCCGAGGCATGAAGCTGCAGGCCTCTCCGGTCAAGCAATGCGCGCTGGCGCACGGTATCGCCGTCAGCCAGCCGCTCAGCCTGCGCCTGGATGGCAAATACCCCGAAGACGCCGCTGCCGCACGCGCGGCGCTGCTGGCCGCCCAACCCGATGTGATGGTGGTAGCGGCCTACGGCCTGATCCTGCCGCAATGGGTGCTGCACTTGCCCGCCAAGGGCTGCCTCAACATCCACGCCAGCCTGCTGCCGCGCTGGCGCGGCGCCGCCCCCATCCACCGCGCGATCGAGGCGGGCGATGCCCAGACCGGCGTCACCATCATGCAGATGGATGCGGGCCTCGATACCGGCGACATGTGCCTGGTCCAAGCGCTGGACATTGCCGCCCAGGACACCACCGCCAGCCTGCACGACAAGCTGGCCGACCTGGGCGGCCGCATGCTGGTGCAGGCGCTGGCCTTTAGCGCCGAGGGCCGCTTGCAGCGCGAGCCGCAACCGGCAGAAGGCATCACCTACGCGCACAAGATCGAAAAGGCCGAAAGCACCATCGACTGGACGCTGAGCGCCGAGCAGATTGACCGCCGTGTGCGCGCCTTCAACCCCTTTCCGGCTGCTTCGACCCGCGTCGGTGATGAGGTGGTCAAGATTTGGGCAGCGCAGCCCGAGCGGCATGCGCCTGCCGATGCGCTCCCCGGCCAGGTGCTGGCTGCGGACGGCCAGGGCATTGTGGTGGCCTGCGGCGAGGGTGCCTTGCGCATCAGCGCGCTGCAGCGGCCCGGTGGCAAGCGGCTGCAGGCGGCCGATTTTCTGCGCGGCCATGCGCTGCAACCCGGCCAGGTGCTGGGTGACGACAGGCTCTCCGTGGCGGCTCCATGAGCCTGCACCACCGGCGCCGCGCCATCGACCACCCCAGTTTCCGTGCCGGCGTGGTCGACATGTCGGGCACGGCCGTGGGCATTGCCGCATGGGCGCTGGTCACCGGTGTGGCCATGGTCAAGGCGGGTATCTCCGCGCCGATGGCCATCTTCATGTCGCTGGTGGTCTATGCCGGCAGCGCCCAGCTGGCCGTGCTGCCGCTGATGGCGATGGGCTCGCCGATGTGGGTGGTCTGGTTCACCGCCGCCTGCGTGAACCTGCGCTTTGTCATTCTGTCGAGCATGTGGCGCAGCTATTTTGCCCATCTGCCGTTGTGGCACCGGCTCTGTATTGGTTACTTCAGCGGTGATGTGATCTTTGTGGCCTTCATGCGCCGCTACACCGCGCCGGTGGCCAAGCCCCAGCAGGTGTACTACTTCTGGGGCGCCTCGTCGCTCAACTTTGTGACCTGGCAGGGCTTTTCGATTGCCGGCATCTTGCTGGCCAATGTGGTGCCGCTGGAATGGGGCCTGGGCTTTGCCGGCGTGCTGGCACTGCTGGGCGTGCTCTATTCGATGCTGATCGACCGCGCCACCAAGGTGGCGGCATTGGTGGCCGCCACGGCGGCGATTGCGGCCTATGGCATTCCGCTCAAGCTCAATATCCTGGTGGCGATTGCCTGTGCGGTGACCATCGGACTTTTGGTCGAGGCGGTGGACCAGCGCGGGCGCAAGCCCAAGATCGTGGTGGTGGCCAAGAACAAACCGCTGCCATCGCCCGGGCCCGAGCAGCCCGACGACGGCACCACGGCCGTGCCCGTGCGTGAGGAGCATGTGCGATGAGCCAGGACGACTGGGATCTGCTCTACCAGCTCACCGCCATCGTGGGCCTGACCGTCATCACCGTGGTCACCCGCGCGTTCTTCATGATTCCGAAGAACGAGCTGCCCTTGCCCGACTGGCTCAAGCGCGGCCTCAAATACGCGCCGCTGGCCGCGTTGATGGCCGTCATTGCGCCCGAGCTGTTGATGGTCAAGGGTGAGCTGACCGACACCTTGCTCGATGCCCGCATTCCGGCGGTGATCTGCGCGACCATCTATTACTTCAAGAAGCGCGGCATCCTGGGCACGATTGTGGTGGGCATGGCGGTCTACCTGCCGCTGCATATCGGCCTGGGCTGGTAAGCCGGGGCTGAGAGACGCAAGCGCGACCCGCTGCTTGGGGCGGGCCAGGCAGGCCTCTACAATGGCGGCCATGCGCAGGCCCTTGCATGGCGCGCGCCCCAGTTTCTAGACTCTTTGGTAGCCATTCCCATGAATATCCTTCGTTTCTCCGACCTGTGTGCCCAAGGCAAGGTGCAAGGCCAACGCGTTTTTATCCGCTCCGATCTGAATGTGCCGCTCAACGACGCCGGCGAGATCACCGAAGACACGCGCGTGCGTGCGTCGGTTCCTGCGATCGAGATGGCGCTGAAGGCCGGCGCCGCGGTGATGGTGACCAGCCACCTGGGCCGCCCCACCGAGGGCGCGTTCAAGCCCGAAGACTCGCTCGCCCCGGTGGCCCAGCGCCTGGCGCAGCTGCTGGGCCGCGAGGTGCCGCTGATCGCTGACTGGGTTGACGGCGTCACCGTGGCCCCCGGCCAGGTCGTGATGCTGGAGAACTGCCGCAGCAATGTCGGCGAGAAGAAGAACCTGCCGGCGCTGGCGCAAAAGCTCGCCCAGCTGTGCGACATCTATGTGAACGACGCCTTTGGCACGGCCCACCGCGCCGAAGGCACGACTTACGGCATTGCCGAGTACGCCAAGATCGCCTGCGCCGGTCCGCTGCTGTCGGCCGAGATCGATGCCATCACCAAGGCGCTGGCCGCGCCGGCGCGCCCGCTGGTCGCCATCGTCGCGGGCTCCAAGGTCTCGACCAAGCTGACCATCCTGCAGGCGCTGTCCAGCAAGGTGGACCAGCTGATCGTCGGCGGCGGCATTGCCAACACCTTCATGCTGGCGGCAGGCCTGAACATTGGCAAATCGCTGGCCGAGGCCGACCTGGTGGGTGACGCCAAGGCCGTGATCGATGCCATGGCCGCACGCGGCGCCGATGTGCCGATTCCGACCGATGTCGTGGTGGCCAAGACCTTTGCGGCTGACGCCGAGGCCATCATCAAGCGCGCCACCGACGTGGCCGATGACGACCTGATCCTCGATATCGGCCCCGAGACGGCCGCCCGCCTGGCCGAGCAGCTCAAGAAGGCCGGCACCATCGTCTGGAACGGCCCGGTGGGCGTGTTCGAGTTCGATGCGTTTGCACATGGCACCGAAACCCTGGCCCAGGCCATTGCCCAGTCGCCCGCCTTCAGCATTGCCGGAGGCGGTGATACCTTGGCGGCCATTGCCAAGTACGGCATTGAGAACAAGATTGGTTATATCTCCACCGGCGGCGGTGCCTTTTTGGAGGTATTGGAAGGCAAGACCTTGCCAGCTTTCGAGATTCTGCAAAAACGCGCGGCAGGCTGAGCTTATTCAGTGGGCAAATGGCGTTTCTAAAGTGTGAGCAAAAACAACAAAATGCGTGGCTCTGCTCGCACTTTAGATCGTTTCACTTGTCTTGGTAGCACCACATCTACAACAATGGATGCAAGCCTGGGCGGGTGTTGGCCCGTCGGCTATCTAATTCCGAGGAGGGAAACATGGCTTTGAAAAAGACCATCGGAGCGGCGGCGCTGGCAAGCGCCGTGCTTGCGTTGACGGGTTGCGCGGTAGAGGCGCCCGTTCCATACGGCGCCAACTATGCACAACCAACCCAGATGAAGGTGCGCGCTGCGGGCCACTGGGACCTGATGGCCAGCGACGTGGTGGCCGACACGCTGGCCACCCTGGAGCGCAATGGTCTGAACGCCAAGACGCCTTTGTATGTGGCCCTGCCACAGAACGCCAGCGCCTTTGACAGCGTGTTCCACGACCTGGTCGTGACCAAGCTGGTGCAGCACGGCGCATCGGTCTACACCACCCCCGGCCAGCAGCTCGAAGTGAGCTACGACGCCAAGGTCGTGCACCACAACCTGCAGCAAGCGGGCAACTGGGCCTATGAGGGCGACAACGGCCAGGTCGTCGCCGGCGTGAGCCCGACCATCGGCACCGACTACCAGGCCGCCACCATCGCAGGTGCCCCGGCGTACTCCGAAGTGCTGCTGACCACCACGGTGCTGCGCCAGGGCCAGTATGTCGCGCGCAAGTCCAATGTCTACTATGTTGACAATGCCACCGTCGGCCAGTTCGCCAAGACCGAAGCCTACCGCGCCGTCAACATGAAGGTGGTGGGCAAATGATGCAGCGTCTGACCACCCTGGCCGCTGTGGCCTCTGCCGCTGTGCTGGCCGGTTGCGCCAGCTGGACCGATCCTGCCCAGCCCGTGAGCACGGTGCGCAGCGAGCCGACCTACCAAGCTGCGGACGCCAGCGTCTTCCTGGCCAACAGCCAGGATGCGATCAACAAGCTGACCGCCTCGGTCGCTCCCCAGTCGACCGGTACCGGCCCTGTGCTGGTGGCCACCGTGGTCAATGTGAACAACATGGGCGCCTCGTCGCCACTGGGCCGCACCTTGTCCGAGATCTACGCCAACCAGATGGCCGCCCGGGGCTTCCACGTCAAGGAAGTCAAGCTGCGCACCGATCTGTATGTGCGCGAAGGCACCGGCGAGCTGCTGCTGTCGCGCGAGATGCGTGACATTGCCCGCAGCCAGAACGCCTCGATGGTGCTGGTCGGCACCTTCTCGCCGGCTGCCAACTTCACCTACGTCAGCCTCAAGCTGGTGCGTACCGAAGACAGCCGCATCCTGTCGGGCTATGACTATGCCTTGCCCAATGACCGCGATGTGACCCGTCTGCTGAACGCGCCTCGCTGATCACCCCCCCCCCCCGGGCCGCCGCCCGGTTGGAACCAAGAACGCACTCCCCTCGGGGCCGTGCGTTTTTTTATGGCCGGAGCGGCCAGCATTGACAGCCTCCACAGCGGGCTGGCAGAATCCAGCCTCCCTCCTGGCGCGACATTCGATCCGGTTGGCCTGCGTGTTTCCCAGGCCCGCTGCCGGCTTCAGGTTTTCCAGTCCCGATCTGCGCGCCTGCGTGCTTTTTGCACACCTCCCCGCCAACTCCGCGTTGGCACACTTTTGATGGATCAGGTGCCGAGCCTTGCTGTTCGGCGCCACGGCATCCGTCTGTCTTTTCCTATCCCTCTCTCACACTCTCACGTCTGGAGCTTCGAATGATGATTCGTCTGTCCAAGTCCGCCCTGGTGCTGGCCATGGCTTTCTTTGCCACCTTGGTGGCTTTTGGCAATATCACCGACTACGCCACCAACTTTGCCTTTGTGCACCATGTGTTCCTGATGGACACCACCTTCCCGGGCAACGGCATCCTGTACCGCGCCATCGATGCGGAATGGATCCACCACCTGGGCTATGCCGGCATCATTGCGCTGGAGACGCTGACGGCGCTGCTGTGCTGGGTCGGCGGCAGCCAGCTCTTGCGCGCCCGCCATGCCGATGCGGCCGGTTTTCGTGCTGCCAAAAAATGGGCGATTGCCGGGCTGACCCTGGGCTTTCTCACCTGGCAGGTGGGCTTTATGTCGGTGGGCGGTGAGTGGTTTGGCATGTGGATGTCCAAAGAGTGGAATGGCGTGCCCGATGCCTTCCGCTTCTTTATCACCCTGCTGCTGGTGCTGGTCTACCTGACGATGGACAACGACAGCCTGGCCTCGCCCACGCAGTCCGCAGGCCGCTGATACCCGCGGCCTGGCCTCGCCTCGTGCAGGCTCAGCGGCGCGCCCGGCTGGGCCAGAGCACCGAGGCGATGGCCAGCACCATCAAGGCCACCGCGGTCCAGTCCTGCCAGTGCAGGATCTCGCCCAGCCACCAGGCGCCGCTGAAGACGCCCAGCACGGGGATCAGCATCACACTCAGGGTGGAGGCAAGCGGCGGCAGGGTGCGCACCAGAAAGAACCAGGCCACCTGGGCAAAGCCGATCACCAGCACCGCATTGAACAGGATGGTGCCCCAGGCGACGGGGTCAGGCGCATGCCAGCGCGGGCGCTCCAGCAGCGTGGCCAGCAGGCACAGGCAGCCGGTGGTCATCACCGTCATCCAGAAGGCCAGGGTCAAGGTGGGCGCCGGGATGCGGGTGCGGCGCAGCAGCTGGGTGCCCAATGCCCAGCTGGCCGCTGCCAGCAGCATCAGCGCCACGCCGGTGGGCTTGCCGCCCAGCTTGTCCATCTCGTTCCACAGCAGCAGCAATACGCCGCCAGCGGCAGCGGCCACGCCCAGCCAGGCGCGCGGCGGCAGCCGGTCGCTGAAGAACAGCGCGCCCAGCGCTGCTGAAAAAATAGGCATGGTATAGCCCAGGATCGCTGCCCGGCCGCTGGGCAACAGCGGAATCGCCACGATGATCAGCGTGTGCCACATCACCATGTTGAAAAAGCCCAGCACCACGAGTGGCCCCCAGTAGCGGCGCTCCAGCCGGAACGGCACCTTGAGCACCAGCAGGCCCAGCGCCAGCAGCGGCAGGCCGATCAGCATCGACAGCGCGCGAAAGCTCAGCGGCGGGAAGTGCTGCACCCCCGTCTTCATCACCGGCCAGTTCAGCCCCCAGACCAGGGTCAGCAGGCACAGGATCACCAGTTGTTGTCTCGACAGGGTAGGCATGGGGCGCGATTGTGCCTGCAATCCCCGTGCGACGCAGTCAGCTCTGCGAAGGCCCTGGCACGGCCAGCTTTTACAATAGCGCCCATGCCTTTTATCGACCAGCTGCGCGCCGCAGCCACCCAAAACAACTCCATGCTGTGCGTGGGCCTGGATCCGGAACCCAGCCGTTTTCCCGCCGCGATGCGCGGCGATGCCAGCAAGATCTATGATTTTTGCGCAGCCATCGTCGATGCCACCCATGACCTGGTCAACAGCTTCAAGCCGCAGATCGCCTATTTTGCAGCGCACCGCGCCGAGGACCAGCTGGAAAAGCTGATGGCCCATATGCGCCGCGTGGCGCCCCAGGTGCCGGTGATTCTCGATGCCAAGCGCGGCGACATCGGCTCGACCGCCGAGCAGTACGCCAAGGAAGCCTTTGAGCGCTACGGGGCGGACGCGGTGACCTTGTCGCCCTTCATGGGCTTTGACTCCATCACGCCCTACCTGAAGTACGAGGGCAAGGGCGCCTTCCTGCTGTGCCGCACCTCCAACCCCGGTGGGGACGACCTGCAGGCCCAGACCCTGGCCGATGTGCCCGGCCAGCCGCAGATGTTCGAGCATGTGGCGCGCCTGGCCCAGGGCCCCTGGAACACCAATGGCCAGCTGGGCTTGGTCGTCGGTGCCACCCGCCCGCAAGAGATCGAGCGCGTGCGCGCCGTCGCCCCCCACCTGCCGCTGCTGATTCCCGGCGTCGGTGCGCAGGGCGGCGATGCGGTGGCCACCGTCAAGGCGGCCCGCATTGGCGGCGGCCCGATCATCATCAACTCCTCGCGCGCCATTTTGTATGCGAGCAGTGGCGAAGACTTTGCCAGCGCGGCGCGCGCCGCTGCGATTCAGACCCGCGATCTGCTCAACGCCGTGGACTGAGCGGCCTCCACGCCAAGAACGACAGGGTCCGTGCTGCAGGCTGGCACGGACCCTGCTTCTTTTTCCGGAATAGTGCGGGGGCTTCTTGGGCCAAGACACAATGCGCCTGCCGCTTTTCTTCTGACGCCTTTTCCACCGCCACAAGGACTTCCGATGCTCCCTATGCTTTTCTCTCGCCCGCGCCGGATGGCCTGCCTGGGTCTGCTGGTGCTGGCGGCCAGCATGGCGGCAGGCGCGCAAGCGGCTGCGCATTACCCGAACAAGGCCATCACCTTGGTGATTGCCTACCCGCCCGGCGGCAGCACCGATGCAGTCGGCCGCATGGTCGGCACCGAGCTGGCGCAGCGGCTCAAGCAACCGGTGGTGATCGAGAACCTGGGTGGTGCCGGTGGCGCCATCGGCGCGCAAAAGGTGGCCCGGGCGGCGGCCGACGGCTACACCCTGCTGCTGTCGGCCAACAACGAGATGGCGATTGCGCCGCTGATCAACAAGGCCATCAAGTACCGGGTGTTCGAGGATTTCACGCCCATCAGCCTGGTGGCGACCCAGCCCATGGTGCTGGTTGCCTCGCAGGCCAGCGGCGTCAAGAACACGCAGGAGTTCCTCAGCCTGCTGCGCCAGAACCCGGGCAAGTACAGCTATGGCAGCTCGGGCGTGGGCACGGCCTTGCACATCGCCGGTGAGATGGTGCAGCAGGCCGGCGATGTGGCGATGACCCATGTGCCCTACAAGGGCGTGGCTCCGCTGACCAATGACCTCCTGGGCGGCAGCCTGGATTTTGGCGTGTTTGTGCTGTCCTCGGGGCTGCCGCATATCCGCGCCGGCAAGGTGGTGGCGCTGGGCACGACCGAGGCCAAGCGCTCCAGCGTCACGCCCGATATCCCCGCCTTGGCCGAGACCTCGGCGTTTGCGAGGGTCGATATCAACAGCTGGTTTGCGCTGATGGGCCCGGCCAAGCTGCCCCCGCAGGTGCAAAAGGCCTTGCGTGCGGCCATCGATGACATGCTGCAGTCGCCCAGCTTTCGCGCCAAGCTCGAAGCCAGTGGCAATGTGGTGGCCGCGCCCGGCCAGGACATGGGCGCCTTTTTGAAGGCCCAGGTGGCCAAGTACCAGCAGATCGTCGATACCGCGAAGATCGAGGACCGCTGAGCGCGGTCTCGTTGGGCGCAGCTTAGCGCCGCGCCGCCTGCAGCCAGCGGCCGCCCCAGACCACGACCACCAGCGCCAGCACGACAAACACCGCGCCGGCCCACTGCCAGCCGGTCACCGTCTCGCCCAGCACCAGCATGCCGGTGGTCAGGCCAATGACCGGCACGCAGAGGCTAAAGGGCGCCACCCGGTTGGCGGAGTAGCGCTGGATCAGCCTGGTCCACAGCCCATAGCCGACGATGGTGGCCACCCAGCCCAGGTAGGCGATCGACATCCAGGCCAGCCCGGGAATCTGCTGCCAGGTCTCTGCCTGCAGCCACTTGCCGACGCTGCCCTCGTCCAGTGCGGCGCTCAGCCCGATGAAGGGCAGAATCGGCATCAGGCTGCTCCAGGCAATAAAGCTCACCGGGTCGTAGCGGGCGTTTTCCTTTTGCGCTAGGCGCACCACCACGTTGGAGCAGGCCCAGGATGTGGCCGCGCACAGCACCAGCAGCAGGCCGGCCAAGGTGGTGCCACCAGCGCCATTGCTGCGCAGCTCATTGATCAGCAGGCAGGCCAGGCCGAGCGCCGCAATGCCCATGCCGGCCACCAGTGGGCGGCCGGGCCGCTCGCGCAGCAGCACCCAGGTCCAGACCGCGGTGAGAAACACCTGGGTCTGCAGCACCACGCTGGCGAGCGATGCCGTCATGCCTACCTTGAGCGCGGTGAACAAGAAGCCGAACTGGCCCACGCCCTGCAGCAGGCCAAACAGCACCACCCAGCGCCAGTGCACGCGCGGCGGCTTGATGAACAGCACCAGCGGAAAGGCCGCGCAGAGGTAGCGCAGGGCGCCCAGCTCGAACGGGGTCAGGCTCTGCAGGCCCCATTTCATGATGACAAAGTTGATGCCCCAGACCACCACCACGACCAGCGCCAAGGCGAGGTCCGTAGGGCGAAAGGGGACAGGGGAGCTGGAAGCGGACATGGCTGGAGGCGCTGGTGTGCGCAGCGCCGGATGTTATTCAAGGTTTTCCAGCAGTGTGCCAGCAAGCGCAGCTGCGTGCTCGCGCTGCGCTATTCAGCGCAAATGGCGCGTGGGCGACAGTGCTTCAGGCTGCACACCCTGGCTGGCCAGCGCCGGGTCCAGCGGCTCCTGCAAGGCCAGGTTGCGCGCCAGCAGGCCGTAACCATAGGCGCTCTGGATGCCGTAGCCGCCTTGCGCGGCCACCCACAGAAACTGCGGCGCCTGGCCATCCCAGCCGATCACCATCTCGCCATCGGCGACAAAGGAGCGCAGGCCCGCCCAGCTGTGGCTGGGGCGGCGGATGTCGAAGTGGCTGGCCTGCATGATGCGGTCAATGCCCTCGGCAATGTCCAGCATCTCGGGCTGCACATCATGCGGGTGGGTGGCATCGGCATTGGCGGGCGAGCCCAGCAGCTGGCCGGCATCGGGCTTGAAGTACCACTGCTCACCAATATCGATGACGGCCGGCCAGTGCTGGCCATCCATGCCTTCGGGCATCGCAAAGGTAAAGGCGCTGCGGCGCTTGGGTGTGAGGCCAATGGCGGCCGCTCCAGCCATCTGGCCCAGTTCATCGGCCCAGGCGCCGGCGGCATTGACGACATGGCGCGCCAGCAACTGGCGGCCATCGGCCAGGCCGATCTGCCAGTGGCCGGCGCTGGCATCCCAGTGCAGGCCCTGCACCTGGGCGTCGTTCCACAGCTGGCCGCCACGCCGGCGCATGCCCTTCAAAAAGCCCTGGTGCAGCGCATGCACATCGATATCGCGGGCGCCATCGTCGCTAAATCCGGCTTCCAGCACCTCGGTGTTGAGCGCCGGCAAAAAGGCTTTCAGCGCGGCCTTGTCCAGCCAGCGGGCGCCGGGCGAGTGCTGGCGCGCCTCGTCGTAGGCGGCTTGCAGCGCGGGCAACTGCGCGGGCGTTGCCACATACAGCACGCCCCGGGGGCTGACCAGCGCATGCTCGGCAAAGTCGGCCGGCGGCTGCTCGTAAAACTGGCGGCTGGCGCGGGTGAGCGCCTGCACCTGGGTGGGGCCATAGTGCTCCTCAAACAGCGCGGCCGAGCGGCCAGTGGTGTGGTAGCCGGGCTGCGATTCCTGCTCCAGCACCAGCACCTGGGCGCTGGCAGCCAGGTGCCAGGCGGTGGCGCTGCCGGCCATGCCGGCGCCGATCACGACAAAATCCCAGACTGCCGGGCTGGCGGCGGCAGAAGCGGATGCGCTAGGGGAGGCCGAAGGGGAACTGTTGGGGGTTTCCATGGTCAGCATGGTAAGGTCAGAGGCACTTCGCAAAGGGCAAACATGAGACAGAAACAAGCACGCAAGGGTTTTTATTCATGGGCGCTGGGCGCCAGCGGGCTGATGGCCATCTGCGCCGCCAGCACGGTGCAAGCGCAGACGGCGGCGCCCGCGCTGCCCAAGCCCACGGTTGTGGGCAGCGGTTACCTCAACCCCTGGGCCATCGCGCCCTTGCCGGACAAACGCTTTTTGCTGACCGAGCGCAGCGGCAAGCTCTGGCTGCTCGATGCCGATGGCCGCAAGCAGTCCGAGCTGCAAGGCGTGCCCAAGGTGGTCGATGCCGGCCAGGGCGGCCTGCTCGATGTGGTGACCGACAGCCAGTTCGCCAGCAACCGCCGCATCTATTTTTGCTTCAGCGAAGCCGGGCCCCAAGCCGGCACCAACAGCACGGCACTGGCCACGGCGCGTGTTGCGGCCAATGAGCGCCAACTGGAAGACGTCAAAGTGCTGTTCAGCCAGCGCCCCAAGGCCAGGAGCAATGCCCACTTTGGCTGCCGCATCGCCCAGACGCCCGATGGCAACCTGTTCCTCAGCCTGGGGGACCGCTTTTCGCAGCGCGACGATGCCCAGACCCTGAACAACCACCATGGCAAGCTGGTGCGCATTGCCAAGGATGGCAGCGCTCCCAAGGACAACCCTTATGCAGGCCGCCAGGATGCGCTGCCCGAGATTTACAGCTACGGCCACCGCAACAGCCAGGGCCTGGCCGTCGCCGCCGATGGCAGCCTGTGGCAGCACGAGCATGGCCCGCAGGGCGGCGACGAGATCAACCGGCCCCAGCCGGGCAAGAACTATGGCTGGCCGGTGATCACCTATGGCGAGGAATACGGCGGCGGCAAGATCGGCGAAGGCACGCAAAAGGCCGGCATGGAGCAGCCCTTGCACTACTGGGTGCCCAGCATTGCGCCTTCGGGCATGGCCTTTGTCACGAGCGACCGCTATGGCCCGGCCTGGAAGGGCAGCCTGCTGGTGGGCGGCCTCAAGTCGCGTAGTGTCGCCCAGCTGGCGGTCAAGGACGGCAAGGTGACGGGCGAGAAACGGCTCTACGAATCGCTGGGCGAGCGCATCCGCGATGTGCGCCAGGGCGCCGATGGCCTGGTCTACCTGCTCACCGATGGGCCTGATGGCAAGCTGATTCGGCTGGAGCCCTCGGGCACTTAAAGCTTGCGCTTGAAACCCAGATGGCTGGGCACAAAGCCCAGCTTTTCGTAAAAGCGGTGGGCATCGGCCCGGCTTTTGTCGGTGGTCAGCTGCACCACCGTGCAGCCCCGCGCGCGGCACTGCGCCACCGCCCATTCCAGCATCTGCTGGCCCGCGCCGGCGCCGCGCAGCTGCGCGGCAATGCGCACCGATTCGATCTGGCTGCGCCAGGCCCCCGTGTGTGACAGGCCGGGCACAAAGGACAGCTGCAGCGTGCCCACCACTTGCCCGTCCAGCTCGGCCACCACCAGGCGCTGGTTGGTATCGGCGCAGATCGCGGCAAAGGCCGCGATATAGCGCGCATCGGGCGGGTCGGCCAGCACCTCGCGCTCGCGGCCCAGCGCATCATCGGCGAGCAGCGCAATGATGGCGGGCAGATCGGCCAGGGTTGCGGTGCGGAAAGTCAGGTTTGCTGGCATGGCTGCAGTGGGGATGGACTGGTTCGTTGACGCGCGGCAAGCTGCCTCAGCGCTGGAGGTAAGGCGCCAGATAGCGCCCGGTATGGCTGGCCGGGTTGGCGGCGACCTGCTCGGGCGTGCCCTGGGCCACCAGCTGTCCACCGCCAGCGCCGCCTTCGGGCCCCATGTCGATGACCCAGTCGGCCGTCTTGATGACGTCGAGGTTGTGTTCGATGACGACAATCGTGTTGCCCGCATCGCGCAGCTGGTGCAGCACCTTGAGCAGCAGGTCGATATCGGCAAAGTGCAGGCCGGTGGTCGGCTCATCGAGGATGTAGAGCGTGCGGCCGGTGTCGCGCTTGGACAGCTCCTGCGCGAGCTTGACGCGCTGGGCCTCGCCGCCCGATAGGGTGGTGGCGCTCTGGCCCAGGCGGATATAGCTCAGGCCCACATCGAGCAGGGTTTGCAGCTTGCGGGCAATGGTGGGCACATCGCGGAAGAAGTCGTGCGCGTCTTCGACCGTCATCTCCAGGATCTGCGCAATATTGCGGCCCTTCCACTGCACCTGCAGGGTTTCGCGGTTGTAGCGCTGGCCCTGGCAGATGTCGCAGGGCACATAGACGTCGGGCAGAAAATGCATCTCCACCTTGACCATGCCATCGCCCTGGCAGGCCTCGCAGCGGCCGCCGGCGACATTGAAGCTGAAGCGCCCCGGGCCATAGCCGCGCTCCTTGGCGGTGTTGGTCTCGGCCATCAGCTCGCGGATGGGCGTGAACAGGCCAGTGTAGGTGGCCGGGTTGCTGCGCGGCGTGCGGCCAATCGGGCTTTGGTCCACATTGATGACCTTGTCGAAATAGTCCAGGCCTTCGATCTCCTGGTAGGGCGCAACATCGCCCTGGGCGCGGTTGATCTTGTGGGCCGCGGCCGCATACAAGGTGTCGTTGACCAGGGTCGATTTGCCCGAGCCCGAGACGCCGGTGACACAGGTGAACAGACCGACGGGAAAATCGACCGTCACATCGCGCAGGTTGTGGCCGCTGGCGCCGATGAGACGCAGGCTTTGCACCGCATGCGGGTCCACTTCGGCGGGGGCAGCCGCTTCCTGCACGCTGCGGCCCTTGGCGCTGCTGCTGGCTTTTCCGCTGGGCTTTTTCTCCAGCGAGGTGCGCACGGTAGGGAACTGCGATCCGCCCTTGTCCGCTGCGGCTTTGCCCACGGGTGCCCCCACGGTGCTGGCCAGCACCGGCAGCCAGGGCGTGCGGCGCGTGGGCACGGCAATCGATTTCTGGCCGCTCAGGTACTGGCCGGTGAGCGACTGCGGATGGGCGCAGATGTCGGCGTAGCGGCCCTGGGCCATGATCTGGCCGCCGTGCACGCCGGCGCCCGGGCCCATGTCGATGATCTGGTCGGCCGCGCGCATCATGTCCTCGTCGTGCTCGACGACGATCACGCTGTTGCCGATGTCGCGCAGGTGCTGCAAGGTGGCGATCAGGCGGTCATTGTCGCGCTGGTGCAGGCCGATCGAGGGCTCGTCGAGCACATACATCACGCCCGTCAGGCCCGAGCCGATCTGCGAGGCCAGGCGAATGCGCTGCGCCTCGCCGCCCGAGAGCGTCTCGGCGCTGCGCGCCAGGCTCAGGTAGGTCAGGCCCACATCGTTGAGGAACTGCAGCCGCGTGCTGATTTCCTGGATCACCCGCGCGGCAATATCGGCCTTGGCACCCGTCAGCTGCACGGTGGTGAACCAGGCGTGGGCCTCGCTCAGGGTGACCTGGCTGATGTCCTGGATCGCACGGGCCTGGTCGCCATCACCCACGCGCACAAAGCGCGCCTCGCGGCGCAGGCGCGCGCCGTGGCAGTCGGGGCAGGGCTGCACGCTTTGGTAGCGGGCCAGCTCGTCGCGCACGATGCTCGAATCGGTCTCGCGGTAGCGCCGCGTCATGTTTGGCAGGATGCCTTCAAAGGGGTGCTTCTTGGTGACCATCTTGCCGGCGTTCTCGCCGCTGGCCAGCTCGTACTTGAAGGCGATCTCTTCGTCGCCCGAGCCATACAGCACCACCTGGCGCACCGCCTCGGGCAGGCTCTCGAAAGGCTGCTCGATGTTGAACTTGTAATGGCGGCCCAGGCTCTCGAGCATCGCAAAATAGTAGCCATTGCGCCGGTCCCAGCCCTTGATGGCGCCGCTGGCCAGGCTGAGCGTGGGGAAAGCCACCACGCGCTCGACATCGAACACCTCGTGCAGGCCCAGGCCATCGCAGGATGGGCAGGCGCCCTGGGGCGAGTTGAAGGAGAACAGGCGCGGCTCCAGCTCGGCCAGCGCATAGCTGCAGACCGGGCAGGAGAACTTGCTGCTGAACAGATGCTCTTCGCCCGTGTCCATCTCCAGCGCCAGCACGCGGCCATTGCCTTCGTTGCCGCCTACGCGCAGTGCCGCCTCAATGCTTTCGGCCAGGCGCTGCTGCAGCCCGGCGCGCACCTTGACCCGGTCGATGACCACATCGACATCGTGCTTTTCGTTCTTGGCCAGCGCGGGCAGGGTCTCGTGCTCGTACATCTGTCCATCGACCCGAAAGCGCACATAGCCCAGCGCCTGCATCTGCGCAAACAGCTCGACGAACTCGCCCTTCTTGCCGCGTGCCACCGGCGCCAGGATCATCAGCTTGGTGTCCTCGGGCAGGGCCAGCACGGCGTCGACCATCTGGCTGACGGTCTGGGCCGCCAGCGGCAGGTTGTGGTCGGGGCAGAACGGCGTGCCTGCGCGGGCATACAACAGGCGCAGGTAGTCATGGATCTCGGTGACCGTGCCCACGGTCGAGCGCGGGTTGTGGCTGGTCGCCTTCTGCTCGATCGAGATGGCCGGTGACAGGCCCTCAATCAGGTCGACATCGGGCTTGTCCAGCCGGCCCAGAAACTGGCGCGCATAGGCCGAGAGGCTCTCGACATAGCGGCGCTGGCCTTCGGCATACAAGGTGTCAAAGGCCAGGCTGGACTTGCCCGAGCCCGACAGCCCGGTGATCACCACCAGCTGGTGGCGAGGAATGTCCAGGTCGATGTTCTTGAGGTTGTGCGTGCGCGCGCCACGGATGGCGATGCGACTGTGTGCCAGCCGCGCGCCCAGGTAGCGGCTGTCGTCCTGCTGCGCCTCGGACAGGCCGAGTTCATGGTGCAAGTCGATGGCAGCGGAAGGGTCGGTGGGGGTGCGTGGTGGCATGTGGGCTTCAAGATCCAAAACCCCTCATGATAGCCAGCCTGCCCGTTCGTTGTGCAATCTGCCGGGTATCGCTGCACATGCGTTGCGGATAAACCCAGGGGCATGGCCCGCTGTCTGGCGCCAAAACCGAGGTGAGGGCTTGCTGCAGCTTTGCGCCTAGCTATGGTTTCTGATGCGCTGCTGGGCGCAGAGATTCCGTCTGCCAGCAGGGCTTGCGGCTGCGCTCTACACTTGCCGCTGGCGATCGTCGCCATCCGTCCCTTGTTTGCCTGCGTATCGCCCTTGTCTCTCACTTCTGTTTCTTCTTCCACGGCCATGCTGCCGGCCGAGCGGCGCGCCAGCTTCAGCCTGGCGCTGATCTTTGCATTGCGCATGCTGGGCCTGTTTCTGGTGCTGCCGGTGTTTGCGCTGGAGGCCCACAAATACCCGGGCGGTGATGACCCGGCCCTGGTCGGGCTGGCCATGGGCGTCTATGGCCTGACCCAGGCCCTCTGCCAGCTGCCGCTGGGCATGGCGTCTGACCGCTTCGGGCGCAAAAAGGTCATTGTGCTGGGCCTCTTGGTATTTGCCGCCGGCAGCCTGATCGCCGGCATGGCGGGCAACCTGCATACCCTGCTGCTGGGCCGGGCGCTGCAAGGTGCCGGCGCGGTGTCTGCGGCCGTCACGGCGCTCTTGGCCGACCAGACCCGCGACGAAGTGCGCACCAAGGCCATGGCCCTGGTGGGCGCCAGCATCGGCCTGATGTTTGCGCTGGCGCTGGTGCTCAGCCCGCTGCTGGTGGTGCATATCGGCCTGAGCGGCCTGTTTTTGATGACCTGCGGCCTGGCGCTGGGCGGTATTGCGGTGGTGCTGTGGGTCGTGCCCCCTGAGCCTTTGCTGCACCGGGGCGGCGCGCGCGGCGGCCTGCGCGAGGTGTTTCGCCATGCCGACCTGGTGCGCCTCAACGCCGGTGTGTTTGTGCTGCACACGGTGCAGATGTCGATGTGGGTGGCCGTGCCCGCGATGCTGGTGGCCGCAGGCCTGCCCAAGGCCGAGCACTGGCAGGTCTACCTTCCGGCCGTGCTGCTGTCCTTTGTGCTGATGGGTGGGCTGTTTGCGCTGGAGCGGCGCGGTTACCTGCGCGGCGCCCTGCTGGGCTCGATTGCGCTGGTGGCCCTGGTGCAGATGGCCCTGGGCCTGGTGGCGACCTCGGGCCATGCGCCCGCGCTGTGGCTGATGGGCGTGCTGCTGTTTGTGTTTTTCTGCGGCTTCAATGCGCTGGAGGCCACGCAGCCCAGCCTGGTCTCGCGCATGGCGCCGGCATCGCTGCGCGGCGCGGCACTGGGCAGTTACAACACCTTGCAATCACTGGGCCTGTTTGCCGGCGGTGCGCTCGGTGGGGCGCTGACCCGCTGGGGCAGCGTGACGGATCTGTTCATCGCCACCAGCGCGCTGGCGCTGCTGTGGCTGGTACTGACCTGGCCGCTGCAGCCGCTGGGCCGCGCCGTGGCTGCTGCTGGCGCTGCACAAAAGTAAGCACTGGCTGGGAATGGGGCAGGCCTGGCAGGCCCTGTTGCAGGATCTGCGGCCACCCGCAGAGAAGGACCGGCCGCTTTGGGGTAGGATACGCCCCTGAATCACAGTGATGGGCGCTTTGAAGGCTGCAATGCCTGCAACACTGCCAACGCATAGTAGGCGCCCATTTTTCAAAGGAACTACCTCTACCATGGCATCCGTCAACAAAGTCATCATCGTCGGCAACCTCGGCCGCGACCCTGAAATCCGCACCTTCCCCTCGGGCGACCAGGTGGCCAACGTCACCATCGCCACCACCGACCGCTGGCGCGACAAGAACAGCGGCGAGAACAAGGAGGCCACCGAGTGGCACCGCGTCGTGTTCAATGGCCGCTTGGCTGAAATCGTCGGCCAGTACCTGCGCAAGGGCAGCCAGGTCTATGTGGAAGGCAGCCTGCGCACCCGCAAGTGGACCGACCAGGCCACCGGCCAGGAACGCTACGCCACGGAAATCCGCGCTGACTCGATGCAGATGCTGGGCAGCCGCCAAGGCCAGGGCGGCGGTGGCGGTCAGGGCGGTGGCGATGACTACGGCTATGGCGACAGCGGCTACGGTGACCAGGGCGGTGGCGGCGGCGGTGCACCCGCAGGCAACTACCAGCGCCGGGCTCCCGCACCGGCGATGGCTCCAGCTGCCGCACCCCGCCAGGCACCGCCTCCCCGTCCAGCACCGGCACCCATGCCTGCGCCGGCCCCACGCGCTGCGTCGGGCTTTGACGATATGGACGACGATATTCCGTTCTAATTCACCATCAACGCATTTTTTTGTGTTGCGAAAGCCCCTGGCTCCCGAGAGCCAGGGGCTTTTTTGATGGCCGCGCAAGGCTGGCACGCCCGGCGGCCCCCGCCTTTGAGCCGGTTCTCAGCGGAACGGTGCGGCGCTGCCGGTTGCGCTCGCTTCTGGCGTGTTCAGCTGGCGCCGCAGATCGAACTTGAGCAGCACAACGCCGGCGCCAATCAGCAGCACGTCCTTGACGATGAAACCGTCCAGCGTGGAGAGTTGGGGTAGCAGGCTCAAGGTGGTGATGCCGGTGGCGATGACGACCAGGGCGCCGACGACGCCAAAAGCGGGCATTTTGAAGCCGACTATCAGTGCCAGAAATGCCAAGGTCTCCACCACGCCCAGAAAGTAGCTGCCCCCGTGCACACCGAAGAGCGTGTAGAGAAAGCTGAGCCAGGTGCTCGAGATCAGGGGCTCCAACTCGGCGACCTCAAAATCAAACCATTTGAAGGTGCCGAACAGCGCAAAAATAAAGATCACCGAGACTCGCAGCACAGCGATATCGGCATCGGAGCGAATAAAGCGATGGATGGCATTTTTCATGGTGGTCTCCTGGTTAAAAAAGGGGCTGGGATGCGGATGTCATGGGGCGGCGCTCAGCCAGTCCACAATGGCTTTGGCAGCGCGGTCATAGGCCCCATGGGGCGGGATGCGGTTGAGCAATAGCGCGCCCTTGATCGCAGAGCTGACCACCATGGCCAGCTCTGCCGGGGGCTGCGCAAAATGCAGGGCTGCACTGCGCAGGCCCGCGACCAGAATGTCTTGCAGCAGCTGCTGCTCGGTCTGTGCCAGCTGGTAGACCGCCGTTTGCAGTTCGGGCGAAAACAGGTGGCTGTCGGACAGCATCGCGTAGACACCGCACATTTGCCCCTGCGCCGCACAGTCGGCAAACGCATCCAGATAGGCCAGGAGTTGCGGCACGCCGGCGGGCAGCTTTTGCAGCTCGGCCTCCAGGGCTTTGAAATCGGCCCGCTTGTAGTCGCAGTAGGCAATTCCCAGGTCTGTCTTGCTGGGGAAATGGTGGTGAATACTGGCTTTGCGAATGCCAATACCCGCCTCCAGATCGGCATAGCTGAAGCCCTGGAAGCCACGCTGCTGGATCAAGTGGTTGCTGAGCAGGATGATTTTTTCGCGGGTAGACATTGTCAATGGACCTGGGTTATGGCGTTGATATTGACTATACCTACTAGAAGGTAGGTTGCCAAGCCACCATATGATTCAAAGCGTAAAACCCGCAGCGGGCAGGACCGGCGGCATGCGGGCCGGCTGCGCGGGCTTGGCTGGCCTGACTGGTTTAGCCAGCGCCGGGCCAGCGGCTTGGGCGCAAAAGGCCAGTGCCCACTGCGGCTTTGCCGCCGGTAGAGAATGCGGCATGGGCGCTGAACGCGCCGCGCGCAATGCCGGCCCGGCAGACCCCTGATGGCGGCCGTGCCGCCCTGAATAGGGGCGCGCAGCTGACGGCATGCCCTTTGTTCAACCTTGCATGAAAGCGGCCATGACTCCTAGCACCGATTCCGCCTATACCGCCAATACCTCGGATAGCTCCAAGATCGCATCCCTCATCGCGCCCGGCGGGCGCCTGCGTGCGACCATCAATGTGGGCAACCCGGTGCTGGCGCACAAAAGGCCCGATGGCTCGGCTGCTGGCGTCTCCGTCGATCTGGCCGCGCGCATGGCGGCCCAACTGGGTCTGCCGCTGGAGCTGCAGCTGTTTGAGGCGGCCGCCCATTCGGTCGATGCCGTCACCCAGGGCCAGGCCGATGTCGGCTTTTTCGCGGTGGATCCGGTGCGGGGCGCGGGCATTGGGTTTTCGGCCCCCTATGTGCTGATCGAAGGCGCCTACATGGTGCGCAGTGATTCGCCGCTGAGCGACAACGCGCAGGTGGATGTGGCCGCGCACGAGGTGGTGGTCGGCCAGGGCAGCGCCTATGACCTCTACCTCACGCGTGCGCTGAAAAACGCCCGCATCCTGCGCGCGCCCACATCGCCTGCGGTGGTCGATGTCTTTTTGCAACCCCAGGGCGATGTGGCCGCAGGCGTCAAGGTGCAGCTGGAGGCGGCGGTGGCCAGCCATGCCGGTCTGCGCCTGTTGCCCGGGCATTTCATGCTGATCCAGCAGGCCATGGGCCTGCCCAAGAGCCGGGGCGAGGCCGCCATCCAGTGGCTGGCCGCCTTTGTGGAAGCGGCCAAGGCCAGCGGTTTTGTCGCCCAGGCGCTGGCGCAGCACCAGGTGCAAGGCGCGGTGGTCGCGCCCGGAGTGCAGCCATGAGCGTGTTTGCGCATCTGCAGCAGTTGTTAGAGGGAGAGGGCGCGCGCTTTCGGGTGCTGGAGCACCCGGCCGAGGGCAAATCGGATGAGGTGGCGCGCATCCGGGGCACGACGCCAGGCCAGGGTGCCAAGGCCATGCTGTGCAAGACCCGCAATGCCGAGCACTGGGTGCTGGCCGTGCTGCCGGGCGACCAGAAACTGGACTTTCGCCTGCTGGCTGCCGCGCTCGGCCTGCCCAAGATGACGATGGCCAGCGCGGAAGAGGCGACGGAGCGGACCGGCTGCGTGATCGGCGCGATCCCGCCCTTCAGCCCTGGCCCGCAGGTGGCGCTGGTGGTGGACCCGGACCTGGTGGAGCGCCATGCCGAGATCGCCTTCAATGCCGGGCGGCTGGACCGCTCGATGGTGCTCAATGCGCAGGACTATGTGCGTGTGGCCAAGCCGGCGCTGCACCGCATCAGCGCCCCCTGAGCTAAGGCAAAAATCCAACACTGCGCCGGCATGGCGACTGCACAATAGTCGCCATGTTTATCGCCATCCCTCTGGAAAACAAGCCCTCCTGGCAGTCACCGCCGTGGATGACGCTGCTGCTGATCGCGATCAACTGCCTGGTGTTCTGGGTCTGGCAAGGCGGGGAGGAGCGGGCGGCAGAGCGCGCATCGAAAACCTATGCGCATACGGCGCTGCCGGCGATCGAGGTGCCGGCCTTTGTGACCTATTTGCAGGCACAAAGCCGCAAACCGGACAGCCGCATCCTGCCGCAGATGGTGCGCATGGTGCAGGGCCTGCAAAAAAACCAGGACTACGGCCAGATCTACATGCTGATGCAGCAGGAGGGGCGTTTTCGCCGCCAGCTGCTGGCCGGTGAGGTGATCACAGCGGCCGATCCGCTGTATGCCGAATGGCAGGCCGCCCGCGCCCGCTTTGCGCCGCTGGAGTCCAAGCCCTTTACCACCCGCTGGGCGATGAGCTATGAGGCCGGTGCCGGGCTGCAGCCGCTGCAGGCGCTGACCTCCACCTTCCTGCACGGCAGCACCGGCCACCTGCTGGGCAATATGGTGTTTCTGTTTCTGTTCGGGTTCACCTTGGAGATGGCGCTGGGCGCGGGGCTCTACCTGTGCTTCTACCTGGTCGCGGGGGTCAGCGCCTCACTGTTTGCGGGCCTGTTCTATGCGGGCTCCGGCAGCTATGGGTTGGGCGCATCGGGCGCGATTGCCGGCCTGATGGCCATGTATGTGGTGCTCTACCGCATGCGGCGCATCCGCTTTTTCTACATGCTGGCCTTCTACTTCAACTACGCCACCTGGCCCGCGCTGGTGGTGCTGCCGGTATGGATGGGCTTTGAGCTGGCCCAGCATTTCATGGGGCAGCAGGGCGTGGCCTACATGGCGCACTTTGGCGGCTTGCTGGCCGGTGGCCTGCTGATGGCTCTCTACCTGCAGCTGCGGCGCAAGGAGTCGGTGGTGGAGGTGGCCGCCCGTGACAAGCAGCAGGCCCAGGCCCAGAGCGCCGCACTGGCCGCCGCCGTGCAGCGCGCGCAAAAGCACACCGATGCGCTGGCCTTTGAGCTGGCAGCGCCCGCCTGGCGCCAGGCCGCCAAGCTGGCACCCAGCGATGCCGCTATCTTGCGCGCCTGGTTCGAGAGCGCCCGCCATGCGCCGGCGAGCGAGGATTTTCACCGCGCGGCCCGCGCCATCTTCAAGCTGCCGGCCAACACAGAAGCGCTGCGCCAGCTGCAGCACCACAGCTGGCAAAGCTATGTGGACCGCGCCCGGCCCGCCCCGCGCATCAGCGACAACAGCCTGCATGCATTGGCGCGCAGCTTTGTGCGCCTGGGTGCATGGGACGATGCCCAAAAAATCTGCCAGCAGCTGGAGAGCGCTGCCGACCACCCGCACTGGCCCGCCACCTTGGCGCTGGTGGTCAATGGCCTGGCCAAGGCCGGCCGGCTGGAAGACGCCCGGCGCTGGCTGCCCGCGCTGCAGCGCGCCGCACCGCAGGAGCCGGTGACGCGCTGGCTCAGCCAGGCCAGCACCTGAACGCGGGTCGAGCGCATGGGCGGCAGTGGTTAGCACCCTGGTGCGTCAGCTCCATGTAAAGTTTTCGTGAAGCCATGCCTTATGATCGCTGCCAAGCTGCGCCAGTGAGGGCGGCAGACAGAAAGGCTGGCCATGGGCCCACTGCGTTCACCACAGCAAGACGACGTTGACAGCGCCCAATGGGTGATCGAGCCTTTCTGGCGCAAGCTCAACAGTTTTTTCCTGTTCCCGCTGCAGCGCAAGCCCTTGCTGTATGCGCTGGTGCTGTCGCTCTGCGCCTATATGCTGATGTGGGGCCTATTGATCGGCTTGCTCGTCGGAGTGGGCCTGCTGCTGGCGATCAGCCGGCATGCGTTCAAGATTGCGGCCTATGCCTCGCACGGTGTGCTCGACAGCAATGACTACGATGACTACCCCTGCGATGCCGACCTCAAGGTGCTGCCCTGGAAGTTCTTTGGCGTGCTGCTGGTGCATGGCTTCCTGATCGGCATGCTCGCCCGGGTCAGCCCGGGACTGGGCGCACTGGGTGATTTGCTCTCATCTTTCTTGATCCCCGCCACCTTGATGGTGCTGATCACCAGCGGCAGCCTGCGCGCTGCCATCAACCCCTTCATGCTGCTGAGCACGATGGGCGCCATCGGTCTGCCCTATGGCCTGCTGTGCCTGTTTCTGTTCCTGCTGATGCAGGGCGTGCCGATGGCCTTTGCGCTCCTGGTCACGGTGATGCCCCAGGCGTTGCTGGCGCCCCTGCTGGCCTTTGTGGTGATTTATTTCAACGGCGTGATCGCCGCAATGATTGGCTATGTGATGTACCAGAACCATGCAGACCTGGGCATCACGCCGGACAAGGCGCCGCAGGCCGAAGCGGGCGCGCCGGTGCTGGACCCGCAGACCGCGCTGGCCCAGCGCCGCGATGCCCAGGTGGCCCAGCTGGTGCAGAACGGCGACATGAACGCCGCCCTGGCCGAAGCGCGCGAGTGGCAGCGCAGCGAGCCCGATAGCCTGGCCGACCAGCGCCGCTACCACCGCGTGCTCAAGCTCAGCGACAAGGCGGGTGAGCTGGCGCGCCATGCGCAAAGCTATATCGCGCTGCTGCTGCGAAAGCAGCGCAGCAGCGATGCGCTGGAGGTCTGGGGCAGTTGCTACAAGCGCGACAAGGGCTTTCGGCTGAACGAGGCCAGCCATACCTTGGCGCTGGCGCAGACGGCCTGGAAGCGCATGCAGCTGCCGCATACGCTGGCCCTGCTGCATGGTTTCGAGAAAAGCTATGCCGGCAGCGATCTGGTGCCCCAGGCGCTGGAGCTGACGGTGCGCGTGCTCAAGCAAGGCGCCAACAAGCCGGACCAGGCGGTGCGCGTGTTCATGCGCATGAAGATCCGCTACCCCGCGCATGCCTGCACGCAAGAAGCCGCCTGGATCTTGCGCGATGAGCTGCCGGGGGCAGCGCAGGCGCCTGGCGCGCCTGCTTAACTATTTAAGCGGCCGCCGAAGGCGCCACGCTGGCGATGATGCCGCCGCCCAGGCAGACTTCGCCGTCATACAGCACGGCCGATTGGCCTGGCGTCACCGCCCATTGCGCCTCGGGGAAGTCGAGGTGGAAATGCGCGGGCGTGGCATCGGCGCCGATGATGGCGGGCGAATCGGGCTGGCGGTAACGGGTTTTGGAGCCATAGGTGCCGGCAGCGGGCGGGTGGCCGGCCACCCAGCTGGTGTTGTCGGCGTCCAGCGCCTGCGACAGCAGCCAGGGGTGGTCATGGCCTTGCACCACGCGCAAGATGTTCTTGTCCAGCTCCTTGCGCGCCACAAACCAGGGCGCATGCTCGCCCGCGCCACGCGCTGCGCCTTTTTCCTTGATGCCACCAATGCCCAGGCCCGAGCGCTGGCCCAGGGTGTAGAAAGACAGGCCCACATGCTTGCCCAGCTTGCGGTTGCGGTCGTCCAGGATCAGGCCCGGTTCCTTGCTGATGTAGCGGTTGAGAAAATCGCGGAAAGGGCGCTCCCCGATAAAGCAGATACCGGTCGAGTCCTTTTTCTTGGCATTGGGCAGGCCGATCTCTTCGGCAATGCGGCGCACCTCGGTCTTTTTCAGCTCACCGACCGGGAACAGCGCCTTGGACAGCTGCGCCTGGTTCAGGCGGTGCAGAAAATAGCTCTGGTCCTTGGCCGGGTCCAGGCCCTTGAGCAGCTCAAAGAGCTGGGTGTCGGGGTTCTGGCGCACGCGGGCGTAGTGGCCGGTGGCGATCTTTTCGGCGCCCAGGCGCATGGCATGGTCCAAAAAGGCCTTGAACTTGATCTCGGCATTGCACAGCACATCGGGGTTGGGCGTGCGGCCGGCCTGGTATTCGCGCAGAAACTCGGCAAACACCCGGTCCTTGTAGTCGGCGGCAAAGTTGACGTGTTCGATCTCGATGCCCACCACGTCGGCCACGGCTGCGGCATCGACAAAGTCGATGTTCGACGAGCAGTACTCGCTGTCGTCGTCATCTTCCCAGTTCTTCATGAAGATGCCGACGACCTCGTGCCCCTGTTTTTTGAGCAAATACGCGGTGACGGCCGAATCCACGCCGCCACTCAGCCCCACTACGATGCGCTGTTTAACCATGGGTGCAATTATCCGCCTGGCGGCAGGCGCCTGCTTCGCTAGGGCTATGTGGCGTTTTGTCGCCCAACGGTGACCAACAGCGCCGATAAGCGCCCAAGGTCCCCAGCAGACGCCGCCCGCCGGGCTTATTGCGGCGTCAGCGCAATGCGCTCGCGGGTGGCTTTCTCCACCGCGCTGCGCGAGTAGGCCAGCGGAAAGTACTGGCCTGCCGCCCAGGTGTTGGCCAGGTCGCGGTAGTGGGGGCTGGCCGGGTTGCCCGATTGGCCGGGCGTGTTGACCACGCGCGAGGCATCCCAGTTGCCCACGTCGACGACCATGCGGAAGGACGCGCCCGAGGTCAGCTGGTAGGTATCGACGTTGTAGCTGGTGGCCATGGGCGTGGCCCAGGAGCCGCCGATGCCGCCCACGCCGACATTGAGCTTTTGCTTGGTGGCACTGTCCACCACGCCGGCGAGCGGGTGCACAAAGATCGCCTGGTGCAGGCTGCCCCAGGTCCAGCTCTTGGCATCGGCCCCCAGCTTGGTCTGGATCCATTGCATCGCCGGGGCGATGGACGAGAGCAGCACCTGGTCGCGTTCTGCCTCGCTCATCCAGCCCTGCGGGCTCTCCAGCACCGCGATCATGCGGGTGGCACTGGTCTCCTTGGCAAAGCTGCGCTCGTGGGCGGCCAGCACCTGGTCGGTCAGTGCTTTCTTCAGGGTGGCATTGCTCCAGACTTCGTACAGCGCAGCAGCGGCGCTGTCCTTGGCCATGGTGCCGTCCCAGCCCTGCAGCAACGCCAGGCCCTGGGCGGTCTGGGCATCGTTGCTTTGCAGTGGTGCCAGCAGTTTCAGCAGGCGCTGGGCCGGTACGGCGACGATGTCGGTCTGCCAGGCTTCGGAGTCGGCGACGCTGAGCTTTTTGCCGTCCTTGGCGGCCTTTTCAAACAGGCCATGCAGGCGCTGCGCGCGGGCCGAGTCGGACCATTCGTAGCCAATGCCTTTTTGGTAGAGCGGGTGCGTGGGCGGCACATTGTTTTCGTTGGCGGTCACCACATAGCCGCGCTGGGGGTTGAACTCCCAGGGCAGCTCATCGCCATGGCGGTAGCCCGTCCATTCATAGCGGCCGTCACCAGGCACCGGCATCAGCCCGTCCCAGTTGGGGCGGATGGGGGTGAGCCCGCCGGGGATCCAGCCGATATTGCCGCTGCTGTCGGCATAGACCTGGTTCTCGCCCGGTGCGCCCCAGCGGTTCATCGCGGCGCGGAACTGGTCAAAGTCCTGCGCGCGCATGTAGTCCATCGATCCGAAATAGGGCGCCATGCCCAGGTCCAGCCAGGCGGCGCGCAGCGCATAGGCCTTGTTGCCTTCGGCGGCCAGCACCGGGCCGTGGCGGGTGTACCAGTTCTCGACGATCACCGGCTGGGCCGCGCCTTTGACGGCAATGCTTTCCGTGACGCGGGTCATCGGCTCCCAGCGGCCCAAGTACTTGTACTCCTTGCTGTTTTGCGGGTTGGTTTCGTACACATACAGGTCTTCCTGGTCCATGTAGAAGCGCGTCAGGCCAAAGGCGATGCGGCCGTTGTGGCCGATGGAGATGCCGGGCAGGAAGGGCTCGCCAGCGCCGATCACATCCATGCCGGGAGCCGAGATGTGCGAGATATAGCGCAGGCTGGGCGCGCCGTGGGCGCGGTGTGGGTCATTGGCCAGAATCGGGCGGCCGGTGGTGGTCATGCCCGGCGCAATCGTCCAGTTGTTGCTGCCGTAGCTGGCCAGGGTGTTGGCATCGGGCTGGTTCAAGGTCGATTCGGCCAGTGCCAGCAGCTGCTCGGGGGCCATGTCCTGCACGGAGACCTTGACGTTTTCCTTGGTAAAGCGCGGGCTGGCGGTAGCCAGCGCATAGGCGCGCTTGAGCTCCTTGCCGGGCAGGCCGCAGACCTCCAGCCCTTGCGGGACCTGCGGCTTCACATCGGGCACCAGCTCGCGGCGCAGCCAGTCCACGCGGGCGCCGTTGTGCTTGCCTTCGCAAAAGGCCTGGGCGCGGTCCACCTCGCCAGTAAAGTTCAGGGTTAGGCCATGGTGGCGGATGCGCACCGTGTCTTCTGCGGCCCACTGCGCGGGCTGGTAGCCCAGCAGCTTGAACTCTTCGGGCAGCAGGCCGGGGTCGGCCTTCGTCTGGGCGACAAAGGCATTCACCCCGGCCACAAAGGCTTCGGCCACGCGCTTGGAGTCCGAGCCATAGGCCAGCCATTCGCGGTACATGTCGCCACGAAACAGCACCGCGCGCGCCGCCTTGTCGCTCTCGACCCAGGCCGGGCCAAAGTCCTGGGCCATCTGGCCCAGGCCGCGCTTGCGCCACAGGTCCATCTGCCAGAGCCGGTCGCGCGCGGCCATATAGCCTTGCACCACAAAGGCGTCATAGGTGGTGCCCGCGTAGATATGCGGCACGCCCCACTGGTCGACCAGCACCTCGGCGGGCTTTTCCAGCCCGGCAATCCTGGCGCTGTGCTGGCGGGTGGGCGGGGTGCCCAGCGAGCTGCAGCCGGCTGCCAGCAGCGCAGCGGCCAGCGGCAGCGCCAGGCGGGTGGCAAAACGACAGGGGTTGCGGTCTGGCATGGTGTGTCTCCTCGTTATGGTGTGGATGCACCTTGCCATGCCTGCCCGCTGCGCGCAATCGCGTTAGCGCCAAGCGCAGACGGCGCGCCGCCAAAAACAAAGCCCATGGTGCTGGGCCATGGGCTTGTTGTTGGTGCGCGCCTATTCGAGCGGTCTCACCCCGTCGGGCTGCACCAGCACGGACACATCGGTGTAGATCAGGTTCAGCGCAAAGCGCTGGCCGGCCAGGTAGTCGTCCAGCGATTGCAGCACCAGCGGGCTGCGCATCTGGTGGGCCTCGGCGCGCATCTCGTCGGCGGTCATCCAGACGGTGCGGCGTATGCCTTCGTCGAGCGGCTGGTTTTCGTAGAACGCGCCAACGGTGCCGGTAAAGGCAAAGCGCATATAGGTGGTGTCGGCGCCGCTTTTGCTGCGCACAAAGCGGTTCATGTAGATGCCCAGCAGGGCCGAGGGCTTGAAGTCAAAGGCCGTCTCTTCGAGCACCTCGCGCACACAGGCCTGGATAGGGGATTCGCCAGGGTCCAGATGGCCTGCCGGATTGTTCAGGCGGATGCCGTCCGAGGTGTCTTCCTCTACCAGCAAAAATCGGCCATCGCGCTCAATGACGGCGGCCACGGTGACGTTGGGTTTCCAGCGGTGGGGCATGCGGCATTATGTGCCAACTCTCTTAAATCATAAAAACGATCTCAAGGGCTTGTCACGCAGATGCAACCTCAGGCGCAGTGGTAAAGCTCTGCAGTACGATAGCAGCATGCAAGCACCCGCCCCCACCCCAGCCATTCCCGCACAGTCCGTCTATGCCGAGCGCCGCGCCCAGGTCGCGCGCCAGCTGGGCGAGGGCGGGATCGCCATCATCCCCACCGCGCCCGAGCACCCGCGCAACCGCGACAGCGACTTTCTGTACCGCCACGACAGCTATTTCTACTACCTGACCGGCTTCACCGAGCCCAACGCCAGCCTGGTGATCAGCGCCGATGGCAAGACCACCTTGTTCTGCGCACCCAAGGACCTGGCGCGCGAGATCTGGGACGGCTACCGGCTGGGGCCCGAGGCCGCCGTGGCGACGCTGGGCGTGAGCAAAGCCTATTCGGTGGCCGAGCAGGCCGCCCGCATGCCCAAGATGCTGGAGAACCGCAGCGTGGTCTGGTACCCGTTTGCGATCCACCAGGGGCTCGAGGGCACGGTGGCCCAATGGCTCAACGGCGTGCGCGCCCGCACCCGCTATGGCGCGCTGGTGCCCGAGCAGCAGCGCGATCTGTGTGCCGTGCTCGACGAGATGCGCTTGTTCAAGGATGCGCATGAGGTGCCGATCCTGCGCCGCGCAGGGGACATCAGCGCCCGCGCCCACATCCTGGCGATGCAGCGCTCGGCCCGCATGATTCGCGCCGGGCAGGACGTGCGCGAATACCACCTCGATGCCGAACTGCTGCAGGCCTTCCGCGAATACGGCTCGCAGTACCCCGCCTATGGCTCGATCGTGGCCGCCGGTGCCAATGCCTGCGTGCTGCACTACCGCGCCGATGCCGCGCCCATCCGCAGCGGCGAGCTGGTGCTGATCGATGCCGGTTGTGAGCTCGATGGCTATGCCAGCGACATCACCCGCACCTTCCCGGCCAACGGCCAGTTCACAGGCCCGCAGCGCGATCTGTACGATCTGGTGCTGGCCAGCCAGGATGCGGCCATTGCGCTGGCCCGGCCCGGCAAGCGCTTCAACGACATGCATGACGCCACCGTCGCCGTGCTGGCCCAGGGCATGCTCGATCTGGGCCTGCTCGACAAAAACAAGGTGGGCGGCGTGCAGGATGTCATCGACAACCGCAGCTACTTCCAGTTCTACATGCACCGTACCGGCCATTGGATGGGTATGGATGTGCATGACTGCGGCAGCTACATCGAGCCCAGCGAGCTCGGGCACACCAGTGAGCGGCGCGATCCGCTCTCGGGCGAGCTGATCCTCAACCGCCCCAGCCGCATCCTGCGCCCCGGCATGCTGACCACTATCGAGCCGGGCATCTATGTGCGCCCGGCCGACGGCGTGCCCGAGGCCTTCCACAACATCGGCATCCGCATCGAGGACGACGCGCTGATCACCGACGACGGCTGCGAGCTGCTCACGCGCGGTGTGCCGGTGAAGGCCGACGAGATCGAGGCGCTGATGCGCGATGGCGCGGCCCGGCCTGCCGATCTGGCCTGATACCAGCGACTGCCTCCTGACAGTACACCTGCCCGGCCCCCGTGCCGCGCAGGTGTTTTTTTGGGGCTACGCAATTGTGCAAACGCACATCGAATGAAACCGCGATGTAACTCCCTGTGCACGTTTCTCGTGTCAGAATGGAACTGAATTACATCGGGTCGGCATCTGGTGACGGAGCCGGCCCCACTTTTGAGACAAAGACACAGGGGACCTGCCCATGATTTCGCCCAAGATCCGCCGCGCCACCAAGATTGTTGCCACGCTGGGGCCGGCCTCCAGCGAGCCGGCGCTGCTCGAAGAGATGATCCGCGCGGGGGTCAACGTGGTGCGGCTGAACTTCAGCCACGGCAAGGCGCAGGACCATGTGGACCGCGCCCGCATGGTGCGTGAGGCTGCGCAGCGCGCCGGCCGCGAGGTGGCGATCATGGCTGACCTGCAAGGCCCCAAGATCCGCGTCGGCAAGTTTGCCGAAGGCAAGGTGATGCTCGAGCCCGGTGCCCGGTTTGTGCTCGATGCCTCGCGCCAGGAGCCCGGTGACCTGCAGGGCGTGGGCCTGGACTACAAGGAGCTGCCGCGCGATGTGAAGCCCGGCGATGTGCTGCTGCTCAACGACGGCCTGATCGTGCTGACGGTGGACGCGGTGCGGGGTGATGCCGTGCACACCACGGTCAAGTTGGGGGGCGAGCTGTCCAACAACAAGGGCATCAACAAAAAGGGCGGCGGCCTCACCGCGCCGGCGCTCACGGCCAAGGACATGGAAGACATCAAGACCGCGATGAGCTTCCAGGCCGACTATGTGGCCGTCAGCTTTCCCAAGACCGCTACCGACATGGAAATGGCGCGCCAGCTGTGCATGGTGGCCGCGGCCGAGTACCGCCACCGCCCGGGCCTGATCGCCAAGATCGAGCGTGCCGAAGCCATTCCGCACCTCGAAGACATCCTGCGCGTGTCCGACGGCATCATGGTCGCGCGCGGTGACCTGGCTGTCGAAGTGGGCCATGCGGCCGTGCCGGCGCTGCAAAAGAAGATGATCCGCATGGCGCGCGAGATGGACAAGGTCGTCATCACTGCCACGCAGATGATGGAGAGCATGATCACCAACCCGGTGCCCACCCGCGCCGAGGTGAGCGACGTGGCCAATGCGGTGCTCGACGGCACCGATGCGGTGATGCTGAGCGCCGAGACCGCCGCTGGCAAGTTCCCGCTCGAGACCGTGCTGGAGATGGTCGATATCTGCGCGCAGGCTGAGGCCTCGGCCGACTGGGATGTGGACACCGACTTTGTCGGCAAGACCTTCCAGCGCATCGACCAGAGCATTGCGCTGGGCGCCTTGTTTACCGCCACCCACCTGGGCGCCAAGGCCCTGGTTGCGATGACGGACAGCGGCTCGACTGCGTTGTGGATGAGCCGCCACCGCACCCAGATCCCCATCTACGCGCTGACCCCCAAGGTGGCCACCCAGCGCAAGATGGCGCTGTACCGCAATGTGCGCCCCTTGCTGATGGACACCAGCGCCGACCGCGACACCGCACTGGCCCAGGCCGAGGTGCACCTGAAGGCCCGCGATATCGTGCAAAGCGGCGATATTTATGCGATCACCTGCGGCGAACCGATGGGCTCGCCCGGCGGCACCAATATGATGAAGATCAGCCGCGTGATTTAAACCTGCGCGGTTATTGACAGACACAGGGGCGCTGGCTGGCGCCCCTTTTTTGCGCCTGCTTTTTGGCCTTTTTGTGCGGCGCCACCGCACGGCAGCCAGCCTCTGTAGATCCGTCCAATTTTGTGCGGATTTGTGACTGCGGCGATACTATGGCGCTTCAGCGAGCCTGCCCGCACGTCCGTGTGGATCAAAGGACTGCGCTGAATCCATTCGAAGCCAGGCTTTTTTGCCCCCCGGAGACAGGGGAAAACCGGTGGTTCACCAGCCTGGCCTTCGATCACCTAGCCAAGCTGCTGCGATAAGAATTCACAACACGCACGCACATAGCAGCCCAGCCAAGCCCTTGTTGTTGAGCAGCACAGCGCCGCTGTGCCTGCCTGTTTTTTTGGAAGAGGGAATCTATGTCGCAACGACTAGTACGCCGTTCGGTGTTGGGGTTGGCCTTGGGCCTGGGTTTGGGCGCAGTCGCGGGGGTGTCTGCACCGGCGTTTGCACAGACGGCGGTCGCCAAGGCCAGCAAGCTGGACGCCCGTGCGGTAGCCACGGGCTACAGCGAATTGGTCTATGCCAACTACAGCGACAGCCTCGCATCGGCACGCGACATGCAAAAGGCCATCGCCGCCTTGCTCGCAGCCCCCTCCAAAGACACGCTGGAAGCGGCGCGCAAAAGCTGGATCGACGCGCGTGAGTTCTACGGCCAGACGGAAGCCTTCCGCTTCTACGGCGGCCCGATCGACGACGAAAACGGCCCCGAAGGCCAGATCAATGCCTGGCCGATGGACGAGTCCTATGTGGACTATGTCGAGGGCAAGGCCAATTCAGGCTTTATCAACGACCCCAAGTTCAAGATCACCAAGGCCAACCTGGCCAAGCAAAATGAGCGCGGTGGCGAGGAAAACATTGCCACCGGCTGGCATGCGATCGAGTTCCTGCTCTGGGGCCAGGACCTGTCCGAAACCGGCCCGGGTGACCGTTCGTTTGAAGACTATGTGGATGGCAAGCGCGCCCATGCCGACCGCCGCCGCCTCTACCTGAAGGTGGTGACCGAGCTGCTGATCGACGACCTGGCGGGCGTCACCAAGGCCTGGGCACCGGGCCAGAAGATCTACCGCGCCCAGTTCGACAAGGGTGGTGTGGAATCGGTGCGCAAGATCATCGTCGGCCTGGGCTCGCTCTCGCGCGGCGAACTGGCCGGCGAGCGCATGGAAGTGCCGCTGAACTCGCAGGACCAGGAAGACGAGCATTCCTGCTTCTCCGACAACACCCACCGCGACATGGTCGCCAATGCCACTGGCATCCAGAACGTCTGGCTGGGCCAGTACAAGCGCCGCGATGGCACGACCTTGAAGGTGGCCTCGCTGGCCGACCTGGTGGCGGCCAAGAATGCCGAGCTGTCGGGCAAGACCAGCGCGCAGATTGCCAGCACGGTCAAGGCGACCGAAGGCATCCAGGCACCGTTTGACCGCGAAATCATTGGCGGCGCCGACGCCCCCGGCCGCAAGCGCATCCAGGCGGCGGTGGACAGCGCCACCGAGCAGTCCAAGCTGCTGGTGCAGGCGGCCAATGCCATCGGCATCACCAAGCTGACCCTGGTCCAGCCCTGACGAAGGACCGTTGCTGCACTATGTCTGTGAAGATGAATGACAAGAAGCCCGGTGGCCGCGTGCAGCGGCTGGCATGGGCAGCAGCGGGTCTGTGCGCGGCCACCGCCCTGGCGGTGGCGCTGCGCCCTGAGGCGAGCGTCGCGCAGACCAGCGCGCCTGCAAAGCCTGCCGAAGCGGCGCCCGCGCAAGACCCCAGCGAGATGACCGGCGGCGACACCACGGTGTTTGCCACCGGCAAGAACGCGTTCTCGTTTCCTTTTGCCTCCCTCGCCGATGAAGAGCGCACGCGCTTTGTCATTGGCAACTCCTTTTTCAAGCGCAACTGGGTGGAGGCACCGGCCTCGACCCGGGCGCGCGATGGCCTGGGCCCGCATTTCATTGCGCGCAGCTGCGGCGGTTGCCACATCATGGACGGGCGCGGTGAGCCGCCCGAGTTCCACCGCACGCTGGGCCCCGATCCCGACCCCACGGTGGCGCTGCTGATCCGCCTGTCGGTGCCCGGCAAGGCCGACCCGCATGCGGGCGTGGTACCCGAGCCGACCTATGGCGACCAGTTCAACAATGCGGCGGTGCAGGGCGTCAAGCCCGAGGGCATTGTGCGCATCCATGGCACGCCCATCCAGGGCCGCTTTGCCGATGGCACGCCCTACGAATTGATCCAGCCCCGCTACGAGCTGACCGACCTGGGCTATGGGCCCATGGCCAAGGATGTGATGATCGGCCCGCGCATTGCGCCCCAGGTGGTGGGTGTGGGCCTGATCGAGGCGATTGCCGAGGCCGACATCCTTGCCAATGTGCGGGAGCAGGCGGCGCTGGCCGGCCCCATCAAGGGCCAGGTCAACCGCGTCTGGGATGCCTATGGCCAGCGCGAGGCGATTGGCCGCTTTGGCTGGAAGGCCAACTCGCCCAGCGTGGCGCACCAGACGGCCAACGCCTTCTCGGGCGACATGGGCATCACCTCGCGCATCTTCCCGAACGAGAACTGCACCCCGGCGCAAAAGGACTGCCTGGCCGCACCGCATGGCGGCGGTCTGGACAAGTCCAGCGCCGGCCGCACAGCGGCCCAGGCGCGCGCCGATGCGCCCGAGATCGATGACAAGACGCTCGACGATGTGATCTTCTACCAGGCCACGCTGGCGCCTGCGGCACGCCGCAACGTCAATGACTCGGCCGTCAAGCTGGGCCAGCGCCTGTTTGCCCAGGCGCAGTGCGCCGTCTGCCACAAGCCCAGCTATGTGACCGGCCCCGGCCCCTTCCCCCGGCTGACGGCCAAGAACATTGCCGGCCAGAAGATCTGGCCCTATACCGATCTGCTGCTGCATGACATGGGCCCGGCGCTGGCCGATGGCCGGCCGGACTTTCTGGCCAACGGCCAGCAGTGGCGCACGCCGCCGCTGTGGGGCATTGGCCTGATCCAGGATGTGAACGGCCACCAGCGCCTGCTGCACGATGGCCGTGCGCGGGGCGTGCTCGAAGCGATCCTCTGGCATGGCGGCGAGGCCGAGCAGGCCAAGCAGCAGGTGCTGAACATGGATGCCGCCGAGCGCGAGGCCTTGGTCAAGTTTGTGGAGTCGCTATGACGCAAGTTGGTTTGAAAACGGGGCCCGTCCAGGCCGCGCAATCCTGGGGCAGAGCTTGCGCTCTGGTTGCCCTGGCCGCCATGGGCAGCGCTGCCCCATTTGCGCAGGCGGCCGACACCCCCATGCCGTACTACACGGCCGCCCAGGCGCTGCAAAGCCTGTATGGCCAGCACCTGCCAGCCCGTGCAGCGGCTTTTACGCTGGCCGCCAATGCGCAGGACCAGGCGCTCGCCAGCTTCTGCGCCGGGCCGGCCGCTGCCGCCAAAACCGCAGCGGCGGAGCTGCGCGGCCAGTGGCAGCGCAGCCATACCGCCTGGCTGCAGCTGTCCACGCCCAGCGTGGGGCCCTTGGTGGAGCGCCGCTCGCTGCGGCAGATTGATTTCACGCCGATCCGCACGGCGCTGATCACCCGCGCCGTCAAAAAAGGCCCGCAGAGCGCTGCCGACATGGAGCTGGTGGGCACGCCCGCCAAGGGCTTTGGCGCGCTGGACTGGCTGCTGAGCCAGGGCCTGCAGCCGGCCAGCCCGGAATGCGCGTTTGCGCTGCAGGTGGCCAAGGCGATCAGCGCCGAGGCCCAAAGCCTGCAAGCGGCGCTGGAGCCCCTGCGCAGCAAGACCTGGAGCGTCGAAGGCTCGGAGAGCGAGCCCGAAGATGTGGCCAGCCCCGGCGCCAAGGAGACCGGCGCGGCGATCGAGGAATGGGTCAACCAGTGGTTGGGCGGCCTGGAGCGCCTGCGCTGGGCGCAGATGGAAAAGCCGATCAAGGTGGTGGGCGGCGGCGGCAAGGCCCCCGCCTTTGCCCGCATTGCGATGGCCGACAACTGGCGCGAGTGGCAGACCCAGTGGCAGGCCCTGCATGCCCAGGCCTTGCTGACCCCGGCGCAGCGCCAGCAGCCGCCCGTGCCCGGCAAGGACCTGATCTCCATCGAGGCACTGCTGCTCAGCAAGGGCCATATCGCCCTGGCCCAGCGCTGGCGCGACGCGATTGGCGTGGTCGATGCCGCCATGCCGGCCTCTGGCAAGCTGCCTGCCAAGGAGGGCGCCCAGGCCAATAGCGAGATTCTGGCGCTCGCTACCAAGCTCAAGGGCATCACGGCGCTGTACCAGGCCGAGGTGGCGCCGGCGCTCGATATTCCACTGGGCTTTAGCGACAGCGATGGCGACTGAGGACAAGCTGTGACCGTGTTATCCACATCCCTGCCCCGGCGCGCGCTGCTGCGCGGGCTGGGCGCATCGGCGATGGGCGCGCTGGGCCTGGCCGAACTGTCGTTTGCCAAAGATGCGGGCAGCACGGCTGGGGTGACCCGGCTGGCAGCCGTCTGGCGCGATGGCCCCAGCGCGATGGCGCAGGACTGGGCCGGTGTGCTCGAAGTGCTGCCCCAAGCCAGCGGCGGCCATGCCTGGCGCATTGCAGCGCGTACCGAGCTGCCCACCCGTGGCCATGGTGTGCAAACGCTGCCGGATGGTCAACTGGTCTTTGCCGCCCGCCGGCCCGGGGATTGGCTGCTGCGCTGGCAGCCCCAGACAGACGCGCTGCAATGGGCCTGGATGCAGGAGGACCGCTGCTTTAACGGCCATGTGGCGCTGGCGGGCGCCGCGACGGCACGGGCCTGGCAGGCCCAGGCGGGCGCAGGCGGCAGCGGGATGCTGTTCACCACTGAAACCGATCTGGAAGACAGCCAGGGCTGCATTGGCCTGCGCGATGCCACGAGCCTGGAGAAACTGGCCGAATGGCGCAGCCATGGCATGGACCCGCATGAGCTGCTGGTGCTGCCCGCCGCGCTGGGCAGCCTGCCGGCCGGCACCTTGGTCGTTGCCAATGGCGGCATCCCCACGCAAAGCGAGACCGGCCGCAGCAAGAAATGGCTGGACAGCATGGACCCATCCCTGGTCGCGCTGCACCCCGCTGACGGCCGCCTGCTGGGCCAGTGGAAGCTGCCCGACCCGCGCCTGTCGATCCGCCACCTGGCCTGGGATGCCGCGCGCCAGCGCCTGGGCATTGCGCTGCAGGCCGAGCATGACGATGCACGGCGCCACAGCGCACCTATCTTTGCCGTCTGGGATGGCCAGCGCCTGCAGCTGGCGCAAGACCAGCCGCCGCTGGCCGGCTACGGCGGCAGTGTGGAATGCGCGCCGCTGGCGCAAGGCGGTTTTGTCGTGAGCTGCCCCAAGTCCGACTGCATGGCCTGGTTTGACGCCCAGGCGCGCTACCTGGGCAGCAGCCCCCAGGGCGATGTCTGCCCCGTGGCCCGCGATGGCGCGCGGCTATGGGCTGGCGGCGGCCACGGGGTGGCCGAACGGACCAGCCGCAGCAGCGACCAAGCGGTGACCGCACTGGATACGGTCACCGGGCTGATGTTTGACAACCACTGGCGGCTGGTCGGCTAAGTCAGCAAGCCTTTAATCCGCAGCCTGGCTGCGGCGGCGTGCCATGCCCATGTCGATAGCCAGGCCCGCCGTCCAGCACAGCCAGGCGGTCCACAAGGTGTGGCTCATGTAGTGGGCGCCGCGCATCTGCTGGCCCAGGCCCAGCAACAGGCCCATCACCAGCGCCACCGCCAGCCACCAGCGCGCGGCGCGCGGTGTGTCACGCGCCAGCGCAAAATAGCCGCCGACAAAGGAAAAGCCCGCGGCCGCATGGCCGGCCGGAAAGCAATGGCCCGCGCCACCATCATGCAGGCCCCAGCACCAGTGCGATACATACTCGGCCACGCCGCCAAAGACCGACAGATCCCAGGGGCAGCTGGTGGCACTGCTGCGCTTGAGGATGGCCACCACCGCGAGAGACGCCAGAATGCTGACGAGCAGCTGCACCCGGCGGGCCGTGGGCAGCTGGCGCAGCACGCCAAAGGGCAGCCAGACCCCCAGGCTCAAGGCCAGCACGACCAACCAGCCGAGGTTGCGCATGCCCTGGTGCATATAGGTGACCAGAAAATGGTCATCGCGCAGCGCAAAGCCCTGGGCCGTGCCCCAGAGCTGGGCCAGCGCCAGGTCCTGGCCCCCGGCATCCCACAGCGCGATCAGCACAAAACTGAGCACCGTGGCCAGCAGCCAGCGGCGGTTGTACAAGGGAGCGCGTGTATCGGCGAACGAGGCAGGGGGGCAGGAAGGCATCTGGCGATGCTGCGGCGGCAGGCTTAAGGCTTTCTTAATGTCCCAGGTGCAGGGCCCAGGCCATAGGCGCAATGACGCAAGTCATGCACAATGCCAGCCATGCGCATACTCATGGTGGAAGACGATGCCGGCATTGCAGAGGGCCTCAAGGCCAATCTGCAGCAGCGCGGCCATGCGGTGGACTGGTGCCCCAGCCTGGCCGAGGCCTGGCGCGCGCTGACGGCCGAGGGCTTTGACGTGGTGCTGCTGGACCTGGGCCTGCCCGATGGCGATGGCTCGCGCCTGTTGCAGCAGCTGCGCAATGCGCCGCCGCCCACGGGCCTGCGCAAGACCCTGCCCGATCCGGCCACGCCGGTCATCGTGCTGACCGCCCGCGACGGCGTGCATGACCGCATCGAAAACCTGGACCTGGGCGCCGATGACTACCTCTCCAAGCCCTTTGATGCCGAAGAGCTGCAGGCCCGGCTGCGTGCGCTGCTGCGCCGCGCCGCTGGCCGCGCCAATCCGCTGATCCACTACCGTGATCTGGTGCTGGATCCGGCCTTGCACCAGGTGCGCCTGGGGGGCGAAGGCGTCGAGCTCTCGCCCCGGGCCTACACCATCTTGCTGATCCTGCTGCAGGCCCATGGCCGGGTGCTGTCGCGCCAGCAGCTCGAAGAAAAGCTCTACAGTTTTGATGCCTCGGTCGAGAGCAATGCAGTGGAGGTGCATATCCACCACCTGCGCAAAAAGCTGGGTGCCGACTACATCCTGACCATGCGCGGTGTGGGCTACTTCATGCCCCAGGACCAGGCCTCGTGAACCTGGCGGCCAAGCCCCAGCGCCTGCCCCAGCTGCGCACCCGGCTGCTGGTCTGGATTCTGGCGGCGCTGGTCATCGTCTGGGCCAGTTTTGTTTACTGGGCCTACCAGACCGGCATTGAAGAGGCCGATGAGCTGACCGACGGGCACCTGGCCGGCGTCGCTGCGCTGGTCCTCAATATCCCCTCCAACGCGCAGACCCCGCCGGGCCTGCCGACCGAGCGCGTGCCGCTGCCAGGCCTGCATGCGCATGACTACCAGCAGTCGATGAGCCTGCAGGTCTGGAGCGCCGAGGGCGATCTGGTGCTCAATGTCGGCAGCGCGCCGCGCCTGCATTTTGCCGATGGGCGCAGTGGCTTTTTTGATGCCCAGCTGGGCCCCAAGCACGAGGTCTGGCGCACCTTCACGCAGTGGAACACCGAGCACACGCGCAAGGTGGCCGTGCTGGTCAACCTGCAAGAGCGCGATGACTTGGCCGATGACATTGCCGGGCAGATGATTCTGCCCGGGCTGTGGCTGCTGCCGGTAGTCACCCTGGTGCTGGGGCTGACGATACGTGCCGGCCTCAAGCCCCTGACCCAGCTCTCGCGCGATGTCGAGCAGCTCGAGCCCGAGCAGGGCCAGCGCCTGTCCACCGGCCACAACTGGCAGGAGTTCCGGGCGGTGACCCTGGCGTTCAACCGCCTGCTGGACCGCAATGACGAGGCGATGGAGCGCGAGCGCACCTTGGCCAACCAGGTGGCGCATGAGCTGCGCACGCCGCTGGCCTCGATCAGCCTGCATGCGCAGTCGCTGCAAGGCGGGCTGGACCCCGCCCAACAGGCCCAGGCGGTGCAACGCCTGCATGCCGATGCGCTGCGCGCAGGCCATGTGCTCAACCAGATTCTGGCCTTGGCCCGCAGCAGCCGTGTGGCGCTGACCCAGCAGGCCGCGCCGGTCGATCTGGCGCAGCTGGCGCGCAACGTGGGCGCCGAATATGCCCAGGCGGCCTGGCGGCGCGGGGGCAGTGTGGCGGTGGAAATGCCCGAGCAACTGTGGGTGAAAGGCCACGCCGTGCTGCTGGAGGTGGCCGTGCGTAATCTGGTCGAGAACGCGCTGCGCCACACCCCCGAGGGCACGCAAATCGAGGTGCAGGGCGGCAGCGATGGAGGCCAGTGCTGGCTGCAGGTCTGTGACGATGGCGGCCGCCTGCAGGAGACGGCCCTGCCCGAGCCGGTGGACAGCCTGCAGCTGGGCCACCAGATTGTGCAGCGCATCATGGCTTTGCACGGGGGCGCTTTCGGGCAGCCGCAGGCGCTCGCACCCTATACCACTTGCTACCGCCTCAGTATGCCTCTCGCCCAGATGGCCTGAGCTTGCTAAAATAGGCAGTTACCAAGCGGTTACCATGCCGCAAATATGAATCCAGGGTGTTGACGCGGCTGCTGTGGCCGCTGCAGCACTCTTTCTTTGCATTAGAACGGACCCGACCACCATGCCTTTGATCTCGATGCGCGAAATGCTCGACCATGCCGCCGAAAATGGCTACGGCATCCCTGCCTTTAACGTCAACAACCTGGAACAAGTCCAGGCCGTGATGGCGGCGGCAGACGAAGTCGGCGCGCCCGTGATCCTGCAGGCCAGCGCTGGCGCGCGCAAGTACGCCGGTGAGCCCTTCATCAAGCACCTGATCCAGGCCGCAGCCGAGATGTACCCGCACATCCCGCTGGTGATGCACCAGGACCACGGCACCACGCCGGAGATCTGCCAGGGCGCGCTGAACCTGGGCTTTGGCTCGGTGATGATGGACGGCTCGCTGATGAGCGACGGCAAGACCCCTTCGTCCTTCGACTACAACGTCGATGTGACCCAGAAGGTCGTCGCGATGGCCCACCAGATCGGTGCCACCGTGGAAGGTGAACTGGGCTGCCTGGGCAACCTGGAAACCGGTGAAGCCGGCGAAGAAGACGGCATTGGCGCCGAAGGCAAGCTGGACCACAGCCAGATGCTGACCGACCCCGAAGAGGCAGCCGTGTTCGTCAAGGCCACGCAGCTGGACGCGCTGGCGATTGCCATCGGCACCAGCCACGGCGCCTACAAGTTCAGCCGCAAGCCCACGGGCGACATCCTGGCGATCTCGCGCGTCAAGGAAATCCATGCCCGCATCCCCAACACCCACCTGGTGATGCATGGCTCCTCGTCGGTGCCCCAGGAGCTGCTGGCCATCATCAACCAGTACGGCGGCAAGATGAAGGAAACCTACGGCGTACCCGTCGAAGAGATCCAGGAAGCCATCAAGTACGGCGTGCGCAAGATCAACATCGACACCGACATCCGTCTGGCGATGACCGGCGCGGTGCGCAAGTTCCTGGCTGAGAACCCCGACAAGTTCGACGCCCGCGAATGGCTCAAGCCCGCCCGTGAAGCCGCCAAGCAAGTCTGCAAGGCCCGCTACATCGAGTTCGGCTGCGAAGGCCAGGGCGGCAAGATCAAGGGCTACAGCCTGGAGCAAATGGCCAAGAAGTACAGCGCCGGCGACCTGGCCCAGCTGGTCAAGTAAATCTGCCTGCCCTGCCAGTGCCTTTGGGCGCTGGCCTCCAAAGCCTGCAATCGCACCCGCATTGCAGGCTTTTGCTTTGGGCCTACGCGATGCGGCGATAACCGCACACGCGCACTGCGCCCGGTGTTTTTGCACAATGCCTTGCATAGCAAACAAAGGAGCGCAAAGCATGCAGACAAGCCATTCCTGGGATCTGGATCTGGTGGTGATTGGCGGCGGATCGGGCGGCGTGCGGGCCGCACGCATGGCGGCAGCACGGGGCGCCAAGGTGGCGGTGGTGGAGTCCAAGGCCATGGGCGGCACTTGCGTCAACGTCGGCTGCATCCCCAAAAAGCTCTACAGCTATGCGGCCGGCTATGCCGAGGCCTTTGCAGAGGCGCGCGGTTACGGCTGGCAAATGCCCGAGGCGATTGCGCTGGACTGGCAGGCGCTCAAAGCGGCGCGCGCGCAGGAGATCTCCCGGCTCAATGGCATCTACGAGGGCCTGATGCGCAACGCGAATGTGGAGCGCATTGCTGGGCAGGGGCGGCTCGCCGATGCCCACACCGTGGTCGTCTCTGCCGATGGCACCGATGTGCGCACCTTGACCGCGGCCCATATCCTGATCGCCACCGGTGGCACGCCGGTGCGCCCCGATCTGCCGGGCAGCGCGCATGTGATCGTCTCCGACGAGATGTTTGACCTGGCCGAGCTGCCGCGCCGCCTGGTGGTGGTGGGAGGCGGCTATATCGGCTGCGAGATGGCCAGCATCTTCCATGGCCTGGGCGTGCAGGTGAGCCTGCTGCACCGGGGTGACCAGATCCTGCGCGGCTTTGACGACGAGGTGCGCAGCTTTGTCGCCGAGGAAATCCGCAAGAGCGGCGTGGACCTGCGCCTGAAGACCGAAGTGAAAGAGATCAGCTGCGATGCGGCCAGCGGCGAGCGCACATTGACCTTGGCCGATGGGTCACAGCTGAAGGCCGACCAGGTGCTGTATGCCACCGGCCGCAAGGCCAACGTGGCCGGCCTGGGGCTGGAGGCGCTGGGCATTGCGCTGGACAAGAGCGGCGCCATCGTCGTCGATGCGCAGTTGGCCACCGCCCAGCCCAGCGTGCATGCACTGGGCGATGTGGTGGGGCGCATGGAGCTGACGCCAGTGGCGCTGGCCGAAGCGATGGCCTGGGTGGACCATATCTGGGGCCCCGAGGCCGGCAAGGCCGCGCGCGTGATGGACTACGACAATATTCCGACGGCAGTGTTCACCCATCCACAGATCGGCACCGTGGGCCTGACCGAGGCCCAGGCCCGCGAGCGCCATGGCGCGGTGCGCATCTACCGCAGTGATTTCAAACCGCTGCGCCACACCCTGTCGGGCCGCAGCGAGCGCTGCCTGGTCAAGCTGGTCGTCGATGACGCCAGCGACAAGGTGCTGGGCCTGCATGTGGTGGGCGCCGATGCGGCCGAGATCACCCAGGGCTTTGCAGTGGCGATCAAGGCTGGTGCCACCAAGGCGCTGTTTGACCAGACGATTGGCATCCATCCGACGATGGCCGAAGAGCTGGTCACCTTGCGCGAAGTAAGCCGCATGTAAGCAACAGAACGCGGTAGTTGCTGCTTTGCAACATCTTATAAATTCTCTCTATAAAGCTCGCGTGTCTCGGGCATGATACGCGCTCTTTACAGAGGAGATACATATGAAGGAGTGGGTGTATCCGCGTGAGCGGACACTGGGCGCCATCACCCTGGTTCTGGGTCTGCTGGCATGGTTGCTGATCTTGTTGCTGACCCTGGGCACGGTGCTGATCTACCTGCTCATCGGTTTCATTTTTTATCTCTTTGCCCAATCCGCCTTGATTGCCTGGCTGCGTGGCACCGCCGTGCGGCTGTCGGACGAGCAGTTCCCCGAGCTCTACCTGCAGTACCTGCAGTGCTGCAAAAAGCTGGAGCTGGTCGACCCGCCCGAGGCCTATTTGCTGCAAGGCGATGGCCTGATGAATGCCTTTGCCACCCGCTTTCTGGGCCGCAACTTTGTCATTGTGCTGAGCGACACGGTGGATGCGATGCGCGCGCTGCCCGATGGCATCAACTTCTACTTTGGCCATGAGCTGGGCCACATCAAGCAAGGCCATTTGACCGGCCATTTCTGGCGCATGCCGGTGCTGTGGCTGCCGCTGATTGGCGCGGCCTATGCGCGCGCCCAGGAATACACCTGTGACCTGCATGGCCGCGCCTGCTGCGAAGGCTCGGAATCGGCCGGCCGCGCGCTGTCGGTGCTGGCCGCTGGCGCGCAGAAGTGGAAGACCATCAACCTGGTGCAGTATGCGCGCCAGACCATGACGAACCGGGGCTTCTTCCCCGATCTGCATGAGCTGCTGGGCGGCTACCCCTGGCTGACCAAGCGCGTGGCGCGCATGATCAGCCCCGGCATCAAGATGCCGGGCCGCAACCCCTTCTCTTACCTGTTTGCGCTGTTTGTGCCCTATGGCGGCCGGGCCGGTGGCGGGGCCGTGGGCTTGCTGATGGTGATCGCGATCATCGGTATCGCGGCCGCCGTCGCGATCCCGGCGCTCAAGGGGGGAGCCGGGGGCGGTGCCTTCAGCCAGATGCTGATGCAGGGCATGCAGTCGCAAAAGGGCAAGGAGGCCTTCGAGAAGGAATGGACCCAGGCCGAGCCGGTGCGCCAGGCGCTGTCGCGCTACTACCAGACCTATGAAGAAGTGCCGGATTCACTGGCCGATGCGGGTGTGTCGCCGGAGCAGGAAGGCCGGCTGATGTATGACAGCGACGATATGTCGCTGACTGCGCTGACTATCCATGGCCAGTTGCAAATGCAGCCCATGCAGGGCGAGGGCGGCAAGGTGCTCTGGCATTGCAGCGCTGATGGTGCGGCGCAACAGTATCTGCCAGCCAGCTGCCAGAGTAAGTGAAGCATTTAGATACATTCACGGCCAAAGTCTCCTGATTCAGCCCGGCGGCCTCGGACAGAATCCGCAACGGCCTAGAACAGAATCCGCAAGGGCCTTGCTATGATGCAGGGCTTGGCGGTGTGGCACAGGCCACGCACTGTCTGTTGGCCGCCGCTACTGTTTTCAGGATCCGTCTATGTCTTTTTCCGCTGCCCGTTCTCTGTCCTGGCTGGGGTGTGCCGCCGCAGCCGTGGTGCTGAGCGCCTGCGCGCCGCTGCCGTCGAATGTGGAGCCGGTGGGCCGCACCTTGGTGTCGATGGACCAAAACACCGATCTGCGCTGGACCTACTGGGGCACGGACAGCGAGGTGCTCGATGTGCTGCCCGAAGACCTGGCCAAGGACAAGCCGCTGCAGGCCAAGCTCTGGCAGATGCGCACCAAGCTGGGCGAACTGGTGGGCGTGATGTCGCTGCGCTCCAGCGTCGATGACCTGAACAACAAGAACACCGTCTGGACCCAGGACTGCCCCAAGCAAAAGGGCGTGCTGGTCGAGCGCACCCAGGGCCTGAACATTGGCCGCGTGGACTGCCTGCGCATCAAGCGCACCGCCAACAGCAGCGACTGGCTGGCCCAGAACGATGCGGCCATGGCGGGCCGGCTGGAGGCGGCCGGTGTCTACTTTGCGCGCCCGGTGGCCTATGTGTCCTACCAGTTCACCACCAGCAATGGCGGCTATGTCGAAGCACAGGTGCTGGTGGACCAGCGCCTGGTGCGCCCGCCGATCCGCAGCAGTGTCGACTTTCTGGCCGCCGGCCGCTCGCTGGACCACTGGGCCCAGGACCTGGCGCGTTCCATGCGTGAGAGCACCGGCTACTTCAACGGCGTGCTGACCGTGCCACCGTTCCCCTACGAGATCGACCAGCAGCCCTACTACGAGACCAAGCAGGACGACTCCGATGTGCTGTTTGGCAAGGAAAAGCCCAACCCCCAGGCCGCCGAAGAGAAAGCAGCTTCGGTGGTTGCGCCGGCAGGGGCGGCACCTGCAGGGGCCGCAGCCGCCAAGCGCTGATCGCGTCCCTCGCCCAGCAACCGCCATGACCTCGGTCATGGCTTTTTTTTTGCTTTTTTACGGGTATATCCAGACTTGGAATGGGCGCAGAATTTGCACAATAGGGCGAGATCGAACAACATGGCTCAGCAGCGGGCTGTGCGCACAGGGCGCCGGCACCCGCTGTATGACCGACAGGAGACTTGTGCATGACCGAACGCCCATGGCTGGCCGCTTACCCACCCGAGATCCCCGAGGACATTGACCCTGAGCGCATTCCGACCTTGGTGCAGTTGCTCAACCAGGCCTTTATCCAGTATGCCGACCGCACGGCGCTGCACTTCATGGGGGCGCGCTTCAGCTACCGCCAGCTCGACGACTACAGCGTGGCGCTGGCTGCCTACCTGCAGACCCTGCCGCTGGCCAAGGGCGACCGCGTGGCGCTGATGATGCCCAATGTGCCGCAGTACGCGGTGGCCGTCGCAGCCGTGCTGCGCGCCGGGCTGGTCGTGGTCAACGTCAACCCGCTCTACACCGCCTCGGAGCTGGACCACCAGCTCAAGGACAGCGGTGCCAAGGTGATGATCGTGCTGGAGAACTTTGGCGCCACCGTGCAGAACTGCGCAGCGCACCGCCAGCTCGACCAGATCATCGTCTGCAGCATGGGCGATTGCCTGGGCCTGATCAAGGGCAGCATCGTCAACTATGTGGTGCGCCACAGCAAGAAGCTGGTCGCGCCGTTCACCCTGGAGCGCAGCATCCGCTACCCCGATGCGATCAGCCAGGGCGAGCGCCACACGTTCTCGCCGGTGGACATCGGGCCCGACGACATGGCCGCGCTGCAGTACACCGGCGGTACCACCGGCGTGGCCAAGGGCGCCGTGCTGCTGCACCGCAACCTGGGCGCCAATGTGATGCAGGTGCAGGCCTGGTATGGGCCGGCGCTCAAGACCATTCCGCAAGGCGAGCAGCCGCTGTGCGTCTGCGCGCTGCCGCTCTACCATATCTTCGCGTTCACGGTCTGTTTTCTGCTGTCCATGCGCCTGGGCCACCAGGTGCTGCTGATCCCCAACCCGCGCGACATGAAGGCGGTGCTGGGCGAGCTGGGCAAGTACGAGTTCCACACCCTGCCAGCGGTCAACACCTTGTTCAACGGCCTGATGAGCCACCCCGATTTCGACAAGGTGAACTGGAAGAACCTGCGCGTGGTCGTGGGCGGCGGCGCGGCCGTGCAGTCGGCCGTGGCCGAGCGCTGGCTGCAGCGCACCGGCCAGCCCATCGTCGAGGGCTATGGCCTGTCCGAGACCAGCCCGGTGGCCAGCTGCAACTTTGTCGGCACCGGCCAGAAGGCCTCGGGCTCGATCGGCTACCCGATGCCGGGCACCGACATGGCCATCCTCGACGATGCCGGCGAGCCGGTGGCGCAGGGCGAGCGCGGCGAGGTCTGCATACGCGGGCCGCAGGTGATGGCCGGCTACTGGCAGCGCCCGGACGAGACCGCCAAGTCCATGACCGAGGACCAGTTCTTCCGTTCGGGCGACATCGGCATCATGGAGCCCGACGGCATGTTCCGCATCGTTGACCGCAAGAAGGACATGGTGCTGGTGAGCGGCTTCAACGTCTACCCCAATGAGGTCGAAGACGTGGCCGCGTCCTTCCCCGGTGTGGCCGAATGCGCGGTGGTGGGCGTGCCCGATGAGAAGACTGGCGAGGCCATCAAGCTGGTGGTCGTGCGCAAGTCGGCCGATGTGACCGAGGCGCAGCTGCGCGCCCACTGCGCCGAGCACCTGACTGGCTACAAGCGGCCCAAGTACATCGAGTTCCGCGACAACCTGCCCAAGACCCCGGTGGGCAAGATCCTGCGGCGCGAGCTGCGCGACGAAACCACCAAGGCCTGAGCAGGGCGGCGGCGCTGAGCTATAGCGTCCTCACCGCCAACCCACCCGGCAAAGCGGAGATTGCAGCGACAATCTCCGCTTTGCTGTTTTTTGGGATTCCCACGTGACCCTTGCCATTCTCAGCGCCCTTCCCGAGGAGCAGGCCGGCATTGCCGCGCTGCTGGCGGAGGCCCGCACCAGCGACTATGCCGGCCGCCGCTATACCTGCGGCCAGCTGCACGGCCATACGGTGGTGCTGGCGCTGTCGGGCATTGGCAAGGTGGCGGCGGCCAGCACGGCCGCCACCCTGATCGAGCGCTTTGGCGCACGCGGCATCGTGTTTACCGGCGTGGCCGGCGGCCTGGGCGCGGGCGTGCAGCTGGGCGATGTGGTCGTGGCCAGCAGCTATGCGCAGCACGACATGGATGCCTCGCCGATCTTTGCGCGCTACGAGGTGCCGGGCTATGGCCGCGCGCGCTTTGACTGCGACGCCGCCTTGAGCGCGCAGCTGGCCATGGCCGTGCAGCAGTGCCTGGCCGGGGGCGCTGCAGCCTGGACGGCCGAGCTGGGCCTGCCCGCGCCGCAGATGCACCAGGGCCTGGTCGTCAGCGGCGACCGCTTTGTCAGCAGCGCCGCCGAAGTGCAGGCGCTGCGCAGCGGCTTGCAGGCCGCAGGCATGGAGGCGCTGGCCGTCGAGATGGAAGGCGCCGCCGTCGCCCAGGTCTGCGCCGACCATGGCCTGCCCTTTGCGGCCATGCGCAGCATCTCTGACCGGGCCGATGACAGCGCGCACCTGGACTTTCCGCGCTTTATCAACACCATCTCCAGCCGCTACGCGCAGCACATCATCGGCAGCCTGGTACGGAGCTTGCCCAGCCGTTAGACGTCTGCCCGGTAGCGCGGGTGACTGTGCACTGCGGCAAGCCTCGTCACAATGGCGCGCTGCCTTGATGCGCTGTTGCCGACCATGCCCCTTTTTTCCGCCCACTCCTTTGCGCCCGGCCAGGTGCTGACCACCTGCAAGCTGGGCCTGGGGCAGATGCTGTCCTGGGGCTCGGCCTTTTACCTGCCCGCCATCCTGGCCGGCGCGATGGGCGAGAGTCTGGGCATAGCGCCATCGCGCATCTTTGCGGCGTTCTCCGTGGCGCTGCTGATGATGGCGCTTACCGGCCCGGTGGCGGGGCGGCTGATTGACCGCTGGGGCGGGCGGCCGCTTCTGATGGCCACCAATGTGCTGTTTGCGCTGGGCTTGGCGCTGCTGTCGCAGGTGCAGACCCAGGGCCAGCTGTTTGCGGTCTGGTGGTTGCTGGGGCTGGCGATGGGGGCGGGCCTGTACGAGGCGGCCTTTGCCACCTCGGTGCGCCTGTATGGCAAGGCCGCGCGCGGCAGCATTGTCGGCATCACCTTGTTTGGCGGCTTTGCCAGCACCCTGAGCTGGCCGCTCACCACCTGGCTGCTGCACAGCTGGGGCTGGCGCGAGGCTTGCCTGGTCTGGGCGGCGGTGCAGCTCTTGGTGCTGCTGCCGCTGCATGCCAGCTTGCCCCATGCAGCGGCTCGCGCCCGTACCGATGCGGCAGCCGCCCCAGCGGGCGTGCCTGCAGCGCCTGCTGCTGCGCTGCGAGGCCAGTGGCTTAGCCTGGTCTTGCTGGCGCTGACCTTTGCCGCCATCTGGTTCATCGGCACCTCGATGATGTCGCACCTGCCGCGCCTGCTGGTGGTCAGCGGCGCCACGGCGACGGCGGCGGTGGCTGCGGCGGCGCTGGTGGGCCCGGCCCAGGTGGCCAGCCGCATTGCCGACTATGTTTTTCTGCGCCGCGCCCATCCGCTGTGGTCGGCGCGCATTGCCGTCATGGCCTACCCCGTGGCGGCGCTGGCGTTGGCGCTGTTGGGCGCCTCGGGCGCCTGGGTCTATGCGCTGGCCTTTGGCCTGGGCAACGGCATCATGACCGTGGTGATCGGCACCTTGCCGCTGGCCATGTTTGGTGCGCAAGGCTATGGCCAGCGCCAGGGCCTGCTGATGGTGCCCGCCCGCATGACCCAGGCCAGCGCCCCTTTTCTGTTTGGCCTGGCGCTGGAGCAGTGGCAGCTGGGTGCGCTGTGGGTGCTGATGCTGGCCGCATCGATTGCCGGCACGGCGCTGTGGTGCCTGCGGCCCAAGCAGGTGTAGTGGGCGCTGCCGTGCTTACTTGAGCCAGCCGCGCTTGCGGAAGTACAGCATCGGTATCAGCGCGCTGCCCACCATCAGCGCAATGCCGTAGGCATAGCCGTATTGCCAGTCGATTTCGGGCATGTACTTGAAGTTCATGCCGTAGACGCTGGCGATCAAGGTGGGCGGCAGCAGCGCCACGCTGGCCACCGAGAAGATCTTGATGATCTTGTTCTGGTTGATGTTGATGAAACCGACCGTCGCATCCATCAAGAAGTTGATCTTGTCAAAGAGGAAGGCGGTGTGGTTGTCCAGCGATTCGATGTCGCGCAGGATCTGGCGCGCGTCCTCGAACTGGTCGGAGTTGAGCATCTTGCTGCGCATGACAAAGCTCACCGCGCGGCGGGTGTCCATCACATTGCGGCGAATGCGGCCGTTCAAGTCTTCCTGGCGGGCGATGGCCGAGAGCACTTCACTCGCGTGGGTGTCGGTCACATTGCCGGCCAGCACCTGGGTGCTGACTTTTTCCAGGTCGTCGTAGATGCCTTCAAGCGTGTCGGCCGAGTACTCGGCGTCGGCGTCAAACAGCTTGAGCAGCACGTCCTTGCTGTCCTCGATCAGGCCCGGTGCACGGCGGGCGCGCAGGCGCAGCAGGCGGAACACCGGCACATCCTCATCGTGGATGGAAAACAGCACGCCATAGCTTTTGAGCGCAGCATTGTGCAGGTTCATGATGAAGGCCACACGCACGCTGCGCGGGTCGTCTTCGTCATCGATCAGGAAGTCGCTGCGGATGTGCAGGTCGCCGTTGTCTTCCTCGTAGAAGCGGGCCGATTCCTCAATGTCCTGGTCCATCGCGTCTTCGGGGATGGACAGGCCATAGTGCTGCTTGATCCAGCGCTTTTCTTCGAGGGTGGGGGATTCGAGGTCAACCCAGATAGGCTGAAAACGGGCCAGGTCCTGGAGAGACTCGATCTCTTCCTGCACCAGACGGCCATTGGCAAGCGTAAAGATGTTGAGCATGGGCTCACTTCCTTGTTGTTAGTGGTCTGCAAAAGGGGGCGGGGGGCGCTTCCGACCCTTGTGCAGCCATGTGCTTGCCAGGGTGGAAGCTACCAACTAGGGTAGGGATCCAAGGAGAGACTCCGGTTTGTGAATGGGCGCCATTATGGCATTCCCGCATCCGCTGCGCATGACGATGCGCTTTGTCCGCGCGCAGCGTTGTCAACGCCCCACGCCACAGGCTGTCAGTGGGCGCCTACACTCACCAAATGGCGGCTATTTGGCGGCCAAATGGCGGCAGATTGGCAGGTTTGTGAAGAAAAATTAACGCCCGGCCTGGGCCAGCGCAAAGCACAGATCGGCCCAGGTTGCTGCCTTGGCCAGGGGGGTGCGCAGCAGGTGGCTGGGGTCGTAGCTGACCACAGCGGGCAGCTGGCTGCCGCCCAGTTGGTGCAGTTGCTGGCGCAGGCTGGAGAAGGGCTGGTCGCCCGGCATCAGGTGGCGCACCGCTGGCAGGCCCAGCAGCAGGGCCATGGCGGGCTGGCATTCCTGCACCAGCGCCTCGATGCTGTAGCTGGGCAGGCCGTCGTCGCCTTCCTGGTTGGCGGGGATGCGGGCCAGCGGCACCCAGTAGACGGGGGCATCGGTCAGCCGCATGGCGCGCAGCATCTGCAGCAGCAACTGGCAGGCTTCGCCTTGCTGGGGCGCGCCCTCGGGCAGCTCGGCCACCACCAGCCAGGCCGGCTGGGTGGGGGGCACGGCGGGCTGCTGCTTGCCTTGCAGATCGAGCAGGACCGGTGCGCGCAGTGCAAAGCGCACGCGCGGAAAACCAGCGGGCAGCGGCTGTGGAGATGTGGGGCGTGCAGCTGCTGCAGGCGCTGGCGTTGGCTCAATAGCGGCAGCGGGCGCGGCCGTTTCTGGGAGCGCAGCAGCCGGCATTGCCGCTGGAGCGGGTGCAACAGTAGGTGCAACAACTGCTGTAGTCGCAGCTGCAGCCGCTGCCGTGGGCACAACAGCTGGGGCAGGCACCGCCTCCGCGCGCGATGGCGGTGCAGCCACTGGCGCAGGAGCGGAAGATGTCTCAGGCGCCGCCTGGGCGGCAGGCGCGGGCGATTCGGGCCACCACAGCGGGTGGCCCATCTCTTGCAGCATGGCGCGTTGGCGGGCGTCCAGGTTCAGGCTCATGGGGTGGTAGGCAGCAGATAACGCATGACCATGGCGTCCTCGCGTTCGACATGGGATACCGGATAGTAGCGCTTTCGCAGCCCTACCGATTCAAATCCAAAGGCCAGGTAGATCTGCTGGGCGCGCAGATTGCTGATGCGCACCTCCAGCCAGATCGCCTGCGCGCGCGCACTGACGGCCCAGCTGCGCAGCTGATCGAGCAGCACCTTGGCCCAGCCCTGGCGCTGGTGGCGCGGGTTGACGGTGATGTTGAGCAGGTGCAGCTCGTCGACGCCCTGCATCGCAATAAAGTAGCCGATCAGCTCCTCGCCGGCCCAGAGCAGCTGCATCGCATAGCCCATCGCCATCGAGTCGATGAAGTTGCCGCGCGTCCAGGGGTGGCTGTAGCACTGGTTCTCCACGGCCAGCAGTGCATCCAGGTCATCAATGCGCAGCGCGGACCAGCGCAGCTGGGGCGTGGCAGGCAGGCTCATGGCGCCGTGCCTGGGCTGCCAGCGGCCTGGGCCAGCTTTTCCGCTTCGCGCTCGGCCGTGGTCTTGGCGACCTTGTCGCGGATATAGAGCGGCAGCGCATCCTGCGCAGCGACTGCCTGGCCTTGTGCCAGCAGGTAGGGCGCCAGGCTCAGCAAGGCCTGGGCCGTGGGCATGGCCTGCAGATGGGTGGCGCCGGGCGCCAGGCGCTCGCCATAAATGGCCTGGGCATTGCCGGCCACGACAAAGCCCGCGGGCACCTGCACATGCTGCGGCGGGCAGACCTGCAGATCGCCCAAGGTCTGCCAGTGGCCATCCACATACTGGTAGACGGCGTTGTAGACCTCGTCCATGCGGGCATCGAGGCAGGCCAGCACCTGGGTGCAGCCGTATTGCAGGCGGGCCTCTTCGGCCACGGTCATCAAGGTATCGACGGGCAGCACCGGCACGCCCTGGCCGCCCTTGGCCACAAAGGCCAGGCCCTGGGCAATGGCGCAGGCGGTGCGCAGCCCGGTGAACGAGCCCGGGCCCCGGCCAAACACAATCGCGTCCAGCGCATCAAAGCCCAGGCCCGCATCGGCCATCAGGCCGCGCAGCGCCGGCAGCAGCTGGCTGGAGGTGTGCTGGCCACCGGCACCGCTGTGCAGCCAGCGCTGGTCATCCCGTGCGGTGGCAATAAAGAGGGTGTCGGTACTGGATTCGAGGGCAAGCAGATTCATGGGGTAGGGCGCGCACGGGCGCTATGCTGGCGCCCGGTTTCAGCCCCTGTAGAGGGGTGGCAACTCGCCATTATCGGGGCAAAGCCAAGGCTGCATGCCGGGCTTGGGCATAGCCGCTAGACTGCTGCCCATGCAACAGATTTCTCCGATGGCGCCCCTTTCTCTGTCCCTGGCGCGGCTGAGCGCTGGCCTGCCTGGCAGCAGCGGCCGCTGGCTGCTGCCGGTCGCGATTGCGCTGAGCCAGGTGGCCTGCGCGCAGACGC
>NZ_JBBGZC010000004.1:232773-359635 GCF_037479395.1 Comamonas sp. MYb21 | reverse complement strand
ATGCCAGCCAGCCCGGCGCGGTGGCGGCGCAGGCCGACCCGGCCTGGGGCTTGGCGGCGCGCGGCGCCGCAGTGGAGGCGGGCGCACCGGCCTTTGCCTTTCGCCTGCAGGACAAGGCCGAGTTCTGGACCGACCAGGCCGGTGACCTGTATGCGCAGGCCGTGGCCGCGCAATGGAATGCCGACACCGATATCGACTGGGCGCATGCGCCTGAGCCCCCGGCGCTGATCGAGGACGCCATCGTCCAGGTGATGACCTATATGGTCGAAAACGAAAATGCGGCGCTGATTGTGCCGGCGCGGTTCTTGGGCGAGCTGCATCCGCATTACCGCGAGCTGCAGGCGGCGCTGGCGATCCAGGTGGCCGATGAGGCGCGCCATATCGATGTGTTCACCCGCCGCATCCGCCGCCACGGGCGTGAGCCGGCGCTGTCCACCGCAGGCGGCCAGGCCTCGCTGCAGAGTCTGCTGGCGGAAAAGGATTTTTCGGTTGCGGGCTTTTTGCTGTCGGTGCTGGGCGAGGGCAGCTTTGTCAACCTGCTGCAGTTCTTGCAGACCTATGCGCCCGATCCGCTGACGCGCCAGATCTGCCGCCTCGCCGCCCGTGATGAGGCACGCCATGTGGCGCTGGGCATGTCGCACCTGCTGCATCGCTTGAAGCAGGAGCCGGACTTTCGCTACCGGCTGGCCCAGGCGGTGGAAGCGCGCCACGATGCGCTGGCTGGCACATCAGGCCTGAATGAAGAGGTGTTTGATGCGCTCATCTTGGTGGGCGCCGGGGCCTTGTCGGCTGATGCGCTGGCGCTGGGCAGCCAGCGCGTGCAGCAGCTGATGCAGGATATGGCCGATGGCCGCTACACCAAGCTGGTGCGGCTGGGCTTTGAGCGGGGCCATGCGCAGGAGCTGGCCTCCTTGCACACGCGCAATTTCATGTAGTGGCCAGGTGGCGGCGTGCCCATTGCGCCGTCCAATCGGCCAGCGCATCGGGGATGGAGCTGGCCTCTCCCGCCTCCAGCCCCAGGTGCTGGGCAGACTCGCGCAGCACGGTGATGCGCTGCTCGGCACTGTCCACCACGACGGCCGGCGCGCCGTACTGCTTGGAGAGCTTTTCGCCATCGGCCTGCAGCACCAAGGGCGTGTGCATATAGCGCGGCGCCGGCAGGCCCAGCGCGCGCTGCAGCAGCAGCTGGCGCGGGGTGTTGTCGGCCAGGTCAGCGCCACGCACCACATCGCTGATGCCTTGCGCTGCGTCATCGACCACCACGGCCAGCTGGTAGGCCCAGAGACCATCGGCGCGCTGCACCAGAAAATCGCCCACGCTGGCGGCCACATCCTGCTGCATGGGGCCCAGCCAGCGGTCTTGCCACCGCAGTTGCTGGTCGCTGTGCAGCACTGGGTGGTCGGGCGTCGGCGACAGGTCATCTTGGGCCGCGGCGGCGCTGGCATGCTGCTGGTAGCGCAGGGTATGGAAGCGCCAGCTGCGCCCGGTCCTGCCATGCAGGCCATCACGGCAGGTGCCCGGGTAGGGGCGCTCGCCGTGGCGCTCGTGCACATGGCCCTGGGCGGCGAGCGCCGCATCCATATCGCGGCGCGTGCAGGCGCAGGGGTAGGCCCAGCCAGCTGCCTGCAGCTGCGCCAGAGCCTGGGCATAGAGGGCATGGCGGGCCGACTGCCACTGCGGCGGCGCATCGGGGATCAGCTGCAGCGCATGGAGCTGGCGCAGGATTTCCTGGTCCATGCCCGGCGGGCAGCGGGGCGGATCGGTGTCTTCGATACGCAGCAACCAGCTGCCGCCATGGGCGCGGGCATCGAGCCAGGACGCCAGGGCCGCCACCAGCGAGCCCGCATGCAGCGGGCCGGTGGGCGAGGGGGCAAAACGGCCGGTATAAAAGCGAGAGCTCATGGGAGAGCAAGTGTAATGCCGCTGACCAGCGCGCAAAGCCGTTGCCCGGTATCGGCAACGGCTAACGATGGAGAGAACGGAAAAGCCGGCCCCGCGCCCGCCGGCCCCGCCCCGGCGAATTAAAAAGAAAAAAAAAAAACAAAACCCAAAAAGAAGGGGGTGTGCAGAAGGGGCCCACCCCCCCCCCCCCCCCCCGGCGCGCCCCCCCCCCCCTCACCAACCCCCCCCCCCCCCCCCCCCCCCCCCCGCGGCGCCCCCCCCCCCCGCGCTGTGCTTAGAGTCGCTAACACGATCCAGCAAACCGAAGGTTTGCGGTTGAGACTAGGCGTCCCCGACTAGGCGCCCTGCCGCAGGCAGTACAGTGGTACGACAAGGCAGGGTAACGACGTATCAAGGGTTGTGTTAGCGACTCTTATTCGCCGAGCACGGCCAGCGCGAGCTCCAGGCCGGACACAAAGGCGTCTTCGACGCGGTAGCCCAGGCACCAGTCGCCGCACAGGCCAATGGCGCTCGTGGCGTTCCAGAGGTGGCTGCGGGGCTGGCCCTTGGCATCCTTGGGCAGGGGGTTGATGGTTTTGGCATAGCCCCATTGCACCACGCGGATGTCGCTGGGGGTGGCGCGGATGCGGGTGAGCTCGGAGAAGGCCTGCAGCATCTTGGCGGCGACGCGCTGGGGCTCGTCGTTCTCATGCTTGCGCGCCCAGTCAGGGCTGGCCTGCACGGTCCAGCGCTCGACCTTGCCGCGACCGGGCTTGGACGACTCGCGCGAGAGCCAGGTGATGCGGGGGTGTTCGGTGCGGGCGGCATTCCACTGCGGGCCCATGTTGGTGATGCCGGGGTCCACCGCATGCGCAAAGGTCAGCAGCAAGGTCCAGCTCGGGGCGATATAGACATCGGACAGCTGCCAGTCGTCAGGCACATGGGTTTCGCTGTCGGCCAGCAGCTCCTGCGCTTCGGGCGAGGGGATGGCCAGCACGACGCCATCGAGGCCCGCATAGACATGCACACCGCCATCGATATCTTCGGTGCGCAGCTGCCACTGGCTGGGGTTGAGGGCATCGCGCTCAAAGGCCAGTGCGTATTCGTTGAGGCGCACATCGAGCGGCGCGGCCCAGGAGGCGAGCAGGCTGTCCATCGTGGGCACGCCAATCAGGTGGGCTTCCATGCCGCGCTGGGTGGTGACGGCGACCTTGCCGGTGGCATCCAGGGTGCGGATGGCGTTGACGCTCCACTGGCGGGTGACGTTGGGCGTGCTGTCTAGCGCCAACTGAAAGCGCGGGTCGCGCACCGTGAAGAACTGGGCGCCGACATCAAAGCTGCCATGCGCGCTGTGGCGGCTGGCCATGCGGCCGCCCACCTGGGGTTGGGCTTCGATCACGGTGACCTGGTGGCCCGCTTGCTGCAAGGTGCGCGCGCAGACCACGCCGGCCATGCCAGCGCCAATCACCGCATAGTGCTTGCGGCTGGCCAGGACAATCTGGGAAGAGGAGGCTGATCGTTTGGGTTTGGGGGGAATGCGAGAAGACATGAAAGACTTTCTGTACTGTTTCGGCAAACGATAAGGCGTCATAGATGGCTGCGGGTGCAGCGCCATCTGAAGAACCACTCTACACGGTGTGCAGGCCCATTTTGCTCAGGATTTATCCCACATAGTGATTGCTCAGTAAAGAAGTGCGTGTGGCCTCGGACTGCAGCTGGTCCAGCCACCACTGCAAAGCCTTGCCCGGGTTGGTGCCGCGCCAGGCGTAGCGCAGCTTGATCTTGCGGGGCGGGCGCATCAATTCGCGCTCGACCAGCTGGCCGCTGCGCAGATAGGGCAGGGTCATGTTGTCGGGCAAAAAGCCGCCACCAATCCCGCGCAGCTGCGCCTGGAGCTTGGCCTGCATGGTGTCCACCGTGAGCACGTCCTGGCCGTTGATCACGCCAATGGTCTGGCCTTGGCCGCTGCGCGAGGAATCGGCCACGGCAATGATGCGGTGCTGGCGCAGCACCTCATCGCTGATCGGTTGCATCTCGTCGGCCAGGCGGTGGTGGGGAGCTACGACATAGCGGAAGGTGATCTCGCCCAGGTCCAGCTGCTGCAGGCCTGCGACGTGGGAGGCATCGACGGCAATGCCAATGGCCAGGTCGGCGCGGCCCGAGCTGAGCGCTTCCAGGGTGCCAGCCAGGATGGAGTCGCTGATCTTGAGCCGCGTGGGCGGTGCAATGGTGTAGAAGGCCTCGACCAGCTCCAGCAAGGTGGTGCGCGAGACCACGCCATCGACGGCGATGCGCAGCTCGGGCTCCCAGCCGGTGGCCACGCGGCGCACCCGGTTGGCCACCGCATCGACTTCGGCCAGCAGCCTTGCGCCTTCGCGCAGCAACTCCTGGCCCGCTTCGGTGGGCCTGGCCTGGCGCGCGCTGCGGTCAAACAGCAGCACATCCAAGGCATCTTCGACCTGGCGGATGCGGTAGGTCAGGGCGCTGGGCACCAGGCCCAGCTGGCGCGCCGCAGCGGCAAAGCTGCCGGTGTCGGCCACCAGCTGCAGCAGGGCGAGGGTATCAGGGGTGAGGACATCGCGATCACGCAACAAGGCCATTTTGACGGTTCTTTCCTACATGCGGCGGTGGGCAGATCGGTAAATCTTCGCTGCTGAGGCCGGCTTGGTTCAGGCCTGAAAACCTATTGACGATTCCTAGGCGGTGCAAGGAGACCGTTCATACGTTCTTGAAAAGCCCATCAGATTTTTTGAATGATGCCATCAAAACCGCTGCCCCGTAGGCAGACACTGCGGTTTTACAGTCATGGACATGGTGATGAACAGCGCAATGTGCGCCGTTTGCCAGACAGGAGATCAAAAATGTTGATGGTTCGTAAATCTGCTGATCGCGGCCATGCCGACCATGGCTGGCTGCGCTCCAACCACAGTTTCTCGTTTGCCGGCTACTACGACCCCCGCTTCATGGGCTGGGGCAATCTGCGTGTGATCAATGAAGACCGGGTGGCCCCGGGCAAGGGCTTTGGCACCCATGGCCACCGCGATATGGAAATCATCAGCTATGTGCTCGAGGGCAACTTGGCGCACAAGGACAGCATGGGCCATATCGAAGGCCTGCCACCGGGCGATGTGCAGCGCATGAGCGCCGGCACCGGCGTGCAGCACAGCGAGTTCAACCATGCCAGCGGCCAGGAGACGCATTTTCTGCAGATCTGGATTGAGCCCGATCGCAAGGGCATTGCGCCCAGCTATGCGCAAAAGACGTTTTCGGATGCGGACAAGCGCGGCCAGTTGCGCCTGGTGGTATCGCCCGATGGCGCAGAGGGGTCGCTGACGATGAATGCCGATGCGCGCATATATGCCGGTTTGCTCGATGGCGATGAGGAGGCGAGCCTGCGCCTGTCGCCCGGACGCAAGTCCTATGTCTATGTGGTACGGGGCGAGGTGTCGGTCAACGACCAGGCGCTGCACACCGGGGATGCGGCCTATCTGGACCAGGAGACATCGCTGCGATTGGCGCAAGCGCGTGATGCCGAAGTGCTGGTGTTTGACCTGGCGGCTTGATGTTCGCGGGGTGCTGCCATTGCGGACAGCGCCCCGTGTGGGGTAGGTGTGAGTGGTGGTGTTATTTCAAGGAGAAAAAAATGAACGCATTGCAAAATCCTTTGGCTCTGTTGGGCCGTATTCTGATTGCCTGGTTCTTTGTCATTCCGGGCTGGGGCAAGCTGACCGGCTTTGCCGGGGCCGTGGGTTACGCCCAGTCCGCAGGCATGCCGATGCCCGAAGTGGGCGTGGCCGTGGGCCTGGCCATTGAGATTCTGGGCGGCCTGGCGCTGCTGCTGGGCCTGGGCACGCGCTATGCTGCCGCTATTTTGGCCATCTTCACGCTGGCCGCCACGGTGATTTTCCATGCCTTCTGGGCGGTGCCCAAGGAGGCCATGATGGTCACGCAGTTGCTGTTCAACAAGAACATCGCCATTGTGGGCGGTCTGCTTGCCTTTGCCGCCTTTGGGGCCGGTGCCTGGAGCCTGGACGCCAAGCGCCACGCTGCTTGATCGTTCGCAGCATGCCGAGCCGGACAGCCTGGCTGTCAGGGCTCGGTCTTGAGCGCTGTCTTGCGCAGGCCGTCATCGACGGCGCGGCGCTCATCAAACACAAAGCAGCTGCCCTGGTAGCCACTGCCATCGGTTTCTTCAAAGTACTTGAGGATGCCGCCTTCGAGCTGGTAGACATGGGCGAGGCCTTCTTCCTGCATCAGGATGGCGGCCTTTTCGCAGCGGATGCCGCCAGTGCAGTAGCTCACCACGGTCTTGCCTTCCAAGTCCTGGCGGTGCGCGCGCAGCTGCGCGGGGAACTCGGTGAACTTGCGCAGCCGCCAATCAATGGCACCGACAAAGGCGCCTTCATCGACCTCATAGTCATTGCGGGTGTCCAGGGTCACCACCGGGCGGCCCTGGTCATCATGGCCTTGCTGCAGCCAGCGCTGCAGATCACGGGGGCTGACCGAGGGTGCCCGGCCGTTGGCAGGGCGGATCGCCGGGTGGTCCATGCGGATGATCTCGGGCTTGACCTTGACCAGCATCTTGCGAAACGGCACCGTTTGCGACCAGCTCTCCTTGGGCTGCACATCGGCAAAACGCGGGTCCTCACGCAGCGCATCCACCCAGGCATGCACGGCCTCGGCGGGGCCGGCCAGAAAGAAATTGATGCCTTCCTCGGCCAAGAGCACCGTGCCTTTGAGCGCCAGATCGGCCGCGCGCTGGGCCAGCAGCTCGCGCAGCGCCTCACAGTCAGGCAGGCTGACAAACTTGTAGCAGGAGATATTGAGAATCGAGGGCACGGTGGTTTCTGGCAAAGCTTCGGGGGATGAAATAGCCGCCTGTGCCGGAGCGCATGGCGGGCGGCTATTTTAGCCAGGGAAGCACGCGCCGCCGGTCAGGCCCTTGCGACAGCGCCCGATCGCTAGATTGAATACTCGATGCCGTCATCGCTGTGCGCGCGGCTCATCGCCTGCAAAAACTCGGCATCGGTGCGGTACATGCGCAGATGCGGGTTGTCCTGCAAGAGGCCGGCGCGCTTGAGCCGGGCTTCGACGGGCAGCTTCATGCCGACGATATGCAGCATGCCGCCGCGCTTGGCGGCCATGCGCTCGAGCCGCACAAAGGCCTCGACACCGGTGATGTCGATCTGGTTCATCGGCTGGGCCAGCAGGGCGAGCTGCCGGTAGTGCCCATGCTGGGCCCAGACATTGGCAGCGCGCTCTTCCAGCGCAGCGGCCGAGGCAAAGTCGAGCTCGGAATCCATGCGCAGGGCCAGCAGATCCGGGGCCAAGGGGGGCAGCTGCCACAGATGGCGGTCGCGCAGGCTGCCATCGGGGTGCAGGCCAACTTCGACAATGCGGGGATGCAGGCGGTTGTAGAGAAAGTAGCAGGAGCTCAGCAAGATGCCCGAGAGCACGCCCCAGTAGATGCGCGGCGCCGTCAGCAAGGTGATGCCAAAGGTGGCCACCGCAATGCAGCCTTCGATGCGGGAGATCTTGAACAAATAGAGCAGGGCGCGCGGCTTGACGAGGTTGGCCACGGCCGTCATCACAATGGCGGCCAGTGCCGCCTGCGGCACATGGTAGAGCGCGGGGATGAACCACAGCACCACGGCGACGACCAGCAGGATCGAGAAGATATTGGAGTAACCGGTCTTGGCGCCGGCCAGCAGGTTGACGGCCGAGCGCGAGAACGAGGCACTGGTGGCAAAGCTGCCAAACAGGCCGGCGCTCATCTTGGACAGGCCTTGGGCCACCAGCTCCTGGCTGCTGTCCCAGCGCGTGCCTGCCTGTTGGTGTTCCACCTGGGCGCTCGAAGCCGTCTCCAGCGCACTGACCAGCGAGATCACCAGCACCGGCATGACGAGCAGGCCAAACTGCGACCAGTCCAGCATGCCCGGCCAGACCAGCTGCGGCAAGCCCGTGGGCAGGTGGCCGACCACGGCGCCGCCCTTGTCGGCAAAATCGGTGGCCCAGCTGATAAGGCCGGTGCAGCCGATGACAAACACCGCGGAGGGAAAGGCGGGACGCCACTTTTTGCCCACGACCAGGATGGCAATGCTCGCCAGCCCCAGCAGGATGGAGCGCCAGTCAAAGAGCCCCAGCGAGGGGTTGTCCCAGACCGTGGCCCAGTCGCTGCGCATGCCCAGCAAACTGGGCAGCTGCGAGGCCAGAATCAGCAGCGCAGCGGCCTGGGTGAAGCCAGCCAGCACCGGGGAGGTCACCAGATTCAGCAGCCAGCCGGCGCGCACCAGGCCCAGGCTCAGCTGCACGAGGCCCGCCATGATGGCCATCCAGGCGGCCAGAATGACCCACTGGGCCGAGCCGGGCTCGGCCATGCCGGTGAGCGAGGCGCCAATGAGCAAGGCGCTCAGTGCCGTGGGCCCGACGCCCAGCCGTGGAGAGGGGCTAAAGAGAATGGCCACGGCCGCGGGAATGATCGAGGCATAGATGCCGGTGATCAGCGGCATGCCGGCCAGGTGCGCATAGGCCACGCCCTGGGGCACCAGCATCAGCCCCACCGTCATCCCCGCCATGAATTCACCCCGCAAGAGTTCTTTGGTCGGCTTGGGCCAGCGCAGGAAGGGAAAAATTCGGTAAATCAGGGAGGGCTGCATGGCAGCATTGTCGCCGCATCGACGCGCGCTTGCAGCCGGGCGCTTGCGCAAGGGCGACTGCAGCCGCAGTGCCCAGTCCCATCTGTGAAGAATTGCCAAGGCTGCGTGTCTTGCCGGTATAGCTTGCTGCCGCTTGTCGCAAAGCCTTGGCACGCGGCCTGGCTGCCGTCACAATGGCTGGCACGGCCAGCGCCATGCTGACCGGCTCCAGCCCCTTTCCTGTGCCTGCCTTTGTGTCTGCCTTGGCGCCCGCTTCCCATGCACTTGATCCGCCGCTCCTCCACTGTCAAAAAGATTGCTGCCTGGGCCTTGGTGCTCGCGGCTCTGGGCGCCGCCGCCGCCGCGCTTTGGCAAGGTGGGGCCTTGCAGCAGGCCTGGCGCTGGAGCGAAGGGCTGGGGCAGACGCTCGATGCCTCGGGCCAGCGGGCGAGCCAGGCGGTGGAGCGCGCAGCGCAGGCCAACCGCCGGCGCGCCGACGATGATGCGATCACCTCGCAGGTCAGCGATGCACTGGCCGCCTCGCAAAGCGATGAGCTCGCTGCGCTGCAGGTGGAGACCTCGCACGCGATGGTCACCTTGCGCGGCACGGTATCGTCCAGGCCTTTGCTGGACCGGGCGGTGGCGCTGGCCAACGGTGCCATTGGCGTGCAGGGCGTCTTCAGCCTGATCCAGGTGCGCCCGCAGGCGCTGGGTTGACGGGCGTGGGCAAGGCCCCCCCAGCCCCTGCCTGGCCCATGGCCTTAGTCCCCGTGTGGCCTGCAGCTAAGGCGCTTGGCCGCATAATGCCGCCCAACACCGAAGGTGCCGGTTTTGCGCGCAGAACCGGGCACCGCCCTTCTTATCGGGCGGCTTTGTGCCTGCCTTTCTCTACCTCTGTTCGCCGCCATGCACCAGCACGACCACTCCCATGACCACGACCATGGTCACTGCGACCACGCGCACTGCCAGCACCACCATGCCCACGGCCCCAAGCATATTTATGTGTATTCGCCCTCGGGCGCCGTGCGCGATAAAAAGGCGTTCAAACGCGCGGTCAAGCGCCTGGAGGCCATGGGCCACCAGGTCGAGGTGGACCAGGATGCGCTCGCATCCAGCACCCGCTTTGCCGGTGACGACGACACGCGCCTGGCAGCGATCGCCCGCGCCTGCGCCAGTGGTGCGGATGTGGCGATGATCAGCCGGGGCGGCTATGGGCTCTCGCGCCTGTTGCACCGCCTGGACTATGAACAGATCGCCAAGGCCGTGGCCTCGGGCACACGCTTTGTCGGCCTGAGCGATTTCACCGCCCTCCAGCTGGCGCTGTATGCCAAGACCCGTGCCATGACCTGGGCCGGCCCGGCACTGGTGGGCGATTTTGGCGCCGAAGACGGCGTGGACGACATCATGCAGGACTGCTTTGAAGACCTGCTGAGCGGCGCGGGCGAAGGTGCGGGCTGGCGCCTGGCACCTGAGAAGGCCGGCACGGTGACGGGCGCTTCGGCCTCGGACGATGTCTACATCCCCAAGGCCACGCTCTGGGGCGGCAACCTGGCGATGATTGCCTCACTGGTGGGCACGCCTTACCTGCCCAAGGTCAAGGGCGGCGTGCTGTTCATCGAGGATGTGGGCGAGACGCCCTACAAGATCGAGCGCATGCTGACCAGCTTGCTGCACGCGGGCGTGCTGGCCCAGCAAAAGGCCGTGGTGTTTGGCCAGTTCAGCGACTACCAGCTGAACGCGCATGACAAGGGCTTCAAGCTGGCCAGTGTGGTGCAGTGGCTGCGCACGCAGATCGAGGCCCCTGTCTTTACCAACCTGCCTTTTGGCCATGTGCCCACCAAGGTGCTGCTGCCGGTAGGCGCCCAGGTATCGCTGAGTGTCGAAGGCCGGGATGCACTGATTTATTGGGGCCATCAATAACGCAAAGCGCGGGCTGCGCCTGGGTGCCAGGCCCGCCCAGCCATATACCATGCGCCCTGGGCGCGGGCTTGTGAAAAGCCAGGGGTTTGCGCCTGTCTGTTGGAATCTAAACAATTCGTAAGTTCGACGACGGCGTCAGGACTGGTCGCAGGCCCTGGTTTGCAGTGTAATATGCATGGTCGCTATTGATGCATAGGCTGGCGTTGCTCCTGGGGAGGAGGCGACCCCAGCCCTAACAAGAAAATCCATGACAACTGTCGCCACCGTGGTATTCATCGATATCTCGGGCAGTACCGCATTGTTCGAAACCTTGGGCAATGAGCGTGCTGCGCGAGCAGTCGCGGGCATGACGGATGCTTTCAAGCAAGTCGTCGTGCAGGCGGGGGGGCGGGTGATCAAGACCCTGGGCGATGGTGTGCTGGCCATCTTCAACAGCAGCGCCCTGGCCGTGAGCGCCATGACCATGCTGATGCGCCGCCATTACGGGCAGTGGGACTCCCTGCCTGCCTCGCAAAAATTCCATGTACGTGTGGGCATGAGCACCGGTGAAGTCGTGCTGATGGAGGGCGACTGCTATGGCGACTCGGTCAACATGGCAGCGCGCCTGTGCGAAAAGGCCGGTCACCGCGAGGTCTGGGCCGCCGCCTCGACGATGGAGTCTGGCGCCCGCGCCGATACCGTGTTTGTGCCCATGGGCTGGATGGATGTGCGCGGCAAGGCCGAGCAGCAAATGCTCTACCAGGTGCAGTGGATCGAGCCCGAAGCCCAGGAAGTGGTGACCGCGTACGACTCTGTCTTACCGATGAAGCCCGAGGCCGTGGTGCAGATGCGGCTGCGGCTGGCATCGGGCGGGGTGGAGCGCTTTTTCAGCACCCAGGAGATGCCGATTTTTGTCGGCCGCTCATCGGACTCGGAATGGGTGGTGCTGGACCGGCGCGTCTCCCGCCAGCATGGCCGTATCGACTGGCGCAGCGGCAATGTGATCTACACCGATCTAAGCCGCTATGGCACCTGGGTGAGCTTTGGTGCCAACCCCGCCACTGCCGTGCGACGCGAGTCGGTGCAATTGCATGGCGTGGGTGTGATGTACTTTGGCGTATCGCCCGAAGACCCCACGGCGCCCAGCACGGCGTTTTCGGTCACGCCGGTCTAGGCAGGCATGGCAGGCCCGGCATGGATGCGCCGAGCCAGCTTCAATAAATTTCAACTTATGGCGTTTGCAGCGCTGCTAGCGCAGTGTTGATGCTGGCCGCATCGGTCGGTCGCACCACACGGGCCACTTCCTGGCCATCGCGCAGCATCACCAGGGTCGGCCATAGCTTGATGCGGTAGCTGCGGCCCAAGGGCTTGCCAGGGCCATCTTCTACTTTCAGATGTTGGATATCGGCGCGCGGGCCCAGCGCCTGCTCGATGAGGCCTTGTGCGCCCAGGCAATGCGGGCACCAGGGTGTGCCAAATTCCAGAACAGTCAAACCGGGCTGGGTATCGATGTCGGAGCGCTGGGGCTCCTGGCTGAGGTGCTGTGCCGAGTAGGTCAAAAGGCGGCTCCAAGGTGGGAATGCTGATCTGATCCGTTATAGCACCGGCTCAGCCCGCGTCCGTCAGCGCCAGTCACTTGTGCGGCGGTGTCATGTCCTGCAGCCGGGCCAGCTCGTCGGGCGTATTGGCGTTGTAAAAGGCCTGGGCATCGTCAAACTCCACCAGGCAATGGCCATGCTGCGCTGCCCACTGCCGCAGTTTGCGCCCGCCGCTGGCCACAAATTGCCGCACGCTATCCGCCAGGCCGGCATGGATCAGGCAGAAGGTAGGCTGCAAAACCGGGCGATCACTGCCGGGCTCCTCAGGCGGGGTGCAGGCCATTGCAATGGGGCAGTCCTGAGCGGCCGCTGCCTGCGCCAGGCGCTGGGCCAGGTCTTGCGGGAAGTGCGGCGTATCGCAGGCCACCGTCAACAGCCAGGGCGTTTGGCAGGCCGCCAAGCCGGCGGCAAAACCTGCCAGCGGGCCCGCATAGTCTTCGGTGTCCGGCAAGCTTAGATCTGCCACCACCGGGTAGCCCAGCGCGCGGTAGGCATCCAGATGGCGATTGGCATTGATGAGCACTGGCCCCACCTGCGGCTGCAGCCTTTGGGCGCAGTGCCATGCCAGCGCCTGGCCGCCCAGCAGTTGCAGGCCTTTGTCAACACCGCCCATGCGCGTGCCCTGGCCGCCCGCCAGTACCAGGCCGGTGATATGTTCAGGGTGAATGGCGGGTGCGGAAGAGGGCATGGTCGGCAAAGGCAGCAGGGTTTCAGACCCTCTGATTGTGGCAGCCATCAGAAGCGGGCAAGGCCTTTATCAGCCGCCGATATAGCTCATCTCGACCCGCTGGCGCTGCAGCGCGATCTCCGGGTGCTGGCTGCGCTGCTCGCTGTAGTTGTCGCTGCGCTGGCCCCAGACCTGGGCAATGGCCTCGCGCAAATCGCTGTCGCTGGCGCCATTGCGCAGCATCGCACGCAGGTCCCAGCCTTCGCTGGCAAACAGGCACAGGAACAGCTTGCCTTCGGTCGAGAGCCGCGCGCGGTTGCAGTCCTGGCAAAAGGCGTGGGTGACACTGCTGATCAGGCCAATCTCGCCGAGGCTTGGGTCATGCTGGCCGTTGGCGCCGACATAGCCCCAGCGCACGGCAGTCTCCCCAGGCGCAGTCGCTGACAGCGGGGTGAGCGCAAAGGCGGACTGCAGGCGCTCCAGTACGGCGTCCGAGGGCAGCACCTCTTCGAGCCGCCAGCCGTTGGTGGCGCCCACATCCATGAATTCGATAAAGCGCAGGGTCACGCCGCTGCCGCGAAAGTGCCGGGCCATCGCGACGACCTCATGGTCATTGACGCCGCGCTTGACGACCATATTCACCTTGATATTGCTAAAGCCCACGGCCTGCGCAGTCTCAATGCCTTCCAGCACGGTGGCGACCGGGAAATCCATGTCGTTCATCTGGCGGAACAGCGGGTCGCTCAGGCTGTCGAGGCTGACCGTCAGGCGCTTGAGCCCGGCGTCTTTGAGGGCACGTGCCTTGCGTGCCAGAATGGAGCCATTGGTCGTCAAGGTCAGGTCCATCGGCGTGCCGTTGAGCGTCTCGAGCTCAGCCAGCTGGGCGATCAGCGCTTCCAGGTTCTTGCGCAGCAGCGGCTCGCCACCGGTGATGCGCAGCTTGCCGACGCCCAGCTGGGCAAACAGGCGCGCGGTGCGGGTGATTTCCTCAAAACTGAGCAAATCGCGGTGCGGCAGGTACTGGTGGTCCTTGTCGAACACATCCTTGGGCATGCAGTAGCTGCAGCGGAAGTTGCAGCGGTCCGTCACGCTGATGCGCAGATCCCGCAGCGGCCGTTGGCGCTGGTCACGCACCGCACCGCCGTGCGACAACGAGGCACCGGCTGGCGTGGGCATGGCCAGACTGGCGTCATAACGACGCAGGTCAACCAGGGAAATGACGGGACGATCCATAGCGGAATGGTACTAGAGGCCGCCTTCCGATGTGCTGTTGCGGGTATGCGCTGCATCAGCAGTTGGCGAAAAGTAGCCATCCTTGTCTGCCAGGGGCCGGACTTGGTGTATGGTTCGCCCCCTTGTTCTCTTTTGCTTTGTTTTTGCCATGACCTTGCCCAGCCACTCCTCTTCTTCGCCTGCCACAGTGGATGTCGCAGTCATTGGCGGCGGCCCGGCTGGTCTGATGGCAGCACATCGCCTGGCGCAGGCCGGTTTGCAGGTGACGGTCTATGACGCGATGCCTTCGGTAGGGCGCAAGTTTTTGCTCGCTGGGCGCGGCGGCCTCAACCTGACCCATTCCGAGCCGATGGCGCCGTTTGTCGGGCGCTACGGGCGCCAACAGGCCGTCGTCGCGTCCTGGCTGCAGTATTTTGGCGCGGCGGAGGTGCAGGCCTGGGCCCAGGATCTGGGCGTCGAGACCTTTGTTGGCACCTCGGGCCGGGTGTTTCCCAAGGACATGAAGGCCGCTCCCTTGTTGCGCGCCTGGCTGGTGGCCATGCGGGCCGCTGGCGTGCGTTTTGCCATGCGCCACCGCTGGCTGGGCTGGGACGCGGCCGGCGCACTGCGCTTTGCCGCCCCCGATGGCGAGACCGCCGTGCAAGCGCGTGCCACCGTGTTGGCGCTGGGCGGCGGCAGCTGGGCGCGGCTGGGCTCGGACGGCGCCTGGGTGCCGCTGCTTGCGCAGGTGGGGGTGGATACTGCCCCGCTTGCACCGGCCAACTGCGGCTTTGATGTGCGCATGCTGCCGGCCGCCGATGGCGAGACGGCACCCGGCTGGTCGCCGTTTTTCGCCAGCAAGTTTGCCGGCCAGCCTTTCAAATCAGTGGCGATCCGTTTTGATGACGGCAGCGAGGCGGGCTTTGCACGCCGTGGCGAGTTTGTCGCGACGGACAGCGGCGTCGAAGGCAGCCTGGTCTATGCCGTGTCTGCGCTGCTGCGCGATGCCATCACGGCCCAGGGCAGCGCCACCTTCCTTGTTGATCTGCTGCCTGACCACAGCGCCGAGCGCGTGCTGGCCGAAGTGCGCCACCCGCGCGGCTCGCGCAGCCTGGCCAGCCACCTCAAGAGCCGGCTAAGTCTGGATGGCATCAAGGCTGCGTTGCTGTTTGAAGTGCTGGGCAAGGAGGGCATGCAGAATGCCGAGCTGCTGGCCCGCACCATCAAGGCCGCGCCCATCACCGTGGTCGCGACGCGCCCCATCGATGAGGCCATCAGCACTGCGGGTGGCGTGGCCTTTACTGCGCTCTCGCATGACCTGATGTGCCATGCCCGGCCCGGGCTGTTTTGCGCGGGGGAAATGCTGGACTGGGAAGCGCCGACGGGCGGCTATCTGCTGACGGCGGCCTTGTCGAGCGGCGTGCGGGCAGCACAGGGCGCTGCGCATTTTCTCAAGGGCTGAGGCAGCCAGGGCAGCGCTGCGTTATCAAGACTAGGACGCAGCTGCCAAGCCGTTCTTGAAGTGCAGCATGACGCAGGCGCGTGCCGCGCTGCTGTCCTGCGCGGCCAGCGCCCGCATCAGCGCGCGGTGCTCCTGCAGCGATTCCTCGATGCGGCCGGATTTGAACAGGGAGTTGTGGCGGTTGAGCTTCATCACCTTGCGCAGGTCGGCCACCATCTGGCTGAGCCATTTGTTGTCCAGCATCTCCAGCACGCGCATATGAAAGCGCTCATTGGCAATAAAAAAGGCATCGCGCTCATCGACAGCGGCTTCCAGCGCGTCATGCAGGCCTTGTAGCTCGGCAATCTGTTCGGCGCTGGCTTTGCTGGCCAGCTCGGCGGAGGCATCGCTCTCGAGCAAGGCCAGCAGGTGGTAGACCTGGAGCAGGTCTTTTTGCGACACCTCAGTCACATAGGCGCCACGGCGCAGCTTCATCGTGACCAGGCCCTCGGTGGCCAGCACCTTCAAGGCCTCGCGCAAAGGCGTGCGGCTGATGCCTATTTCTTCGGCAATCTTCAACTCATCGATCCAGCTGCCAGGGGGCAGTTGGTGCGCAAAAATACGTTGCCGCAGTAGCTCGGCAACGTCCTGGTACAGCGCACGCGGCGCAAAAGTGGGAAGGCTCATCGGTGGCGCCATTGTACAGAAGGCGACTGAAATTCAAAATTCTGCATTCATAATTATGAATAATGTACACTTGCCTGGCGGCCGTGGGTAGGCCAATATGCACTGTCTATAACGTATCCCGAGCTTGAGACATGACTGATTCCGCGAAGCACAACACTGCATCCGAGTTTCCCAAGGCCGACCGCGCCGCCTGGGACAAGGCCGCCAGCAAATCCGCCCCCGGGGGCGATGTCGGCAGCCTCGATTGGCTGACGCCCGATGGAATCACGGTCAAGCCCCTCTATACCGCCGCCGATACCGCTGACCTGCCGTTTGCCGATACCTTGCCGGGTTTTGCACCGTACCTGCGCGGCCCGCAGGCCACGATGTACGCGGTGCGGCCCTGGACCATTCGCCAGTACGCCGGTTTTTCGACCGCCGAAGAATCCAATGCCTTCTACCGCAAGGCGCTGGCCGCGGGCGGTCAAGGCGTGTCGGTCGCGTTTGACCTGGCCACGCACCGGGGCTATGACAGCGACCACCCGCGCGTGACCGGTGACGTCGGCAAGGCCGGTGTGGCAATCGACTCGGTCGAAGACATGAAGGTCCTCTTCAACAGCATTCCGCTGGACAAGGTTTCCGTATCGATGACGATGAATGGCGCGGTGCTGCCGGTGCTGGCCGGCTATGTGGTGGCCGCCGAAGAGCAGGGCGTGGCGCAGGACCAGCTCTCGGGCACGATCCAGAACGACATTCTCAAAGAGTTCATGGTGCGCAACACCTACATCTACCCGCCCAAGCCGAGCATGCGCATCATCGGCGACATCATCGAGTACACGAGCCAGAACATGCCCAAGTTCAACTCGATCTCGATCAGCGGCTACCACATGCAGGAAGCCGGCGCCAACCAGGCGCTGGAGCTGGCCTTCACCCTGGCCGACGGCAAGGAATATGTGAAAACCGCCATCGCCAAGGGCATGGATGTGGACGCCTTTGCCGGGCGCCTGTCCTTTTTCTGGGCGGTGGGCATGAACTTCTACCTGGAAATCGCCAAGATGCGTGCCGCCCGCCTGCTGTGGTGCCGCATCATGACCGGCTTTGAGGCCAAGAACCCCAAGAGCCTGATGCTGCGCACCCACAGCCAGACCAGTGGCTGGAGCCTGACCGAGCAGGACCCCTACAACAATGTGGTGCGCACCACCATCGAGGCCATGGCGGCCGTGTTTGGTGGCACGCAATCGCTGCACACCAATGCGCTGGACGAAGCGATCGCGCTGCCCACCGAGTTCAGCGCCCGCATTGCGCGCAACACCCAGCTCATCATCCAGGAAGAGACCCATATCACTAATGTGATCGACCCCTGGGCCGGCAGCTACATGATGGAAAAGCTGACCCAGGACATGGCCGATGCCGCCTGGAAGATCATCGAAGAGGTCGACGCGATGGGCGGCATGACCCAGGCCGTGGACAGCGGCTGGGCCAAGCTCAAGATCGAGGCGGCTGCGGCGGAGAAGCAGGCGCGCATCGACTCGGGCAAGGAAGTGATTGTCGGCGTCAACAAGTACAAGCTGGCCAAGGAAGACCCGGTCGACATCCTCGAAGTGGACAACGTCAAGGTGCGCGACAGCCAGATTGCGCGCTTGAACCAGATCAAGGCCACGCGCGATGCCGCTGCCGTGGGCAAGGCCCTGCAGGCGCTCAGCGCCGCTGCCGAGTCGGGCGAGGGCAACCTGCTGGACCTGGCCATCCAGGCGGTGCGGCTGCGTGCCACCGTCGGCGAAGTCTCTGATGCGCTGGAGAAATCCTTTGGCCGCCACCGCGCCGATACGCAAAAGGTGACCGGTGTCTACGCCGCCGCCTATGACTCGGCCGAAGGCTGGGACAAGCTCAAGGACGAGATCGCAGCCTTTGCCGAAGCCCAAGGCCGGCGTCCGCGCGTGATGATTGCCAAGCTCGGCCAGGACGGCCATGACCGGGGCGCCAAGGTGGTGGCGACCGCCTTTGCCGACCTGGGCTATGACGTGGACATGGGACCGCTCTTTCAGACCCCCGAGGAATGCGCGCGCCAAGCCATCGAGAACGATGTGCATGCCGTCGGTGTCTCCACCCTGGCCGCCGGCCACAAGACCTTGGTGCCCGCCATCATCGAAGAGCTCAAAAAGCAGGGCGCCGACGACATCATCGTCTTTGTCGGCGGCGTGATCCCGGCGCAGGATTACGACTACCTCTACAACGCAGGCGTCAAAGGCGTCTATGGCCCGGGCACCCCGATCCCGGCCAGCGCCAAGGATGTGCTCGAGCAGATCAAGAAAGCGGTTGCTGTCTAAATCGGTATGGGCAAGGGCAAACAAGCGCCTTTCTGGCAAGACTATGTGAAGGCTCTTGTCATGATGTTCGTGGAGCCTGTCCTTGGCATTCTGTATCTGTACTTGTTGTACCGGGTGCTCACTTTGCCAGCTTGGGGCCAGGTTGTCGTCGGGCTGGGCGTGTGGGTTGCACTGGGTTATGGTGGCTACTTGCTACACCAAAAGATGAAGAAAGGCTTGGAGAAAGCATGAATCTCTCCTTTGCCCCGGTTGCCGACAGTGATTTTGAAGCGCTGTTTGCGCTGCGCGTGGCCGCGATGCGCCCGAGCCTGGAGCGGCTGGGCATCTTCAACCTGGACCATGCCCGCAAGCGTTTTGAACGCCAGTTTGCGCCGCAGTACATGCGGCATATCTGTGTGGACGAAGGCGCAGGCCCGCAGCGCGTCGGGCTGCTGACGGTAGTGCCCTATGAAGATGGCCCGCTCAAGCTCCAGCATCTCTATCTGCTGCCGGCCTGGCACAACCGCCGCATTGGCGACTGGGCCATGCAGCAGGTGCAGAACCAGGCGCGCCGCGAAGGCCGGGCGGTATGGCTGGAGGTGCTGAACCAGAGCGATGCGATCCGGTTTTATGAGCGCCATGGCTTTGTGCAGACGGGCGGCGATCCGATTGACCTGTTGTACCAGTGGACCCCGGCGTAGAGGTAGTGGATATGGAGTTGGCGATACAAATGATGACGGCAAGCGCCCCTGTGGCAGGGGCGCTGCGGCAGTGTTTTGACAAGGCGGCGGCATGAGTAGCGATGTTGCCGAGCGCGTTGCCGCCATTACGCAAGGGGACAACCCTGCTCTGCAGCGGCGCGCGATGGCCAAGGCCATCACCTTGCTGGAGTCGACCCGCGCCGACCACCGCGCGCTGGGCGATGCGCTGCTGACGGCGCTGCTGCCGCATACCGGCAAGTCTTTTCGCCTCGGCATCAGCGGTGTGCCCGGCGTGGGCAAGTCCACCTTTATTGAAACCCTGGGCCTGTATTTGATCGGCAAGGGCTTGCGCGTGGCGGTGCTGGCGATTGACCCGTCGTCCACCGTGTCGGGCGGCTCCATCCTGGGCGACAAGACACGCATGGAGCAGCTGTCGATGCGCAGCGAAGCCTATATCCGGCCCAGCCCGTCGAGCGGCACCCTGGGCGGTGTGGCTGAGAAGACGCGCGAGGCGGTGCTGGTCTGCGAAGCGGCGGGCTACGACGTGGTGATGGTCGAGACCGTCGGCGTGGGCCAGAGCGAGATAGCGGTGCATGGCATGACCGATATGTTCTGCGTGCTGCAGCTGCCCAATGCCGGCGATGACCTGCAGGCCATCAAAAAAGGCGTGATGGAGCTGGCTGACCTGGTGGTCATCAACAAGGCCGACATCGACCCGAATGCGGCCACCCGTGCGCAGGCGCAGATCACCTCCAGCCTGCGCCTGCTGGGCATGCATGGCAGCCATGACCATGCAGCGCGCGGCGCGCTCTGGCAGCCCCGGGTGATACAGATCAGCGCGCTGCTGGGCCATGGCGTGGAGGCCTTTTGGGACGCGGTCAGCAGCTACCGGCAGATGCAGACCAGCAACGGCTGCCTGGCACAGCGGCGCGAGAAGCAGTCGCTCGCCTGGATGTGGGAGCGCATTGACCATGGGCTCAAGCTGGCGTTTCGCAGCCACCCTGCCGTGCGCGATATGCTGCCTGCTGTGCAGCAGCAAGTCGCTTCGGGCCAGTTGGCGGCATCGACAGCGGCCAGAAACCTGCTGCAGGCGCAAAGCAGTGCGGCGATGATTCACAAAGCGGATTGAGCCGGGCGGCGAGCCCCGATCAAGACAGAGAGACAACCTAGCAAGCTTCAAGGATGGAACATGCAAGATATCTTGGAACAACTGGAGAAAAAGCGTGAACTCGCCCGCCTGGGCGGCGGGCAAAAGCGCATCGATGCGCAGCACAAGAAGGGCAAGCTCACGGCGCGCGAGCGCATCGAGCTGCTGCTCGACGACGGCACCTTCGAAGAGTGGGACATGTTTGTCGAGCACCGCTGCACCGACTTTGGCATGGAAGAGACCAAGATCCCGGGCGACGGTGTGGTTACCGGTTACGGCATGATCAATGGCCGCCTGGTCTTTGTCTTCAGCCAGGATTTCACCGTGTTCGGCGGCGCGCTGTCCGAGACCCATGCCGAGAAGATCTGCAAGGTGATGGACCAGGCGATGAAGGTGGGCGCACCGGTCATCGGCCTCAACGATTCGGGCGGCGCCCGTATCCAGGAAGGCGTGGCGTCGCTGGGCGGCTACGCCGATGTGTTCCAGAAGAATGTGCTGGCCTCGGGCGTGGTGCCGCAGATCTCGATGATCATGGGCCCTTGCGCCGGTGGCGCGGTCTATTCGCCGGCGATGACCGACTTTATCTTCATGGTCAAGGATTCGAGCTACATGTTCGTCACCGGCCCTGAGGTGGTCAAGACCGTGACCCATGAGCAGGTCACGGCCGAAGAGCTGGGCGGCGCCGTCACCCACACCAGCAAGAGTGGCGTGGCCGACATGGCCTTTGACAACGATGTCGAGGCGCTGATGATGCTGCGCCGCCTCTACAACTACCTGCCGCTCAACAACCGCGAAAAGGCGCCGGTGCGTGCGACCACCGACCCGGTCAGCCGCGCTGATATGTCGCTCGACACCCTGGTGCCCGAGAACCCGAACAAGCCCTACGACATGAAGGAGCTGATCATCAAGACCGTGGATGACGGCGATTTCTTTGAACTGCAGCCCGAGTACGCGAAGAACATCCTGATCGGCTTTGCGCGCATGGCCGGCCAGACCGTCGGCATTGTGGCCAACCAGCCGCTGGTGCTGGCCGGGTGCCTGGATATCAAGAGCTCCATCAAGGCCGCCCGCTTTGTGCGCTTTTGCGATGCCTTCAACATCCCCGTGGTCACCTTTGTCGATGTGCCCGGTTTCATGCCCGGCACCAGCCAGGAGTACGGCGGCATCATCAAGCATGGCGCCAAGCTGCTCTATGCGTACGCGGAATGCACGGTGCCAAAAATCACCGTCATCACCCGCAAGGCCTACGGCGGTGCCTATGACGTGATGGCTTCCAAGCACCTGCGCGGCGATGTGAACCTGGCCTGGCCGCAGGCAGAAATCGCGGTGATGGGCGCCAAGGGCGCTGTCGAGATCATCTTCCGCGAAGACAAGAACGACCCGGACAAGCTCTCCAAGCGCGAGGCCGAATACAAGACCCGTTTTGCCAACCCCTTTGTTGCTGGCGCGCGGGGCTTTATCGACGATGTGATCCTGCCGCACGAGACGCGCAAGCGCATCTGCCGCAGCCTGGAGATGCTCAAGAACAAGCAGCTTGAGAACCCCTGGCGCAAGCACGGCAATATTCCGCTCTAAACGCTGCAGGCCTGGATGCGCTCCACCTTTGTCCCACTTCGCATGGCCGCAAGACGGCGGGCGCAGCACCTGCTGGCGCAGCGCTGGCTGGCGCAGCGCCTGCTGTGCGCAGCCATGGCCTGCATGGGGGTGGCTGCTGGCGCGCAAACCCAGCCGGGCATGCCGGCAGCGCCGGGCAGCAGCTGCGTCGCCCGCAGCGGTGCGCCGCTGGCCCAGTCCTGGCAATACGTGTTCTCGTACCAGGGTGGCTGTGAAAACGGCCTGGCCCAGGGCGAGGGCCGGGCGCAGTGGCTGCCGCGCAGCGATGCTGGGGCGGCGCCCATTGTCTGGCAGGGCCGCTTTGACCGGGGCATTTTCCTCAGCCGCCCGGCCGTGCGCGCTGCCAGGCCCTTGGCCGACAGCCAGGTGCTGCTCGATCTGGGCCCCTTGGCCGACAGCGAAGGCAAGGGCGGGCGCCTCTGGGTGCAAGCGGCATTGGATGGCAATACGCCGGCCGATGCCTGCGCACCGATGGCGCTGCATGTGCTGGTGGACATCCATTCACCACTGGGCTCCGAGCAGGTGGCGCGGCAATGGCTGCAGGCGGCCTTGCAGCATTGGCAGCGTGCCTGCCCGGCTGCGGCGCAGAACCTGGTGCGGCTGATGCTCTACCAGGGCTTTGAGCTGGCGGCCGATGCCGACGGCCATCTGCCCGCGCCGGTGGTGCGGGCCACGGCCTCGCTGCAGGGGCGCGAGCTGCTGTTCCAGCAGTACAGCAACAACGCAGCGGCGCAGCAGCAGCACAATGCCGGCCAGCCCGAGCAGCAGCGCGAATACAGCGCCAATGCCCAGCGGCTGCAGGCGATGGTGCGCCAGTACCAGGCCCGGCGCGTGGTGGACCTGCCGACCTTGGACAAAAACCTGGCGGGCTTGCGCGGCCAGGTGGTGCTGGTGGGCGTGCGGCCCGAGCGCACCCTCTCGCGCCGGCTGGCAACGGTGCGCACCGCGCACCGCGAAGGCTGGGACAGCACGGCAGCCGTGGTCGAAGGCCCTGAGATTGCCCGCTGGGGCAAGGACAGCCGCCTGCTGGCGGTGAAAGTGCAGGGGCGCTCGACCGATGTGCGCACGCAGGACCAGGTGATGCTGCAATTGCTGGGCAGTGTGCGCTGCAGCGAGATCGATTGCGAAGACTATTTGCTCATGCCCGGCGGGCAATGGGCGCATGACAAGGCGCTGCCGTAAGCACGGCAGCATGGTGGCCAACCGAAAGATTCAACCAAGAGACGACAACCATGTTCAGCAAAATCCTGATTGCCAATCGCGGCGAGATTGCATGCCGCGTGATCGCCACGGCCCGAACCATGGGCATCCAGACCGTTGCGGTCTACTCCGATGCGGACAAGGAAGCGCGCCATGTGAAGCTGGCCGATGAGGCCGTGCATATTGGTGCAGCCCCCAGCCGCGAGTCCTACCTGCTGGCCGACCGCATCATCGATGCGGCGCGCAAGACCGGCGCGCAGGCCATCCATCCGGGCTATGGTTTCCTGTCGGAGAACGAGGCCTTTGCCAAGCGCTGCGAAGATGAGGGCATTGCCTTTATCGGCCCCAAGGCGCATTCGATTGCTGCGATGGGCGACAAGATCGCCTCCAAGAAGCTCGCGAACGAAGCCAAGGTGAACACCATCCCCGGCTACAACGATGCCATCGAGAACGCGGAAAAAGCGGTTGGCATTGCCCAGGGCATTGGCTACCCGGTGATGATCAAGGCATCGGCCGGTGGCGGCGGCAAGGGCCTGCGCGTGGCCTACAACGACAAGGAGGCGCTCGAGGGCTTTACCGCCTGCCAGAACGAGGCACGCAACAGCTTTGGCGATGACCGGATCTTTATCGAAAAGTTCGTGCAGGAGCCGCGCCATATCGAGATCCAGATCCTGGGCGACAGCCACGGCAATGTGGTCTACCTCAACGAGCGCGAATGCTCGATCCAGCGCCGCCACCAGAAGGTGATCGAAGAGGCGCCATCGCCCTTCATCAGCGATGCCACGCGCAAGGCCATGGGCGAGCAGGCCGTGGCGCTGGCCAAGGCCGTGCAGTACCAGAGCGCCGGCACGGTGGAGTTTGTCGTCGGCAAGGACCAGGACTTCTACTTTCTGGAAATGAACACCCGCCTGCAGGTCGAGCACCCGGTGACCGAGTGCATCACCGGCCTCGATCTGGTCGAGCAGATGATCCGCGTGGCCGCGGGCGAGAAGCTGTCCTTCAGCCAGGCTGATGTGAAGCGCGATGGCTGGGCCATTGAATGCCGCATCAATGCCGAAGACCCGTTCCGCAATTTTCTGCCATCCACCGGCCGCCTGGTGCGCTTTGAGCCGCCCAAGCAGACCATGTGGCAGGCCGACACCGCCCATTTGCAGGGTGTGCGCGTTGATACCGGTGTGTACGAGGGCGGCGAGATCCCCATGTTCTACGACTCGATGATTGCCAAGCTGATCGTGCATGGCAAGGACCGCAACGAGGCGATTGCCAAGATGCGCGAGGCGCTCAACGGTTTTGCGATCCGCGGCATCAGCTCGAATATTCCTTTCCAGGCAGCGCTGCTGGCCCACCCTCAATTTGTCTCCGGCCAGTTCAACACCGGCTTTATCGCCGAGCACTATGGCCATGGCTTCCATGCAGAGGATGTGCCCCATGAGGACACGGATTTTCTGGTGGCACTGGCGATGTTCCGCAACCGCCGCTACCGCGCGCGTGCATCCACCATCAGCGGCCAGATGCTGGGCCACCAGCTGCGCGTGGGCCACAGCTACACGGCGGTGGTGCTGGGCGCGGAAGGCCAGCACAGCTTTGTCTCGGCCGAGGTGACCGATTTTGACGACGAAGCCCGCGTCTGCAAGGTCAGCATTGGTGACAAGATCTACCAGTTCAGCAGTGAAGCGGTGCTGCGCGATGTCGTCACCCACGGCACTTGCAACGGCCAGCCCTTTACCGCACAGATCGAACGCGGCACGGCCAAGAACCCGCTGGCCTTGCGCGTGATCCACAATGGCACGCAGCGCGATATCCTGGTGCTGTCACAGCGCGGCGCCGAGCTCTACCAGCTGATGCCCTATAAGGCACCACCGGATCTGTCCAAGTTCCTGCTCTCGCCCATGCCCGGTCTGCTGGTCGATGTGGCGGTGCAGCCCGGCCAGAAGGTGCAGGCGGGCGAGAAGCTGGCCGTCATCGAAGCGATGAAGATGGAGAACATCCTGTTTGCCACGCAAGACGGCGTGGTCAGCAAGGTGAGCGCTGCCAAGGGCAATTCGCTGGCGGTGGACGATATCATTCTGGAATTTGAATGATCTGACTGCTTGGCGATGTCGCAGACCCGCTGCCCCGCAGCGGGTTTTTTTGTGCAGGAGCGAAGCGTGTACGAGAGGATGGGAATGCAACGAGCTTTGTTGGCCTTGGCCGCGCTGGTGCTGCTGGGGCTGGGTACCGTGCCCTTGGCGGCCGGGCACTTGCACCTGGGGGTGCTGGTGCCGGTAGGGCTGGGCCTGGCGGGAGGCTATCTGGTTTGGCGCTGGCCGGTGGTGCAGGCCTGGCGCGCCGCAGCGCCTTGGCGCCGCGCTGTGTGGCGTGCCGCCTGGCTGGGTCTGGCCTTGTGGGTCGCCAGCGTGGGCTGGCTCTGGCAGCGCATTGCCGGCCTGGGGCAGATGCCCGCGACCACGCCGCAGGTGGCCGCGATTGTGGTGCTGGGCAGCGGAACGCAAGACGGCAAGCCGCGCCCGGCGCTGGCGATGCGGCTCGATACCGCTGCGCAGCTCGTGGCCTTGCAGCCCCAGGCGGTGCTGGCAGTGACCGGTGGGGTGGACTTTGGGCAGGACGAGAGCGAGGGCGCCATCATGGCGCGCTACCTGGCGCAGAGCCACGGGCTGGACCCCGCCACGATGGTGGTCGAAGAGCGCAGTACCAGCACCGTGCTGAACCTGGAATGGACCGGCCCGATGCTGCAGCAGCGCGGGGTGGATCTGGCGCAGCCCATTGCGATTGTCAGCAGTGATTTTCACCTCTGGCGCGCGCTGCAGATTGCCCGCAGCCAGGGCTTTAGCCAGCCCATTGGCGTGGCAGCGCCGACACCGCTGCTGACCCGGTTCAACGTCTGGCTGCGCGAGTATTTTGCAGTCGCCAGCAGCTGGGCTCTGGGCGAGTGGTAGAGGTTTAAGCCCTTAGGTGCTGGCGCGCCGCACCAGGTGGTAGCCCAGATCCAGCCGGTTCTGTGCCACCGGCTGGTCTTGCAGCAGCTGCAGCAGCATGGTGGCGGCCTCGGCGCCAATGGCGCTACGGGGTGTGTGGATGGTGGTTAGCGGCGGCACCATCTGCGCGCTGCCGGGCAGGTCGTTGAAACCGGCAATTGCGATTTGTGTGGGCACGGCCAGGCCCAGGCGGTTGGCGGCCAGCAGCGCGCCCTGGGCCAGGTCATCGTTGCAGAAAAATACGGCATCCACGCCACCGCCGAGCTGCAGCACCTGATCGAGCAGCTGCGCGCCTAGGGCCAGTGACGAGCGCTCGGGGCTCAGAATCTCCAGACCCGGATCGGCCAGGCCCGCCTGCTGCAAGGCCTGGCGGTAGCCCTGCAGGCGCTGCATGACGCGGGCATCGAGCTGGGCGCCGCAAAAGGCGATACGGCGGTAGCCCTGGGCCAGCAGGTGTTCCGTCATCGCCGCCCCGGCATCCAGCTGCGAAAAGCCCACGCTGTGCAGCCGGGCCGCTGCGCTGTCGGGATGCAGCTCCATCAAATGCACGCAGGCTGTGCCACTGGCTGCCAGCAGCTGGGCGCTGCCGGCGCTGCGCTCATAACCAGTCAGCATCAGACCCGCAGGCCGCATCGGCAGGTAGGCGCGCAGCAGCTGCTCTTCCTCGGCTGCGCTGTAGTGCGACACCCCAATGAGCAGGTGGTAGCCGGCGGCAAACAGCACCTTGTGGGCCGCTTCGATCAGGTCGACAAACAAGGTGTTGCTGAGCAGCGGCACGATGACCAGTACCTGGTTGCTTTTCTGCGAGGCCAGCGCACGCGCGGCCGGGTCGGGCACATAGCCCAGGCGCAAAGCCACCTCGCGCACCTTGTCGGCCAGCGCAGCGGCCACCCGGCGCTCGCCGCGCAGCGCGCGGGATACCGTCATGGGGCTGACCCCTGCGGCATCGGCCACATCCTGCAAGGTGACACGCCCGCTGGCACGCGAGCGGCGGCTGTTGGGCTCGGCAGCCGGCGCGGGCAAAGGCGGGGAAGGGGGCAGGGGCAAGCGCATCTCCGGTCGGTTCAGCAAGCAATATCCGGTATGATAGCGCTATCCCAACATGCTTGGGAAGGAAGGCGGTGCCTGCAGGCGTGGCGAGAACAAGACTGATGGTTTGAATCGGCTTGCTCAAACTACGTTGTCTAAGGGCAGCGCTTATTTTTTACCTGTATTGGATAGCGCTAACCCAATGACCATGTCCTCTAGTGATTCTTCGCGTCGGCGTCCTGTAGCGTTGGTGGTGATGGGGGTGTCGGGATGCGGCAAATCCAGCGCCGGTGAAGCCATTGCGCTGCACCTGGGTTGGCGCCTGGTCGAAGGCGACAGCTACCATGCGGCCGAAAGTGTGGCCAAGATGCAGGCGGGCATTGCACTGACCGATGCCGACCGCGCTGGCTGGCTGCAACGCCTGGCGCAGTTGCTGGCCGAAGCGAATGATGGCCAGGGGGTGGTGCTGACCTGCTCGGCGCTCAAGCGCCAGTACCGCGAGCTGTTGCGCGCCTCCCAAAGCCGGCTCGGCTTTGTGTTTCTGGATCTCAGCTACGACACGGCGCTGGCGCGGGTGCAGCAGCGTGCGGGGCATTTTTTCTCGCCCGAGTTGGTGGCCAACCAGTTTGCCACCTTGGAAGACCCGCGCGATGAGCCCCAGGTGCTGACCGTGGATGCCGATACCCCGCTGGACCGCATTGCCCAGCAGGTGCAGCAGTGGCTGGATGCTCAGCAGCCTTGAGCGCTGACAAAGCATAGTGCCAGCGCTGCATGCGGCTGCTGTGCTATAAAAATTACATAAATAAAGGGGAAGCTACGGCCTTCCCATGATGCAAAGGACTCCCATGATGCAGATCCACCCGGTTCTTCAAGCGGTCACTGACCGCATCCGCGCCAAGAGCGCTGCCACGCGCAGCGACTATCTGGCCCAGGTTGACGCCATGGCCCAGCGCCCGCCGCAGATGCGCTCGATGGGCTGCGCCAATGTGGCGCATGCGGTGGCCGGCGTGCCGGTCAATGACAAGCTGCGCATTGTCGAGGTCAAGGGCCCGAACGTGGGTATTGTCACGGCCTATAACGATGTGCTCTCGGCCCATGCGCCGCTGCAGCGCTACCCCGATATCCTGAAGGACGAGGCGCGCAAGCATGGCGCGACCGCGCAGGTGGCGGGTGGCGTGCCTGCGATGTGCGATGGCGTGACCCAGGGCATGCCGGGCATGGAGCTGAGCCTGTTCAGCCGCGATGCGATTGCGATGGGCACGGCGGTGGCGCTGACCCATGACACCTTTGATGCGGCGCTGATGCTGGGCGTCTGCGACAAGATCGTGCCGGGCCTCTTGATTGGCGCGCTGCATTTTGGCCATCTGCCGATGGTGTTTGTGCCCGCCGGGCCGATGACCTCGGGCCTGTCCAACAACGACAAGGCCAAGGTGCGCGAGCTGGCCGCCCAAGGCCTGGTCGGCCGCGAAAAGCTGCTCGAAGCTGAGATGGCCGCCTACCATGATGCGGGCACCTGCACCTTCTACGGCACGGCCAACAGCAACCAGATGCTGCTCGAAGCCATGGGCCTGCATGTGCCAGGCAATGCCTTTATCAACCCGGGAGATGGCGCGCGTGAGCTGCTGACCCGCGAGGCCATGCGTACCGTGCTGGGCATCACCGCTGGCAAGCGCTTTGCGCCCATTGGCCGCGTGGTCGACGAGCGCTGCATTGTCAACGCGATGGTGGCGCTGCTGGCCACAGGTGGCTCGACCAACCACCTGATCCACTGGGTGGCGGTGGCGCGTGCTGCGGGTATCGTCATCGACTGGAATGATTTTGAGCAGTTGTCCTCGGTCGTGCCCTTGCTGGCGCGCGTCTACCCCAATGGGGCAGCGGACGTGAACCAGTTCCAGGCGGCAGGCGGCCCGGGCTATGTGATTGGCCAGCTGCTGGCTGCAGGCCTGATGCATGGGGATGTGCTGACCGTGCGCCCCGAAGGCCTGGCAGGTTACGCCACGGTGCCGCGCGTGGAGGCGGGCCAGCTGGTCTGGCAGGCGGCCACCCAATCGGGTGACGACAGCGTGCTGCGCCCGGTGAGCGCGCCTTTCAGCCCTACCGGTGGCCTTAAGCTGCTGACCGGCAACCTCGGCCGCAGCGTGATCAAGGTCAGTGCCGTGCCGCTCGATCGCCATGTGCTGCGCGCGCCGGCCTGGGTGTTTGATTCGCAGGATGCGCTGCAGGAGGCCTTCAAATCGGGCGCGCTGGAGCAGGCCTGCCAGACCAATGGGCACAACGGCGTGGTCTGCGTGGTGCGCTGGCAGGGCCCGCAGGCCAACGGCATGCCCGAGCTGCACAAGCTCACGCCACCCTTGGCCGTGCTGCAAGGCAAGGGCTACCAGGTGGCGCTGGTGACCGATGGCCGCATGAGCGGTGCCTCGGGCAAGGTGCCCGCTGCGATCCATGTGTCGCCTGAAGCACTGGCCGGTGGCCCCCTGGCCAAAATTGAGAGCGGCGATATGGTGCTGCTGGATGCTGAAACCGGTATCATGCAGGCCGAAGTGGATGCCGCAGTTTGGGAGGCACGCCCACTGGCCACGATACCGGCCGAGCAGTTGCGCGCCAATGGCCGCGGGCTGGGCCGAGAACTGTTTGCCGGATTCCGGCGCAATGCGCTGAGCGCAGAAGAAGGAGCCTGCACATGGCTGAGCAACTGACCGCCTTATCGATCATGCAAGACGCACCGGTGATCCCGGTGATCGTGCTGCGCGACGTCAACCACGCCGTGTCCATGGCCAAGGCCCTGGTCGCTGGCGGTATCCGGGTGCTGGAAGTGACCTTGCGCACGCCCCAGGGCCTGGCCGCCATCGAAGCGATTGCCAAGTCCGTGCCGGAGGCGATCGTGGGTGCGGGTACCGTGCGCAATGCCGCCGATGCGCGTGCCGCAGCGGCGGCAGGGGCCCGCTTTGCGGTCAGCCCTGGCTACACCAGCAGCGTGGGCGAAGCCTGCCGCGAAGCCCGTTTGCCGCTGCTGCCCGGTGTGGCCACCAGCAGCGAAATCATGCAGGCGCAGCAAGACGGCTTCAATGAGCTGAAGTTCTTCCCCGCGCTGCAAGCCGGTGGTATCAACATGCTCAAAGCCTGGCAGGGTCCCTTCGCCGAAGTGCGCTTTTGCCCCACCGGTGGTATCACGACGGCCAATGCGGCAGAGTTTCTGGCGCTGAAGAATGTCGTCTGTGTCGGTGGCTCCTGGCTGGTGCCCACCGACACCCTGGAGCGCGGTGACTGGGAACACATCACCTTGCTGGCCCGCGAGGCCGCAGCCTTGCCACGCAAGGCCTGATACCACAGTCATCAGAGCAATTCCAGGCGGCCATCCATGCCGCCTGCTGGCTGCGTTCCATACCGCATCCCCATCAGCGGGATGAACATCGATCCATAGGCCATGCTGCTGCGGTTGCTCCATGCAATGCGCCGCAGCGCTGCACCTGGGCGCTAGTGCGCAGCGCCGGGCATGGTGTTTATGCCACGGGGCCGGGCACAGGCCTTGCGAGTACATGCCAGCAGACATGCAGTGCTGGCCTGTATGGTGGCCGCTAAATGCAGGAGATTGGGCAGAGGAGCAGGGCGGTGCCCGGGGGCGCGCCTTTAGTCCTTGGACTGCGCCTGCTCAGCATGCGGCTGGTTGGCTGCGTCTTCCGTCCAGGCCTTGTAGCGGCCCGAATGCGGCTGGAACTGCTGCCCGGGGAACAGCGTCCGCTCGATATCGCGCAGCACTGTCATCCCCACACCATTGAGCTTGAGCAAGCGCTCGGGATACGCTTCAACCACCTGATCCACCGTGGTGATCGCATGTCGCCCCAAGCTGTTGAGGGTTCTGCGAGAGAGCCTTTTGTTCAGAAGCAGTTCAGTAGCCATGGGATCATCAATCTATAAACAAAGCGGCAACGTCTGTCGTTGGCGTCAAGACTGAGGCCCGCGTCCCGTTTCGCAGGGAGTGGCTATGCCCCAAGCCTGCGCCGGTGCGGACAGGAGTGGATACAAATCATGCTAAATCGCATTTTGTTATTCACTGATTCTATCAGCTTATAGCTAATTTGTAACTCAATGATGGATCATTTCCGCCGATGCAGGATTGATTTATGCCGGATTAATGTAATTAAATGTATTTGGTTGGTTATACTGGGGCGGTCCGGAGAGGGTATCGGCTGCTTTTCTCCCAGGCGCTATTCTCCTCCTAAAAAAAGAATCTCCAGAGCAACTATCCTTTGACCAATCAGAGGGTAATCGCTGGATCTGTTGCCTGGGCTGCAGAAAAAATTCCAGCGATGGCTTGGGGTTGCCGTGGCAACATCGCGCTGTCAAGTTGAGTTATTACACAGGTCTATCGCGCTATGTAATTCATAAAAACGGTTAAAGTAAGAATTAACTGACAGTATCTATACCAATACCTGCCCAACGCGCCATCAAAGCCTTCTCCATGCCTGGTTATGCCCGTCCGTAAAGCCTCGTCGCTGACGATCACCCTGATTTTGCCCTTTGTGATGCTGATTGCATTGCTGACCGGGGTGCTCGGCGTGCTGTGGTACTGGACGGGCAGCAAGACGGTATCGATGCTGTCGCAGCAGCTGATGGTGGAGATGGCCGAGCGCATCAGCCAGGCGGTGGACCGGCACATCTTCAGCTCGCGCTCCATCATCGAGGCGAGCTTTCCGGCGGGCCTGCAGGCCCCCGAACGCATCGAGGACGACATGCCGGCGCTGCGCACCCGCCTGTGGGCTGCCACATCGCTGACGCAGCGCCAGGGCGACTATGTCTTCTACGGCAACCGCCATGGGCAAGGCATCGGCCTGCTGCGCAGCAATGAAACCCAGGCGGAACTGCGCATCAAGCTGAACGCGCAGGATGTGCGCAGCATCTACCTGCTGCCAGGCATCCAGGCCGAGCCGATCTTCCTGTCCAAGGAATCCAATCTGTTTGATCCGCGCACGCGTCCCTGGTACCGGCTGGCGCAGGGCGTTGTCGGCCATATCTGGACACCGGTCTATATCGACTTCAATGCCAAGGACCTGGTGATGACGCGGGCGCGCCGGGTGTTTGGTGCGGATGGCCAGCCCACGGGTGTGGTGGCGACCGATGTCTTTCTGAACGAGCTGCGGCTTTTTGTCGATGGCCTGCATTTGTCAGAGGGTGCCGAGGCTTTCATCATGGAGCCCAATGGCGACTTGATTGCCGGCACGCGCATGGACAATATCCGCTTGAACGGCGAGCAGCCGCCCAGCCGGGTCAACGCCGCCAGCGCCGGCAACCCCTTGCTCAAGGTGGTGTACCGGCAGCTGGTGCACGAGTTTTCGCAGTCCAACGAGGTGGCACGCACGGCGCTGATCTTTGATGCCAAGAACCATGCGATCGAGGTGGCCTACCGCCGCGTGACCGATGAGGCGGGCCTGAACTGGCTGGCCGTGGTGGCCGTGCCGCACCAGCAGATGCTGGCCGGCATCCGTGCCCATGTGGTGCTGGTGGTGGCCTTGGGTCTGCTGGCCCTGGGTATTGCTCTGGCACTGGGTTTGCGCATCTTTGGCGGCCTGGCCAAGGACATGCGCTCGCTCACCTATGCGGTACGCCGCGTGGGGCAGGGCGAGATCGATGTGCCCATCGGCGTCGAGCGCAATGACGAGATTGGCGAGCTGGCCAGCAATGTCCACCATATGCGGCATCGCTTGTTTACCGATGCGCTGACCGGCGCTGCCAACCGCAGCGCGCTGAACCATATTCTGGAGACCTTGACCCGGCCGAACGCGCCCAAGCAGGCGGTATTTGCCATTCTCTTTATCGACCTCAACCAGTTCAAGCCGCTCAACGACCGATGGGGCCATGAAAACGGCGATTTGGCCCTGATCGAGGTGGTGCAGCGCCTCAAGGAAGTGCTGCGCAGCAATGATGTGCTGATTCGCCTGGGCGGGGACGAGTTTGTTGCGGTGCTCCAAGGCATCCACAGCGATGAGCAGATCCAGGTGGTGAAAGCCAAGATCCTGGAGGTTCTCGCCCCTGCGTTGCAGTCGCTCAAGGGCTTGCCTGAGGGCGAGGTCGTTCATCTGGGCGCCTCCATTGGCCAGGCGATTTATCCGATCGATGGGGCCGATCCGCAAAGCCTGCTCAAGCATGCCGATCTGGACATGTACAAGAACAAGCAGCACAACGGCCATAGCCGCTGATCGGCCCGATCGCGCTTCGAATGCAAAAAAGCCCGGCAGGTGCCTGGCTTTTAGGACGTAGCGGGCGTTACTGACAGACGCCCAGGCCGGTATTAACGCAGACCGCCGCCGGCGCTGCTTTCGGCGCGTTGGATAAGTTCAATCTTATAGCCATCAGGATCGGTCACAAAAGCGATCACCGTGGTGCCGCCCTTTACCGGGCCGGCTTCGCGGGTGACATTGCCGCCATTGGCCTTGATCTTTTCGCAGGCAGCGTAAGCATCAGGCACGCCCAGGGCGATATGGCCGTAGGCGGTGCCCAGGTCATAGCTCTCGGTGCCCCAGTTGTAGGTCAGCTCGATCTCGGCCTGGCCAGGGTTGCCGTCTTCGTAGCCGACAAAGGCGAGCGAATACTTGTACTCGGGGTTTTCCGAGGTGCGCAGCAGGCGCATGCCCAGCACCTGGGTGTAGAAATCGATGGAGCGCTGGAGATTGCCAACGCGCAGCATGGTGTGCAAAAGACGCATGGGGTTTTCTTTCTTGTAAAGGCAGCGGCAGCGCAGGGCTGCCGCAAGGAAGAGGCCGACCTTCAGGGGCCAGCCAGAGCCATCCGAGTGTAGCGCCGCACAGTGGTGGGCTGCAGCGCCCACAAAGCACAACCCCTGCACGGGGCAGGGGTTGCAAGTACAAGCGAGGTGGCGAGAATTACTCGACCTTGGCCTTTTCACGCAGCTCTTGCTGGTACTTCTGGATTTGTTGCTGGCGCAGTTGCTGCTCGATCTGGGGCTTGACTTCGTCAAACTTGGGCAGTTGCGCTTCGCGCACATCGTCCACACGGATGATGTGGTAGCCGAACTGGGTCTTGACCGGGGTGTCGGTCATCTGGCCCTTCTTCAGCTTGGTCATCGCTTCGGAGAACTCAGGCACGTAGTTGGCAGCATTGCCCCAGTCCAGATCGCCACCGCGCTGGCCCGATCCTGGATCCTTGGACTCCTTCTTGGCCAGGTCTTCGAACTTGGCACCCTTCTTGATTTGGGCGATCAGGGCCTTGGCCTTGTCTTCGCTGTCCACCAGGATGTGGAAGGCGTGGTATTCCTTGCCTTGGTTGGTCGCGACGAACTTGTCGTACTCGGCCTTGGCAGCCGCGTCAGAGATGGGGTGCGCCTTTTCATAGGCGGCAAACAGCTCCTGGGTCAGGATGCCTTGGCGCGCCAGCTCGACCTGGCCCTTGAAGGACTCGGTGGCGTCCAGGCCTTGGGCCTTGGCAGCCTGGGCATAGATTTCGCGCTCAATGATGGCTTCCTTGATCTGGCCTTCTTGCTCGGCGCTCACCGGGCGACCGCTGCGCTCCATTTGTTCCTTGAAGGTCTGCAGCAGGGACGAGGGCACTGGCTTGCCATTGACGATGCCAATGTTTTGGGCCACTGCAGGCAGCGCGGCTGAACCAAGCAGGGCAGCTGCAACCAGACCGGACAAGAGCTGTTTTTTCATGCGAAATCCAAATTGTTTATCTATGAAGGAAATATACACCAGTGATTTCATTGTTTTGGTGTATGCAGGACTTCAATGGCAAGGGCATGTAAACCCGCGTCAATGAATGCTTGGAGCGCATCATACACAAGCCGATGCTGGGCTATGCGTGATGTGCCAGTAAATAAGGGTGAAGCGATGCGCAGCCGGAAATGGGTGCCAAATCCGCTGCCATTGGCGCCCACATGGCCGGCGTGCAGACCGCTTTCGTCGATCACTTCCAACTGGGTGGGCGAGAGTTTGTCGCGCAGCACCGCTTCAATGGCGGTGGCGGTAATGTCCTGGGCTTGCATAGAGAAAAGGGGAGTAGCGCGGTCTGGCGGGGAGCCTGACTGAGAGGCAGCAGGCTCAGGCCGCAGATCAGGGTTGGTCTTCCGGGTTGTGCTGGATGTGGCGGCTCAGGTACATGGCCTGGCCCAGCACAAAGACCAGCATCAGGCCCAGGCCGCCGAACATCTTGAAAGTGACCCAGGTGTCCAGATCAAACTGGTAGGCGACCCAGATATTGACGATGCCCATGAGGGTAAAAAAGATCGCCCAGCTGTAATTGACCGTGTTCCAGACGGGCTGGGGCAGCTGCACTTGCGCCGACATCAGCTTTTGCATCAGGTTCTTGTTGAAGAACCACTGGCCGCCCAGCAGCACGGCCGCCATCACCCAGTACAGCACGGTGGGCTTCCACTTGATGAAAGACTCGTCGTGGAAAAGCAGGGTCGCGCCGCCAAACACCACGATCACGCCCAGGCTGATCCATTGCATGGGTTCCACCTTGCCGACCTTGAAGCGCAGGTAGGCGATTTGCGCAATGGTCGCCACAATGGCCACCCCGGTGGCCACAAACACGCCCCAGACCTTGAACGCTGCGAAAAACAGCAGGATGGGGAAAAAATCAATCAAAAATTTCATATCAGGCGATGCGGGCTGTGCACGGCATGGCTCAAAAGCCGGAGCGCGGTGCGGACAAGAGAGCAGGGCTTTGGGTGCTTGTGTTTGGTTGAATAGCGCGTCTGCAGGCAAGCGGCCAATGATACGCGAGCTATTTTGCGGCCAGCTTAAGCCGGGCTGAAGTGCTCGCCTCGGCTTGCCGGGGTGTCAGAGCGCAGGCGGCAGCCAAAGTTCCGCGCCGCGCTTGCCCCCGGCCTGTCATGGCAGGGGCAAGCCTGGCTTAGAACAGGTTCTTAGTCCTGCTTTTCAAAGTCCAGCGCAGCCGAGTTCATGCAGTAGCGCAGGCCGGTGGGCTGGGGGCCGTCCGGGAACACATGGCCCAGATGGGCGCCGCACTGGGCGCAGACGGTCTCTACCCGCACCATGCCATGGCTGCGGTCCACGTTTTCCTGGATCGCGCCGGGAATGGCTTCGGAGAAGCTCGGCCAGCCGCAGCCCGCGTCAAACTTGGTGTCGCTGTCAAACAGTTTGGCGCCGCAGCAGATGCAGTGGTAGCTGCCATCGGCCCAATGGGCCTCGTACTTGCCGGTAAAAGGGCGTTCGGTGGCGGCATGCCGGGTGACCTGGTAGGCCACCGATTCGGCTTGCTTGGATGCGAGTTCGGCCTGCCATTGGGCATCCGATTTTTGGACGGGAAAGCTCATGATGAACAGCTGATTTCAATATGTTGCGCCCAGTCGGGCGGGAGGGCGGCCAGGTCTTCGCAGCCGGGATGCTCTGCATATGGTGTTGCCAGCACGGTTTGCAAGCGGGCAAACGGTGCCCAGTCGCCCTGCTGGGCGGCGGTGATGGCTTGCTGGCCCAGGTGGTTGCGCAGCACATAGCGCGGGTTGGCGGCAAACATGCGCGCAGCGGTGGCTGCTGCATCGCCAGGCTGCAGCAACGCCTGGTACTGCTCGCGCCAGGTCTCAAAGGCTGCATCGCCATTGAACCATGGGGCCAGCGCCGGCAGGCTGTCATCGGCCACCGCTTGCGACAGCGCACGCCAGAACAGGCTGTAGTCGGTGCGGTGCTGCTGCATCAGGGCGAGCAAGGGGTTGACGACAGCGGCCACCGCTTCAGGCGCGGTGCTGCGCGCGGGATCGAGGCCCAGCTTGGCGCCCAGTGCGCGCTGCATCGCAGGCTCCAGCGCGGTTTTGTAGCGCTCCAACGCGGCCAGGGTGGTGGCCTCGTCGTCGATCAAGGGCAGCAGCGCCTGGCCCAGGCAAAACAGGTTCCAGTAGGCCACCTGCGGCTGGCGGGCAAAGGCGTAGCGGCCACCGGTATCGCTGTGGTTGCAGATATGGTTGGCGTCGTAGTGGTCCAGAAACTGGAAGGGGCCGTAGTCGATCGTCAGGCCCAGAATGCTCATGTTGTCGGTGTTCATCACGCCATGGCAAAAGCCATGGGCCTGCCACAGCGCAAGCATGCGCGCAGTGCGCTCGGCCACCTCGGCCAGCAGCGCGGCATAACGCGCGGTGCTGCCGCTGGCGTGTTGGGCAACAGCTGGCATGTAGCGCTCGGCCACATAGTCCGCCAGCTTGCGCAGGCTGTCCTGGTCATCGCGGGCCGCGAAATGCTCAAAATGGCCAAAGCGCACAAAGCTGGGCGCCACGCGGGCGACAACGGCAGCGGTCTCCACCGTCTCGCGGTAGATGGGCTGCGGGGAGGTGACCAGCGACAGCGCACGCGTGGTGGGCACGCCCAGGCCGTGCATCGCCTCGCTGCACAGGTATTCGCGGATGGACGAGCGCAGCACCGCGCGCCCATCGCCCATGCGGGAATAGGGCGTCTTGCCTGCGCCTTTGAGCTGCAGCTCCAGGCCCTCGGGGGCAGTCGCCGATCGGATTTCGCCCAGCAAAATGGCCCGGCCGTCGCCCAACTGGCCTGCCCAGTGGCCAAACTGGTGGCCGCTGTAAACACTGGCCAGCGCATCCAAGCCCGGTAGCAGCGCATTGCCGCCCAGCACCTGGGTGGCCTCGCTGCTGGCCAGCCATTCGGGGCGCAGCCCCATGTCCTGGGCCAGTGCCGCATTGCGCGCATGCATGGCCAGCTGCGGCATCGGCGTGGGTTGCAGGCGGGTGTAGAAGACCGGCGGCAGGCTGGCAAAACCGTTGTGCCACTGGGCGCCGGGCTGCAGGGCAGGGGCTGCTTCGCTCGGGGTGGATGCGGTGGCAGCAGTAGCCGCCGGGCGCGTAGACATGCTTGAATCCATGTAGCCATTGTCTGCCTTGCGGCTTTCCCTGCGTGGCGCTGTGTCTATACCGCAAGTCTGGCCCCGCAGGGCGCAGCGCAGCGGCGGCGCAACATTATTTGACCCTGCCCAGGGCGCAAAACCGCAGCAGCAGGCGCTTTTGTCCCTGGTGGGCCAGGAGGGCCGGTTATTATGTCGGCCTGAGTTCTACCGCTTGCTTCATCAGAAGAGATCCCTGGGCCCTCGGGCACCAGCCGGCCATGCCGGGCCAGTTCCACCTTGCGTGGCCCGGCCCGCTTGCGACAGCGCCAGGCAGGTGATCGCCGCCCATCCAAGAGAAAACGAGCACTGTGCGCCTCAATTCCATCAAGCTTGCTGGCTTCAAATCGTTTGCGGAGCCCACCAATTTCATGCTGCCAGGGCAACTGGTGGGCGTGGTCGGCCCCAATGGCTGCGGCAAGTCCAACATCATGGATGCGGTGCGCTGGGTGCTGGGCGAGTCCAAGGCGAGCGAGCTGCGTGGCGAGTCCATGCAGGATGTGATCTTCAACGGCACCACGCACCGCAAGCCCGCCAGCCGCTCCAGCGTGGAGCTGGTGTTCGACAACAGCGACCACCGCGCCGGCGGCCAGTGGAGCCAGTACACCGAAATAGCGGTCAAGCGCGTGCTCACGCGCGACGGCAGCAGCAGCTACTTCATCAACAACATGCCGGTGCGCCGGCGCGATGTGCAGGACGTGTTTCTGGGCACGGGCCTGGGCCCACGTGCCTACGCCATCATCGGCCAGGGCACCATCAGCCGCATCATCGAGTCGCGCCCCGAAGAGCTGCGCCTGTTCCTGGAAGAGGCAGCAGGCGTCTCCAAGTACAAGGAGCGCCGCCGCGAGACCGAAAACCGCCTCAACGACACGCGTGAGAACCTGACCCGGGTCGAAGACATTCTGCGTGAGCTGAACGCGAACCTCGACAAGCTGGAAAAGCAGGCCGAGGTCGCGGCCAAGTACAACGCGCTCAATGCCAGCGCCACCTTGAAGCAGCACCAGCTGTGGTTCCTGAAACGCAGTGATGCCGAGCAGGAGCAGGAGAAGGTGCGCATCGATGGCCTCAAGGCCGTCAATGACCTGGAGTCGCGCCTGGCCGATCTGCGCCATGTCGAGGCGGATCTGGAGACCATCCGCCAGTCGCACTATGCTGCAGGCGACATCGTCAACCAGGCGCAGGGCAAGCTCTACGAGGCCACGGCCGAAGTGGGCCGGCTCGAAGCGGAGATCCGCTATGTGGTCGAAGGCCGCCAGCGCGTGGAGAACCGCCTGGTGCAACTGGCCGAGCAGATTGCGCAGTGGACCATTCGCAAGGACGAATCCGAGGCCGAGCTGGAGAACCTGGCCGGCCAGGGCATGGATGCCGAGGAGCGCGCCGAGATGCTGGCCGCCCAGCTTGAAGAGCAAAACCTGCAGCTGCCCGATATGGAAGAGGCGCTGCGCCTGGCCCAGCAGCGCGCCAACGAGCAGCGCAGCTCCGTCACCCAGGTGCAGCAGCAGATCCAGGTGCTGGCCGCTGAGCAGCGCAGCCTGAACGAACAAAGCCGTGGCCTGGAAGTGCGCAGCGAACGATTGCGCAGCGACCGCAATGCGATGGCCGCGCCCGACGAGACCCGCCTGCTCAACCTGCAGCAGCAAAACGAGGAAGCGGCCGAGGCCGCCGAGATTGCCGAGGGGCGCCTGCTGGAGCTGCAAGACAGCGTGCCCCAGCTCGATGAAGCGCGGCGCAGCAAGCAGCAGCAGGTCAACCTGGAAGGCGCCAAGCAGGCCGATCTGTCGGCGCGGCTCGAGGCCCTCAAGGCCTTGCAGGAAAAGGTCAAGACCGATGGCAAGCTGCAGCCCTGGCTGGCCAAGCATGGGCTCGATGGCTTGCAGGGCCTGTGGAGCCGCATCCAGGTCGAACCCGGTTGGGAAAACGCCCTTGAAGCGGCACTGCGCGAGCGCCTGGCCGCGCTGGAAGTCAGCCGCCTCGACATGGTGCGCGGCTTTTTGGGCGCAGGTGCCCAGGATGCGCCACCCGCCCGCCTGGCTTTCTACAGCGTGCCCCAAGCACCGGCCGCAGCTCCTGCTGGCAAACTCGCGCAGCTGTCCGATTTGCTGCGTGTCCATGATGCCGGCCTGCGCGCCGTGCTGGTCGACTGGCTCTGCGGCTGCTACACCTGCCCGAGCCTGGACGAGGCGCTGGCCCAGCGCAGCCGCCTGCAGGCTGGTGAAACCATTTTTGTGCCGACCGGCCATTCGGTGAGCCTGCACAGCGTGAGCTTTTATGCGCAGGACTCCGAGCAGTCGGGCATGCTGGCCCGGGCCCAGGAAATCGAACATCTGGAAAAGGAGTTGCGCGCCCAATCGCTGATTGGCGAAGAGGCGCGCAATGCGCTGGTGCGTGCCGAGAGCGCCTATGCCGATGCCTCGCAGCGCCTGGTGGCCGTGCGCGCCGAGGCTGCGCAAACCCGCAACCGCGCCCATGAGCTGCAGGTCGAGACCTTGCGCCTGACCCAGCTGGCCGAGCAGGCCCGCGCCCGCACCGCCCAGATCGACACCGACCTGGGCGAAGTGGTGCAGCAGCTCGAAGAGATCCAGGAGCGCCGGATTGCGGCCGAGGCCCGCTTTGAAGAGCTGGACATGCAGCTGGCCGACAGCCAGGAGCGCCATGCCCAGCTCGATGAGACCGTGTATGAGTCCGAGCGCAAGCTGGCCAGCGCGCGCGAACAGCTGCGGGCCCTGGAGCGCCAGTCGCAAGAAGCGGTGTTTGGCCAGCGCAGCATGGAAGCGCGCCGCGCCGAGCTCAACCGCACGATGGAAACGGCGTTGCAGCAAGCCAAGGCCCTGGGCGATGAACAGCTGCGCGCGCAAGAGGAGCAAAAGCGCCTGAACGACGCGGCGGCGCAAGGCGGCCTGCAAGATGCGCTGAACCTGAAGATGGAGCGCGAGAAGGACCTGGCTGCGCGCCGCAGCGAGTACGACGACCTGACCGCCCGGCTGCGCAGCAGCGATGAGCGCCGCCAGCAGTTTGAGCGCGAGCTGCAGCCGCTGCGCGACCGCATCACCGAGTTCAAGCTCAAGGAGCAGGCCGCGCAACTGGGCCTGGAGCAGTACACGACCTTGCTGCAGGAAGCCCAGGCCGATCTGGAGGTCATCGCCGCCTCGGTCAAGGACGGCCAGGTGCGCCTGACCGGTCTGCAGGGCGAAATCGACCGCCTGCACCGCGAGATTGAAGCGCTGGGCGCCGTCAATCTGGCCGCGCTCGACGAGCTCAACCACGCTCGCGAGCGCAAGACCTTCCTCGACTCGCAGATGGACGACCTGACCCAGGCCATGACGACCCTGGAAGACGCGATCAAGAAGATCGATGCCGAAACCCGGCAGCTGCTCTCGGGCACCTTTGACACCGTCAACAGCCATTTTGGCCGCATGTTCCCCGAGCTCTTTGGCGGCGGCCAGGCCAAGCTGATCATCACCGGCGACGAGATTCTGGACTCGGGCGTGCAGGTGATGGCCCAGCCGCCGGGCAAGAAGAACCAGACCATCCATCTGCTGTCGGGCGGCGAGAAGGCGCTGACCGCGATTGCGCTGGTGTTTGCGATCTTCCAGCTGAACCCGGCGCCGTTCTGTCTGCTCGATGAGGTGGACGCGCCGCTCGACGATGCCAATACCGAGCGCTATGCCAAGCTGGTGGCCTCGATGAGCCGCAGCACGCAGTTCCTCTTCATCAGCCACAACAAGATCGCGATGGAGATCGCCCAGCAGCTGATTGGTGTGACAATGCAGGAGCAGGGCGTCTCGCGCATTGTGGCCGTGGATATGGAATCTGCCTTGTCGATGGCCGATTCGGCGTGAAAGATTTTTAAAAACGAAGTCGTATGAGTAATTTTCAACTGGCGTTGGTGATCACCTTTGGTGTCATTCTGGTTTTGTACATCGCCTACAACACCTGGTCGGCACGCCGCAACGAGCCCAAAAAACCCCGGCCCGAGGAGCCCGGCCAGAGCGGCGACTCCGAGCTGCGCTACGAGCCCGGCTTTGATGGCCGCGCGGCATCGTCAGCCACCGGCGACCCGGTGCTCGATGCCCAACTGGGCGGCCAGGGGCCCCGCTTGAGCGGCCACAGCGCTGATGCCTTTGGCGCAGGCGCGGTGGCGCGCAGCGGCAACCCCGGTACCTACCTGGGCGACCGCCAGCAGATTCTCGACCCGCTTACCGATGCGATCGCGACCATCCACACTGACGGCATCGTCTCGGGCAATGCGGCCATTGCGGCCATGCCCAGCAGCTTTCGCGCCGGCAACAAGGCTTTCAACATCGAAGGCCTGAACGAGACCAGCCAGACCTGGGAGCTGCCACGCGCCGGCGCCCGCTACACCGGTTTTCAGGCCGGTGTGCAGCTGGCCAACCGCCATGGCCCGATGAACGAGATCGAGTTTTCCGAGTTCGTCACCAAGGTCCAGCAGTTCGCCGACAGCATTGGCGCGGCGCAGGACACGCCCGACATGCTGCAGGAAGTGGCCCGCGCCCGCGAGCTCGACGCCTTTGCCAGCGAGCATGATGCGCAGCTGGCCTTTATGCTGCGCGCCAAGCGCGCCTCCTGGAGCCCCGGCTATGTGGCCCAGGTGGCCGCCAAGCATGGCTTTGTGCCCGCTGGCCCTGGCCGCATGGTGATGCCTTCGGGCATCGAGCAGATGCCTGCCATATTGGCGCTGACCTATGACGCGCAGGCGGCACTGGCCGACGACCCGGAAGCCAGCGCCTTGCGCGATGTGCTGCTGAGCCTGGATGTGCCGCATGTGGCGCGCAGCGAAAAGCCTTTCGACAAGATGCGCACCGCTGCCGAGGCGCTGTGCGCCGAGATGGACGGTGTCATCTGCGACCAAAATGGCACGCCCCTGCCGATCATGGTGGTGGACCCCATCGCCCAGGATTTGGAGAACCTGTACGACCAGCTCGAGCAGCGCGATCTGGCAGCGGGCTCGCTGGCCGCCAGGCGTTTGTTCAGCTAAGCCGCCAGCGTTTTGCCAAAGGCTGCCTGTGCAGCCTTTTTTGCGTTCTGGCTGCCGCTGATTAGGCAGTGCAGCGGCGGCTTTGGCCGTATAGTCGCAGGCATCAGACTACGCAGAGCCCCGCGCTTTGCCAGATTTTCGGAGTCAAGCCGCATGGCTGAGAATATTGATCTTTTCGCGTCGCCCGCTGGCGATGCTCCGCAGGATGCCGCCGCCGAGGTGCAGGCCTTGCGCGCGCAGCTGGAGCAATGGGCGCATGAGTACTATGTGCAGGATGCGCCCACGGTGCCCGATGGCGAGTACGACCGCGTCTACCAGCGGCTCGAAGCACTGGAGAAAGCCCATCCTGAGTTGCTGAGCCCGGACTCGCCGACCCAGCGCGTGATCGGCGCCATTCTGGAGGGCCTGACCCCCGTGCGCCATGCGGTGCCGATGCTCAGCATCCGCACCGAGACCGACAACGAAGCCAGCGGCGCGCAGGCCTTTGATACGCGCATCCGCAAGGAGCTGGGCCTCGATCCCAGTGACCCGCCGGTCGAGTATGTCGCCGAGCCCAAATTCGACGGCCTAGCGATGAACCTGCGCTACGAGGGCGGGCGCCTGGTGCAGGCCACCACGCGCGGCGATGGCGAAGTGGGCGAGGACGTCACCCACAATATCCGCACCATCCGCCAGATACCGCTGCAGCTGCGCCAGGATGCCGCCGTGCCACCCGTGCTGGAAGTGCGCGGCGAAGTCTATATGCGCCGCGATGATTTTGATGCGCTCAACCGCAAGCAGGAAGCTGCTGGCGGCAAGACCTTTGTCAACCCGCGCAATGCGGCAGCTGGCGCAGTGCGTCAGCTTGACTCCAACATTACGGCCCAGCGCCCGCTGTCCTTTTTTGCCTATGGCCTGGGTGAGGTGACGCCGCTGGCCCAAGGCGGCATGCAGTGGGACAGCCACTACGCAATGCTGATGCAGCTGCGCGCCTGGGGCTTTCCGGTGGCGCCGCAGGTCTGCGTGGCCAAGGGCGCCCATGAGCTGGTGGCCTTTCACCAGCGTATGGGTGCCGAGCGGGCCAACCTGGGTTATGAGATTGATGGCGTGGTCTACAAGGTCAACAGCCGCGCGCTGCAGCTGGAGCTGGGCTTTGTCAGCCGCGAGCCACGCTGGGCCGTGGCCCACAAGTACCCAGCCCAGGAGATGGTGACGCGGCTCGAAGGCATTGAGGTGCAGGTGGGCCGCACCGGCAAGCTGACGCCGGTGGCGCGTCTGGCGCCGGTGTTTGTCGGTGGCGTTACTGTCACCAACGCCACCCTGTCCAATGTGTTCGACATCCGCAAAAAGGGCGTGCGGGTGGGGGACGATGTCATCGTGCGCCGCGCGGGCGATGTGATCCCCGAGGTGGCAGGACGGGTGCCTGGTGCGCGGCCGCAGTATGTGCCCAACTTCTCGATGCCTAGCCAATGCCCGGTCTGCGGCAGCGATGTGGTGCGTGAAAAAGGCGAGGCCAACCACCGCTGCACTGGTGGCCTGTTCTGCGTGGCCCAGCGCAAGGAGGCCATCCTGCACTATGCGCACCGCCGTGCGATGGACATCGAAGGCCTGGGTGACAAGCTGGTGGACCAGCTGGTCGACAGCGGCGTGATCCGCAGCCTGCCCGACCTCTACAAGCTGGGTATTGCGACCTTGTCGGGCCTCGAGCGCATGGCAGAGAAGTCCGCACAGAATGTGCTGGCGGCGCTCGAGTCTTCCAAGAAAACCACGCTGGCCCGCTTTGTGTTTGGCCTGGGCATTCGCCATGTGGGCGAATCCACCGCCAAGGATCTGGCCAAGCACTTTGGTGTGCTCGACGCGATCATGGATGCCTCGGTAGAAGACCTGCTGCAGGTGAACGACGTGGGACCGGTGGTGGCCAACAGCCTGCACACCTTTTTTGCGCAGCCGCACAACCGCGAAGTGGTCGAGCAGCTGCGCGCTGCGGGCGTGCACTGGGACGAGGCAGTGCCTGCCGAAAAGCCCGCGCAGATTCTGGCTGGCATGACCGTGGTGCTGACCGGCACCTTGCCCACCATGGGCCGCGATGAAGCCAAGGACCTGCTGGAAGCGGCAGGCGCCAAGGTCTCCGGCTCAGTCAGCAAGAAGACCCATTACCTGGTGGCCGGCGCGGACGCGGGCAGCAAACTGGCCAAGGCCCAGGAGCTGGGCGTGGCTGTGCTCGATGAAGCTGCGATGCTGCGGCTCTTGCAAAACGGCGCGCCTTGATCTGGCGCACATGGTGCGCCTCGCCACGCTGCACAGCAGCACATAGCAGGCGGTGGGGCGATAGGGATAGGGGCTTTCTCTGACATCGGCATGCGCCAGATGTCAATACGATGAAAAATACCAGTGGCTGCGATCCGGCGGCCCTGCTTTTTTTATGCAGAGGAGATGCCGTGAGCTATACCCTGAGACAAGTTCAGACCTTGCTGACCAAGCCTGAGTTGGAGCTGTTCCAAGCCAGCCGTGCCAATGCGATCAAGGATCTGACCGAGCGCCAGCTCAGCAGCAAGATCACCCGCAGCCGTACCTTGCGCGCCAAGTACCGCGATCTCTACCAACGCCAGACGGTCAAAACCCAGAAGGGATCGGCCGCTGCGCGCCGGCCTGCGGGCAATGAGAACAACCGCACCGAGCTCAAAGCCGATGTGATACAGGACCTGCTGGGCCGCTTTGAAGAGCGGCTTGCCAAGCTGCAGGCGACGGCCCTCAAGGGCGCGGCAGGCGCAGCCGCCAAGCCTGCAGCCGCCCCTGCGAAGGCGGCGAAGAAGACTGCAAGCAAAACAGCAACGAAGACAGCAAGCAAGACCGCAGCCAAGCCAGCAGTGAAGGGCGCGGCGAAGAAGCTGGCTACCAAGTCTGCAAGCAAAACGTCGGCCGCCGCGCCGCGCAAAGCAGCCAAGACGGCCGTGAAGGTGCCCGCAGCCAAGAAGCCAGCTGCGGTCAAAAAACCAGCGGCCAAGTCCACCAAGGCCCCTGCGAAGAAGGCGGCAGCAGCGCCCGCCAAAGCACGCAAAACGGCTGCTGCCAGCGCCCAGGTTGGCGGCAATGCTGCAGCGGCTGCGCGCGGCGCGGTGCCTACGCGCCAGCCGGCAGCGGCCAGCCGGGGCAACCCCATCAAGGCCCAGCCGGTGAACAAGAAAATTAAGGCCAGCGGCCAATCCAAAACCCGGGCGGCACAGGCCAAGCGCGACAGCCGCTAAATAACCAGTCCATCAAAAATGCCGTACCCGCTGTATAGCGGATACGGCATTGTCATGTGGGCTGGCGTTGCCGCACCACGCCCTGCGCAGGGGGGCCGCTCAGCGACTCAGGGCTTGGTCTTTTTGGCAGCCGGGCTGGGCGCGGCGGCTGGTTGCTGCGCCTTGGCGTAGGCCTTGGTCATCATCTCGCGCAGCAGGCCCGAGCTCGATTGCTGCATCATGCGGTTGATGTCGGTCTGCTTGCTCTGCATCAGTTGCGCATGCGGCGATTGTGGGCCTTGGTCGAGCAAGGACTGCAGCTGGGCCTCGTTGAAATTCTGTGCGTAGGCGGCAGCCAGCTGCGTGTCCCAGCGCTTTTGGTAGTCGGCTGCGACCGAGCGCGTGGCCGCAATCATCGCCTGGCCCGCTTGCTGCTGGCCCATCTTGTCGATCAAGGCCTGGTACTCGGGCGATTTGGCCGCAATCTGCAAACCCACCTGGGGCAGGCTGTGGCCAAGCTTGTATTTCTCGACCAGGGCCAGCGCCATGTCCTGCAGTTTGGCGGCATGGGCGAGGCCTGGCAGCCAGGCGCTGCTGGCCGCCACGGCGGGCAGTACCAAGCTGCCCAGCAGGCGGCGGCGGGCTGAGGAGGTGCGGGTGAAGGTAGAAGTCATGGGTGGCACGCTGGTCAGGAAGTGGTCGATGGGGTGGAGGCTTGGGCGGCCTTGGGGGGAACCAAGGGGCCGGCGGGCGTCTCCAGATCGATCACATGGATGCCGAATGCGCCGCGCTTGCGGTCTTCAAAATAGCGCTGCAAGGTGACCTTGACGGTGCGAAAGGCGATCTGGTCCCAGGGGATCTCGGCCTCGCTGAAGAGGCGCGCCTCGATGGTTTCCCAGCCGGGCTTGAATTCGGTGCTCTGCAGCTGGGCCAGGTAGAACAGGTGTACCTGGCCGACATGCGGCACATTGACGAGCGAGAACAGCGGGCCCATCGTGATGTCGGCGCCGGCTTCCTCATCGGTCTCGCGCTCGGCGCCCTGGCCGGTGGTCTCATCGAGCTCCATAAAGCCGGCCGGCAAGGTCCAGTAGCCTTTGCGCGGCTCGATATTGCGCAGGCACAGCAGCACCTTGTCGCCCATATAGGGGACGGTACCCACCACGTTCAGCGGGTTCTCGTAGTGCACGGTATGGCAGGCGGGGCAGATCGCGCGGATCTTGGTGTCGCCGTCATCGGGCAGGCGGTGCTCAACCTGGGTGCCGCAGCGGCGGCAAAAATCAACGGGGGCGCGTGAGGTCATGCGGTCTATTGTGCGTCAAGGCCGCGCTGCTCGCGGCCAGGGGCGAAAAAAAGCGCCACCGCAGTGGGTGGCGCGTTGTCCTGGCCTTACACCAGTTCGATCTTCAACGAGGGCAGGCCCGTCACACCGCCTTCGAGCACATCGCCCTTGACGACAGCGGCCACGCCTTCAGGGGTGCCGGTGAAGATCAGGTCACCGGCTTGCAGCTCCCAGGCTTGCGAGATCACTTCAATGGTCTCGGCAATGTTCCAGATCAGCTTTTGCACATTGCTGTGCTGGCGTTCGGCGCCATTGACCTTGAGCCAGATCTCGGCGTTGTTGACATCACCGGCCTGGGCGGCGGGCACCAGCGCTGCAATGGGCGCGCTGCCTTCAAAGGCCTTGCCGATTTCCCAGGGGCGGCCTTGCTTTTTCATCTCGTTTTGCAGGTCGCGGCGGGTCATGTCCAGGCCCACGCCATAGCCCCAGATGTGCGCGGCGGCGTCTGCTGCAGCAATGTTCTTGCCGCCCTTGCCAATGGCCACCACCAGCTCGATCTCGTGGTGCAGGTTGCTGGTGAGCGTTGGGTAGGCGATCTGGCCGGTGCTACCTGTGGCCACGGGCACCACGGCATCGGCGGGCTTCATGAAGAAGAAGGGCGCCTCGCGGCCGGTAAAGCCCATTTCCTTGGCATGATCTTCGTAGTTACGGCCCACGCAGTAGACGCGGCGCACGGGGAACAGCTGGTCGCTGCCTTGAACAGGTACGCCGGTTGGCGAGGCTGGAGGGATGACGTATTGGCTCATGCTGGACTTTGGTTGGAGGCGGGAGAAAACCGCCCGGTTGAAGCGGTGCCAAAAATTATGCGGCAAAACAAAGCAGCCTGCAGGCTCCCAGGCACAGCCCTTGCTGGTCTTGGCATGCCAGGGAGCTGCAGCTGTCATGCGGGTGACTGGCCCACCCGCAGTTGCACCGCCCTGCGTTATGCTCGGTCGCCATGAAGCTGCACAACTATTTCCGCTCGTCCGCGTCCTACCGGGTGCGCATTGCGATGCAGGCCAAGGGCCTGGCCTATGACTACCTGCCGGTGCACCTGGTCAAGGCCGAGCACCGCGAACCCGCCTTTGCCAGTCATGTGGGCGATGCGCTGGTGCCCGCGTTGGAGACCGATGACGGCCTGTGGCTGAACCAGTCGCTGGCCGTGATCGAGTGGCTGGACGAGGCCTACCCGCAGACGCCCTCCATGCTGCCGGGCAATGCCTTGGCCCGTGCCCGCGTCCGCGCGCTGGCCCTGCAAGTGGCCTGCGAGATCCACCCGATCAACAACCTGCGCGTGCTGGCCTACCTGACCGGTGAGCTGGGCCACAGTGATGCTGAAAAAACCCAGTGGTACCAGCACTGGTGCCGCACCGGGTTGGAGGCCTTTGAGCGCCAGCTGGTGCTGCTGGCGGCCGAGCGCCAGGCGCAAGGCCTGGCACCATCGCGTTTTTGCTGGGGCGATAGCCTGACGATGGCGGATTGCGCGCTGGTGCCGCAAGTCTTCAATGCCCAGCGCTTCAAGGTCCATCTTGAAGGCCTGCCACTGACGATGGCCGCCTATGAGGCGGCCTTTGCGACCGATGCGGTGCAAAAAGCCCAGCCTGCCGCCTGCCCGGATGCCCAGCCATGAGTGATGTTGCGTCCAACCCCTTTCCCGCTGACTGGCTGCTGCCCCAGTGGCCTACGCCGCCGGGCGTGTTTGCGCTCTGCACGACGCGCGGCGGCGGTGCCAGCGAAGGCCTGTTTGGCACCACCAACCTGAGCTTTAACGTGGGCGATGTGCCTGGCCATGTGCAAAGCAACCGGCTGCTGCTCGCCCAGGCCATGCAGGCGCTGGAGCAGCAGGCCGGCTACGGTGCCGACCAGGCCCGCCCCCGCCAGCCGGTATTTGTGCGCCAGGTGCACGGCCGCCAGGTGCAGGTGCTGCGCGAGGGCGGCGGCGCTGAGCAACCGGCCGATGCCAGCGTCAGCGATGTACCCGGGCTGGGCTGCACCGTGATGGCGGCCGATTGCCTGCCCGTGTTGTTCTGCCACCAGCAGCTGCCGGTGGTAGGCGCCGCCCACGCCGGTTGGCGGGGCTTGCTGGGGCAGGACGGGGTAGGGGTGCTGGAGAGCTGCTTTGCCGCCTATGCCGATCGCGTGCGCCGGCAGGCGGGCCAGGCCGGCCTGAGCGATGCCCAGATTGCCGCGCAAACCATGGCCTGGCTGGGTCCTTGCATCAGCCAGCCTGCGTTTGAGGTGGGTGCCGAGGTGCAGGCCGCCTTTGTGGACCCGGACCCGGATTGCGCGCCGCTGTTTGTACCCGGTAAGCCGGGCAAGTTTTTTGCCAACCTGAGCGGCCTCGCCCGCCACCGCTTGCAGCGCTTGGGCCTTGGGGCGTTGTTTGGCAATGACGGCAGCCAGGATTGGTGCACCGTGGCCAACCAAGAGCGGTTTTTCTCGCACCGGCGAGACGGCTCGCCCGGCGGTGGCACCGGGCGCTTTGCCGCCTGCATCTGGGTGGCCTAAACGCTCTGCTATCGCCCAAGCTTTGCCACTAAAGTACTCATTTTTATTGAAATGAGTACTTTTGGAATCTTTTTGCATCTGACTGTGTTATTTAATCTACTCATTTCATCAAAAAAGAGTAGAATATGCAGCATGACTACCTCTTTGATGGCCACCTTGGTGGCAGCCCGCAAAGCCCAGCAATTGACCCAGGCCCAACTGGCCGAACAGGCAGGGCTCTCGCGCATGGCGGTGCAGCGCACCGAAACCGGCGATGTGGACCCGCGCTACTCGACCGTGGCCGAAATGGCCCGGGTGCTGGGCATGCAGCTGGTGGCGGTGCCCGCTGATTTGCTGCCCGCGCTGCAGGCCTTTATCCAGTCGGGCGGCAAGTTTTTGGGCCAGCCGACCGGTGCGGAAGCCCCCCCTTCGGTAGTAGACAGCCTGGCGGGCCGCAAGCCCTGAGGCAAGCTAGGCGCAAGCGAGGCACTGAATGAGCACCTCCATCCGCTACCTGCGTCTCTATATGCACCTGCCCGGCAGCATGGGCGGTGGGCGGCGTGCGATTGGCTACCTGTCGCAGTACGGCGATATCCTGCGCGTCTCGTTCGAGGAGAGCTATATCGCAGATCCGGAGCGGCCTGTGCTCTCGCTCAGCTACCAGGGCGCGACGGAGGCGGACACCCAGCGCATCCTGCATGCCGCGCGCGACGCTCGGCTGGTGCGTACCGATGGGCGCTGGCCGGTCTACTTTCAGAACCTGCTGCCCGAGGGCCATAACCGCCAGCGCCTGGCCGCAGAGCGGGGCTGCTCGCCCGATGACGAGTTTGAGCTGCTGGCCGCTGCCGGCCATGACCTGATGGGTGCGCTGGAAGTGGAGCCCGTGCCGCGCGATGAAGCCATTCCCGACGTGGTGCGCCACTGGCACACCTCGCAAGGCCTCGATGTGCTCGAACCCGGTTTTGTCGAGTTTCCGGTGGCCGATGCCGCGTCGCTGCCAGGCATCGTCACCAAGTTCAGTGCCGTGCAGGATGGCCGGCGCTATACCGTACGCCGCCGGGGCGCGGCGGGCAGCGTGATCCTGAAGCTGCCCAGCACCCAGCACCCTGACCTGGTGGCCAATGAGTACAGCTGCTACCAGCTGTGCCAGGCCTTGGGGCTGACAACGGCCGATGCACAGATCATCAGCCGCGCACAGGCCGATCTGCCCGAGCACCTGCCGTTTGACGAGATCTTGGCCGTGCAGCGCTTTGACCACCTGCCAGACGGCACCCGTGTGCACATGGAGGAGTTCAACCAGGCCCTGGGCTATGCGCCGCGCCACAAGTACGGCAAGGGCCTGCAGCAGGACTGGCCGACGATGCTGCGCGTGCTCGATCGCCTGAGCCCCCAGCCCGTTGCCGATACCCGCGAGTTTTTGGCCCGCACAGTGGCCGCCATCCTGATGGGCAATACCGATGCGCACCTGAAGAACTGGGCGCTGGTCTACCCCGATGGGCGCCAGCCGCGCCTGGCTCCCGTCTACGACTGTGTCTGCGTCGCCGCCTTCTTTGAGGGTTCGGCCCCGCAACAGTACGCCGTCAACAAGGCCATTGACAGCAGCATGCGGGCGCTCAGCTGGGACGATGTGGCGACCCTCCTGAAGGCCGCCGGTCTGCTGCGCGTGCCGCGCCATATCAGCCTGCTCAAGGACATGGTGCGGCAGGCGCAGAGCGCCTGGCCCGCCTTGCTGGCCCAGGCGCCTGCCGGCATGGCGACCGTGGTGCAGCAGCGTTTGCACGGTGGCGTGGCCATCACCACGCTGTAAGAACCTGCGTAAATGGCGCAGGCCAGCGTATTGCCCGACTGGCTGTCGCTTGTATGTCAGGGTTTGCCCCAGGGAAGCGCCCAAAGGCGGTATGCTCCACGCTTGCCTGTTGCTGGAGCCTGTGCTGTGCTGCCCTTTGAAGTTGAAATCCCCTTTGTCAGCCACCTGGGCTTTAGCTTGCACCGCTGGGAAAACGGCGAGGCGGAGCTGCATTACCGGGCCCGGCCCGAGCATCTCAACAGCTACGAAGTCACCCATGGCGGTGCATCGATGACCTTGCTCGACGTGACCATGGCCCATGCGGCGCGCAGTGCCATCCCCGGCAGTGGCGCGGTGACGATTGAGATGAAAACCAGCTTTATGGCGCCGGCCAAAGGCGCCTTGGTGGCCAGGGGCAAGCTGCTCTCGCGCAGCAGCCGCATGGCCTTTTGCGAGGCCTGGCTGTATGACGAGCAGGGCGCCTTGTGCAGCCATGCAACGGGCACGTTCAAGTACGTGATGCCCGAGGTGGTGCAGTCCTTGCAGGCCGCCAAAAAGCAGATCAAGACCGACTGATTTCCGCGCGTGCGCAATGCGGCGCTAGAGCGCAACTGGGCCTGTGGCCGCTGTCCCCAGGCCCCCGATAGATGGACAGAACATGCCAAAGCCTTCTTCAACGCTGGACCAGCTGAGCTGGTCCTTCCAGCCCTTTGCGGCGCTCAATCTGCAGCAGCTGTATGACCTGCTGCATGTGCGCTGCCAGGTCTTTATTGCCGAGCAGGTTGCCTTCCAGGACCTGGACTACAAAGACCAGGATGCCTGGCACCTGCTGGGGCGTGATGCGCAAGGCAGGCTGCAGGCCTATGTGCGGGTGCTGCCGCCAGGCCTGGCCTATGCAGAGCCGTCGATTGGCCGCGTGGCCGTCATGCAGGCGATGCGCGGCACGGGGGCTGGCTGGGAGCTGATGCGCCACGCGATGGCCGAAACCGACCGTCTGTGGCCAGGCACCACCATTCGCATTGGCGCGCAGGCCTATTTGCAAAAATTCTACGAAGGCTGCGGATTCGACGTTGTCTCGGAGCCCTATCTGGAAGACGGCATTCCCCACCTGACCATGCTCTACCCGGGCAAGCCCCAGGCGGTGGAAAGCGTCGCCGTATGAAAACTGCCCATCCACACATGCCGGTGATCTGCCATGGCTGAGGCGCGCATGCAACCGGCCTCGCTGAGCGAGGGTCTGCCCATGCCCGAGCGGCGCCTGGCGATGCTGGTCATCGTGCTGGGCCTGATCGTGGCCGTGCTCGATGGCAGTATCATGAACCTGGCGCTGCCCACGGTGGCCAAGGAGCTGCAGGCGTCGCCTGCCGAGGCGATCTGGGTCATCAATGCCTACCAGCTGGGCACCTTGGGCCTGCTGCTGCCCTTGGCCGCGCTGGGCGAGCGCATTGGCTACCGCAAGGTCTACCTGGTGGGGCTCGTGTGTTTTACGCTGGCATCGGCCGTGGCCATGCTGGCCCAGTCGCTGTGGCTGCTGATTGCAGCGCGCGGCCTGCAGGGCATGGGCGCGGCCGGGGTGATGGCCGTCAATGCTGCACTGGTGCGCTTGACCTACCCGGCGGCCAAGCTGGGCAAGGGCATGGCACTCAACTCGCTGGTGGTCGCGATTTCGTCGGTGGCCGGCCCTGGTGTGGCGGCATTGATTCTGTCGGTGGCCAGCTGGCCCTGGCTGTTTGCGATCAATGTGCCGCTGGGCATTCTGACCTTGTGGCTGGGCCGCAAGGCCTTGCCGCGCAACCCGCAGCAGCTGCTGGATGCACCGCATGCCAAGTTGACGCCCATTGATGTGGCGCTGAATTTTGCGATGTTCTCGCTGGTGTTTCTGGGGGCCGAGCGTATCGGCGCACGACATGGCATGGAGTCGGGCGGCTCGTCCGCCTCAGGCTGGCTGATGCTGGGCTTGGGCCTGCTGCTGGGCGCCTGGTATGTGCTGCGCCAACGCAAACTCAGCCTGCCTTTGCTGCCGCTGGACTTGCTGCGCATTCCTGTTTTTGCGCTGTCCATGGGGGCATCGATTGGCGCCTTTGCGGCGCAGATGCTGTCCTTTATCGCGCTGCCATTCTTGCTGCTGGACGCGCTGCAGCGCAGCCATTTTGCGGCCGGCATGCTGATGACGGCCTGGTCGGTGGCGATTGTGCTGGTGGCTCCGCTGGCGGGGCGGCTGATTGGCCGGGTAGAAGACGGTCTGCTCGGCGGCATCGGCATGGCGATTTTGGCGCTGGGCCTTTTGAGCCTGGCGCTGCTGCCAGTCGACCCGAGCGACCTCAACATCGGCTGGCGCATGGCCTTGTGCGGCCTGGGCTTTGGGCTGTTCCAGTCGCCCAACAACCACACCATCGTGACCTCGGCACCGCTGGCCCGCGCAGGCGCTGCCAGCGGCATGCTGGGCACGGCGCGGCTGACCGGGCAATCGCTGGGTGCGGTGCTGGTGGCCATCATCTTCACCTTGTGGCCGGTGGCCAGCGGCCATGGCACGACGGTGGCGCTGTATCTGGCAGCCGGCTTTGCCGCGATGTCGGGTGTGTTCAGCAGCCTGCGGCTGCGGCATTCAGCGCACTAAGCGGCTTTAAGAAGCATCGGGCGGCGGCGGTGGGGCAGGGGCCTGTTGCGCCTCGGCTTCGGCCCGGTGGCGCATGCGGCGCCGCGCAGGGGTGCCGGCGATGAACAGCAGCAAACCCAGCGGCAGCGCGCCATAAAGCAGCAAGGTGAAAAAGGCGCCCAGCAGGCTGCCCTGGGGGCTGGCGGCCTCGACCACCGCCATCAACACCACCACATACAGCCAGGCTATCGCTATCAGGTACATGCCCTGGAATTTACCCGAACTTGCTGCCCACCAGCACACGGCTGCCATTTTTTGCGCCTAAGATGCACACAAGCCCATGCCCGGCATGGAGCCTGTTCAGGGAGACGACGATGACGCAGCAACCGTATTGGGGACTGGGCAGCGACCAGTTCCAGCAACTCAGCCAGATGACCCAGCAATGGATGGAGCGCATGCAGTCCATGCAGACCATGGCATCTCCCTTCAATGCGGTAGGCGCACCCCAGGGCTTTACCGCCGGTCTGGGGGCGCTGCCAGCGGGCACGCCCCCCGTCAGTTTTGACATGGCCAAGCTGCAGGCCATCCAGGCGCAGTACGCGCAAGCGGCCTTGGCGCTGTGGACCGAAGGCGCCAAGGGCGAGGTGGCCCTGCCCAAGGACCGCCGCTTTGCCGGCGACGCCTGGCAGCAAAACCCGGTCTCCACGTTCACCGCCGCCAGCTATGCGCTGCATGCCAAGACCATGATGGATATGGTCGATGCGGTGCAAGGCGATGAGAAAACCCGCGCGCGTGTCCGCTTTGGCGTGGAGCAGTGGCTGGCAGCGACGGCGCCCAGCAACTTCCTGGCCTTCAATGCCGAAGCGCAGCAAAAGGCACTCGACACCCAGGGCCAGAGCATTGCCCAGGGCCTGCAGAACATGCTGGCCGATATGCGCCAGGGCCATGTCTCGATGACCGATGAGTCGCTGTTCGAAGTGGGCCGCAATGTGGCCACCAGCGAAGGCGCGGTAGTCTTCCAGAACGCGCTGTTCCAGCTCATCGAATACAAGCCGCTGACCACCCAGGTCTATGAGCGGCCGATGCTGTTTGTGCCCCCTTGCATCAACAAGTACTACATCCTCGATCTGCAGCCCGACAACTCGCTGATCCGCTACAGCGTGGCCCAGGGCCACCGTACCTTTGTCGTCAGTTGGCGCAACCCGGATGCCAGCCTGGGCGACAAGGGCTGGGACGACTACATCGGCAGCGCCGTACTGGAAGCGATTGAGGTGGTCAAGGCCATCTCCGGCAAGCCCCAGATCAACGCGCTGGGCTTTTGCGTGGGCGGCACCATGCTGGTCAACGCGCTGGCGGTGCTGGCGGCACGCGGCGATGACTCGGTGGCCAGTGCCACCTTGCTCACCACCTTGGTGGATTTCCAGGACACCGGCATTCTCGATGTCTTCATCGACGAGAACTTCGTCAAGTTCCGCGAGCTGACCATGGGCCAGAACGGCCTGATGCCCGGCCAGGAGCTGGCCTCCACCTTCAGTTTTCTGCGCCCGGTCGATCTGGTGTGGAACTACGTGGTCGGCAACTACCTCAAGGGCGAGACGCCGCCGCCTTTCGACCTGCTGTACTGGAACAGCGATTGCACCAACCTGCCTGGGCCTTATTACGCCTGGTACCTGCGCAACTTCTACCTGGAAAACAAGCTGGTGCAGCCCGGCGCGCTCAGCGTCTGCGGTGAAAAGCTCGACGTCGGCAAGATCGACATGCCGATCTACATCTACGGCTCGCGTGAGGACCATATCGTGCCCATTGGCGCGGCCTACGCATCCACCCAGGTGCTGGGGGGCGACAAGCGCTTTGTCATGGGTGCTTCGGGCCATATTGCCGGCGTCATCAACCCGCCCGCCAAGAACAAGCGCAGCCATTGGCTGCGCGAGGATGGCCAGTTGCCCGCCGACATCGATGCCTGGATGGACGGCGCCGATGAGCTGCCCGGCAGCTGGTGGACGGACTGGAGCCAGTGGCTGGCCCAGCATGCAGGCAAAAAGGTGGCAGCGCCCAAAAGCTATGGCCGCGCGCGCACCGACTACCGGGAGCTGGAGCCCGCCCCCGGCAGCTATGTGCAAGCCAAGGCCTGACCTGGAAACCATAGCGGTCTGGTTGCAATTGCAGGGTCGCCAACCCCATGCTGCGGTGCAATAATCTGCAGCGCAGGGCCGTCTGAGACAACGGCATCCGTGCCCATTTTGAAAAGGAAGAATCATGGAAGACATCGTCATCATCTCCGCCGTGCGTACGGCAGTTGGCAAGTTTGGCGGCTCGCTGGCCAAGGTGCCTGCGACTGACCTGGGTGCCACCGTCATTCAGGAAGCACTGGCCCGTGCCAAGGTGGGTGCCGACCAGGTCGATGAAGTCATCATGGGCCAGGTGCTGGCCGCTGGCGTGGGCCAAAATCCCGCACGCCAGGCGATGATCAAGGCCGGCGTGGACAAGAAGACCCCGGCGCTGACCATCAACGCCGTCTGCGGCTCGGGCCTCAAGGCGGTGATGCTGGCAGCGCAGGCGGTTGGCCAAGGCGATGCAGAGATTGTCGTGGCCGGTGGCCAGGAAAACATGAGCCTCTCGCCCCACGTGCTCAACGGCTCGCGCGACGGCCAGCGCATGGGCGACTGGAAGATGACCGACACGATGATCGTCGACGGCCTCTGGGATGTGTACAACCAGTACCACATGGGCATCACCGCCGAGAACGTGGCCAAGGAATTCCATATCGACCGTGACAAGCAGGATGCCTTTGCACTGGCCAGCCAGCAAAAGGCAGCGGCTGCGCAGGACGCCGGCAAGTTCGACGAAGAAATCGTCACCGTGCAAATCCCGCAGCGCAAGGGTGACCCGGTGGCCTTCAAGGCCGATGAGTACATCAACCGCAAGACCAATGGCGAAGCGCTGGCGAGCCTGAAGCCCGCTTTTGACAAGAGCGGCTCGGTGACGGCCGGGAATGCCTCGGGCCTCAACGATGGCGCTGCCGCGCTGGTGATTGCCAGCGGCAAGAAGGCCAAGGAGCTGGGTGCCGAGCCACTGGCACGCATCGCCGGCTTTGCCACCGTGGGCCTGGACCCCAAGATCATGGGCATGGGCCCCATGCATGCCGTGCGCAAGGTGCTGGCCAAGACCGGCTGGAAGGCCGAGGAGGTCGATCTGTTCGAGCTCAATGAAGCCTTTGCGGCCCAGGCCTGCGCGGTGAACCAGGAGCTGGGTCTGGACACCAGCAAGGTCAATGTGAACGGCGGCGCCATTGCGATCGGCCACCCGATCGGCGCATCCGGTGCGCGCATCTTGGTGACCCTGCTGCACGAGATGAAGCGCCGTGGCTCCAAGCGCGGCATCGCCGGCCTGTGCATTGGCGGCGGCATGGGCGTGGCGCTGGCGGTCGAGCGTCTCTAAGCCGTTCTTCCCCCGCATCGCTTGCATCGCAACCGCCTCTCGGGGCGGTTTTTTGATGTGCGCCCGTCGCCGCGCAAGACAGGGCTGAGGGCTTGGCAAGGCTGGTGCTTGTTCCGTCATTGAGGGCCATTGGACTGTCATAAAAATACCTGACTATGGCTGTCTGCTTCGTGATAGGGTTTGCGAGGATGCGGCGCGAAAACGATCAAAACCGCGCGTTAATCAGGCGCGTTTTTGTTGCAATAGCCGGTCAAAATCGCCGAAATTAAGGGCTACTGCAAGAAATTGTTCGCTTGGCGTAAACGAGCGTTTGCATACCTCGTTTCTTGGTTACAGTGGTAGTGCACAGGCATTTCAAGCAAAACCAAGGAGATGTGAATGAGTCAAAAAGTGGCCTACGTAACCGGCGGTATGGGAGGCATTGGGACGGCCATTTGCCAGCGTTTGCACAAAGATGGATTCAAGGTGATTGCGGGCTGCGGGCCCACGCGCGATTTCCAAAAATGGCTGGGCGAGCAAAAGGCGCTGGGCTATGAGTTCCACGCTTCGGTGGGCAATGTCGGCAACTGGGAATCCACCGTCGAAGCCTTTGCCAAGACCAAGGCGGAGCACGGCAGCATCGATGTGCTGGTGAACAATGCCGGCATTACCCGCGACCGCATGTTCATCAAGATGACGCCCGATGACTGGCAGGCGGTGATCGAAACCAACCTCAACTCCATGTTCAATGTGACCAAGCAGGTCGTCGCCGACATGGTGGAAAAGGGCTGGGGCCGCATCGTCAACATCAGCTCGGTCAACGGCGCCAAGGGCCAGGCGGGCCAGACCAACTACTCCGCTGCCAAGGCAGGCATGCACGGCTTCTCGATGGCCCTGGCCCAGGAGCTGGCCGGCAAGGGCGTGACCGTGAACACCGTGAGCCCCGGCTATATCGGCACCGACATGGTCAAGGCCATCCGCCCCGATGTGCTGGAGAAAATCGTTGGCACCATCCCGATGAAGCGCCTGGGCGAGCCCACCGAGATCGCGGCAATCATCGCCTGGCTGGCATCGGAAGATGGCGGCTATGCGACGGGTGCCGAGTTCTCGGTCAATGGTGGTTTGCACACCCACTGATCGCCACAGCAGCTACCCATGAAAAACGCGCCTCATAAGGCGCGTTTTGTTTTGTCTGGAGCGGGTGATGGGAATCGAACCCACATTATTTGCTTGGGAAGCAAGAGTCCTACCACTGAACGACACCCGCGTTTGCTGACATTGTATCCATAGAAATCGCAACACCCGCTGTGCTGCTGCCGCATTGGCTACAGTCAGGTTGTGTGACTCAGTTTCCCTTCTTGCCAGGGAAAGCCCAGGCCTGCTTTTTCTCATCGAGCGGCTGCAGCTTCCATTTCTCCAGTTCGGCGTCGCGCTCAGTCTCGCGGCGCACATCGATGCGGCGAGCCGTGTGCTTGGCAACGACGGCGAGTTTTTGCAGATCGGTATCGCGCAGCGTCGGATCGGGCTCGGTGCTGAAGCAGCACAGGGTGCCGTAGATCTGGCCATCGGCGAGGATGATGGGGGTGCTCAGGTGGGCGCCAACGCGGAAAGGGGTGGCAGGGAGTTTGGCCGACTCGATGTGCTCTGCCGCATCATGCACCAGTGGCGGCAGGCGGCCGTCGAGCACGCATTGGCAGAAGGACTGCTCCAGTGAGGAGCCGCCACCGGTCTCGATCAAGGCCTTGTCGGCGCTGTGGTCTACATGCTTGAAGGTGCGCTGGCCATTGCGGATCTCGGAGACAAAGATCACGTCCATTTTCAGATGCTCGCGCAGGCCGTGCAGCACCTCTTTGACGTTCTGGTCGATCAGGTCATCGGCGCCTTCGGCCGTGGCCACCAGCAGCTCGCTCATCGATACTTCCAGCGCGTCAGGTGCGTAATCCCATAAATGAATGGCCATAGTTGTTCTCGCTATTTCCATGCGCTACCCGTTAGCGCATCCCGGTCGCGTTTGATGATAACGGCACTGAAAAGCGTGTGCATCCCTGGCAGCAGGATTGAATTACTCTTTTACATGGAAGCGAGCGCACACGCGGTGCTAGCTCCGCCAACCCGGATTCAAGCGGACTCGTCGATCCAGGTCAGGCGGCCCTGGCCGAGCTCATTCATCCTGGCGACAAAGTCAGGCGCCTGCGAGGCGACCAACTCGATCTCGGCAAGCACATCATCGCCGTGGCTCACCTGCAGTAACTGCGCGTTGGCGCTGGCAACCTCGCGCCGCATGCCGCCTTCGAGCGCATAGGGCAGGCGGCATTGCAGGCGGGCCATTGCCTGGCGCTCGACTTTTTCTGCTTTCACCATCGCCTGGGCAATGGCGTCGGTGTAGGCCCGCACCAGACCGCCGGCGCCCAGCTTGACGCCGCCAAAATAACGCACCACGGTCGCCAAGGCGCCTTCGATCTGCTGGTGGCGCAGCACATCGAGCATCGGGCGGCCAGCAGTGCCGCTGGGCTCGCCATCATCGACCGCGGCTGACTGCCCGCCCGCCATCAGCGCCCAGCACACATGGTTGGCACCGGGGTGCTGCTCGCGCAGGCTTTGCACAATGACCAGCGCTTGTGAGCGATCCTGCACGGGCTGAACGCAGCCGATGAAGCGGCTTTTCTTGATGAGCAATTCGCTGTGAACGGGCTGGGCCAGGGTGTAGGGCATGCGTTGCGTGGAGAAGACGTTTGCTTACACTGTCATGCGTCAACGTCGCCTAGATGTCATGCGTTAGACACATATCATTGTTTCAATGACGGGAGCGCTCCAGTGATGGAGTGGCTTGCCGCAGCGGAGACCTCAGGCGCAGCCAGGCGCGAGTCTACCCCGATTTTTCCAAGAACCATTTCATACCACCGACTGACACATTACCCGGGAGCGACCATGCAACACCAACTGCAAACCAATTTGGATTCCTTGAACAACCATGGGTTCGGACGTGCAGGTTTGGAGACGCCCGCCTATGTGACTGAAGTATTGGCAGCCCTGCCAACGACCCCCAGTGCCAATGACGATGGCAGCTATGTGGACCTGGCCCAGCGCGTGCGCGAAGGCGGTGAGTGGTAAGGCGCTGAGTAAGCGCGCCAGGATGGGGTACCGGTTAACAGACAGAACCCGCATCGCATGAGCGCCATAGGCAGCCTAGGCTGCCTTTTTTTATTTGCGGTGCCATGCCCAGCCATGCGACAATGGCGGGCTGTTTGATGCAGCGCAAAAAATGCGGTTTTAATACCCTCTGCTGGTGGCCATAGCCCTAGCCAGCCAGGGGCCGGTGATTATCCAAGCCTGGCGCCGCGCTGCAATGCCTTGACCGCCCTGGTCTGAACTGGGGCCTTGCCCCCGCAGATGCTTCCAAATACATAGCATCAATACCCGTACAAGTGCGCGCTACGGGCTATTTTTTTAGAATATCGGACCCCGCCACCCTGGCGCCGAGCCCCGCGTGCATTACTCCACGACTGTTGTTGCCCATGTCTGCCCCGATTGATGTTTCTTTTTTTGAACGTGCTGCCAAGCCGCTGACCAGCTACAAGCCGTACTGGGCCAAGCGCTTTGGTGCTGCGCCATTTCTGCCGATGAGCCGTGCCGAGATGGACCAGCTGGGCTGGGACAGCTGCGACATCATCCTGGTCACCGGTGACGCCTATGTGGACCACCCCAGCTTTGGCATGGCCGTCATTGGCCGTGTGCTGGAGGCCCAGGGCTTTCGCGTGGGCATCATTGCGCAGCCCGATTGGCAAAGCGCCGAGGCCTTCAAGGCGCTGGGCAAGCCCAACCTGTTCTGGGGCGTGACAGCGGGCAATATGGATTCGATGATCAACCGTTATACGGCTGACCGCAAGATCCGCTCCGACGACGCCTACACGCCAGGCGATGTGGGTGGCAAGCGCCCGGACCGTGCGGCCATCGTCTACAGCCAGCGCTGCCGCGAAGCCTACAAGGATGTACCGATTGTGCTGGGCGGCATCGAAGGCTCGCTGCGCCGCATTGCGCATTACGACTACTGGAGCGACAAGGTCCGCCGCTCGATTGTGGTGGACAGCAAGTGCGACATTCTGCTCTACGGCAATGCCGAGCGCGCGCTGGTCGAAGTGGCCCACCGCATTGCCGCGCGTGAGCCGGTCGAGAACATCACCGATGTGCGCGGCACCTCGTTTTTCCGCCGCGCATCGGAAGAGGGCTGGTTCGAGGTGGACTCCACCACGGTCGACGAGCCCGGTGAGGTCGAGCCCCATATCAACCCCTACATGACGACCAGCGAGCAGGCCGAAGCCCAGGGCCAGAGCTGCGCGAAGGAAGATGCGGAAAAGCAGGGCGCTGATGCGTCCACGGCCGCGCCCGCCGCAGCGGCCTGTGGCACGGCAGCAGGCGCTGCCAGCACCAGCGCGCCCACGCTGTCGAATGTGCAGCCGCTGCAGTTTGTGCCCAACCTCTCGCTGCGCCACAAGTCCAAGATGCCGGCGCGCGACCGCACCGTGCTGCGCCTGCCCAGTTTTGAAGAGGTCAAGAGCGACCCGATTCTCTACGCCCATGCCAACCGCGTGCTGCACCTGGAGACCAACCCCGGCAACGCCCGCGCGCTGGTGCAGGCCCATGGTGAAGGAGCCACGGCCCGTGATGTGTGGATGAATCCGCCGCCCATTCCGCTCACTACCGCCGAAATGGACTGGGTGTTTGGCCTGCCGTATGCGCGCAGCCCGCACCCGGCCTATGCCGACGAGAGCGGCAGCCATGAAGGCACGACCAAGATCCCTGCCTGGGAGATGATCCGCACCTCGGTCAACATCATGCGCGGCTGCTTTGGTGGCTGCACCTTCTGTTCGATCACCGAGCACGAAGGCCGCATCATCCAGAGCCGCTCGGAAGATTCCATCATCCAGGAGCTCGAAGACATCCGCGACAAGGTCAAGGGCTTTACCGGCACCATCTCCGACCTGGGCGGCCCCACGGCCAATATGTACCGCCTGGGCTGCAAGAGCCCGCAGATCGAGGCGGCCTGCCGCAAGCCCAGCTGCGTGTTCCCCGGCATCTGCCCGAACCTGCACACCGACCACGGTCCGCTGATCAAGATCTACCGCCGCGCGCGCAAGCTCCCTGGCATCAAGAAGATCCTGATCGGCTCGGGCCTGCGCTATGACCTGGCGGTCAAGTCGCCCGAGTACATCAAGGAGCTGGTACAGCACCATGTGGGCGGCTACCTGAAGATCGCCCCCGAGCACACCGAGGCCGGGCCGCTGAACAAGATGATGAAGCCGGGCATTGGCAGCTATGACCGCTTCAAGCAGCTGTTTGAAAAGTTCAGCGAAGAGGCGGGCAAGAAGCAGTTTCTGATTCCCTACTTCATTGCCGCCCACCCGGGCACCAGCGATGAGGACATGATGAACCTGGCGATCTGGCTCAAGAAGAATGGCTTCCGCGCCGACCAGGTGCAGACCTTCTACCCCAGCCCGATGGCTACGGCCACCGCGATGTACCACAGCGGCCGCAATACGCTCACCAAGGTGCGCCGCCAGATGCGCGACGAGGCCGAGGAGCGCGTCGACATCGTTCGCGGTGAAAAGCGCCGCCGTCTGCACAAGGCGTTCTTGCGCTACCACGACCCCAACAACTGGCCGCTGCTGCGCGAAGCGCTCAAGACCATGGGGCGCTCGGACCTGATCGGCAATGGCAAGCAGCACCTGATCCCGACCTTCCAGCCGCTGGTCGATGGCAGCTACCAAAGCGCGCGTAAGAAAAACAGCACCAGCTCCAAAAGCGGTAGTGGCCTGGGCTATACCACCAACAAGGATGGCAAGGCTGTAGCGCTGGCACCGCGCCGCCCGCAGGAGCAGCAAGAGCCCAAGGGCGATGTGCGCTTTCGCAGTGCGCAGCCCAAGCCCGGTCAGCTGCTGACCCAGCACAGCGGATTGCCGCCACGGGCGGGTGTGCGCGCCGGCGCGGGCAAGCCTGGCTTGGCCAAAAAGACGGGCCCCGCGCGCAAGGGCAGCCGCTAAGACTGCGGTGTTGTTGCACCCAGATCGCCGCAAAGGCGCCAAGCGAAGGCTTGGCGCCTTTGTTTTTGGCGGGTTGGGGAGGCAGCCACCGGCCAGCGTGCAGGAGCGATGGTCTGCACAACCCTTGCCCCACGGGGCGGCCAAAGCAGGGGCTTTGGCAGCGGGGGGTTAGCCCATCAGCTTCTGCCCATGGCGGTGCAGTGCCGTAATGCCCGCAACCAACAGCAGCAAGCCGGCCCAGACGCCGCTGATCGGAATGGGTTTGCCTGCCACGACGCTGCCCGCTTCCAGGCCACTGGCATCCTGCTTGGTGGCAGCCTTGTGCGCGCCAGCGGCCAGCGCAACCCCCCAAGGGGCACTGCCTACCGTCACGGCGCCATGCACTTCCTGGGTGGCGGTATCGATGATGGACAGGCTATTGCGCTGCGGATTGCTCACATAGGCATGCGTCCCGGCCGGATGGAAGACGACATGCTGGGGTGTTTGGTCCACCTCGATCACAGCGGCCACCGAGTGGCTGGCGGTGTCGATGACCGACACGGTGCCGTCGCCGCTGTTGGTGACATACGCCTGGGTGCCTGCGGGGTGGAAGGCGATGCGACTGGGATGCTGGCCGACAGCGACCGTGGCGACGACGCTGTGGGTTCGCGTATTGATTACGGTGACACGGCCACGGGCTTCGTCTGACGCGCGGTTGACCACATAGGCCAGGTTGCCTGCCGGGTGTACCTTGATATCGCTGGCATCGGCGCCGACGCTGATGCGCTCGAGCACCGTGCCGCTGCTGGGGTCGATCACCGCCACTTTGCCGACATCGGGGTCGCGGTGTTGTTCGAGCGAATACAGGCGTGAACCATCGGGATGGACGGCCATGCCGCGGGTGTTTTGGGGGCTGACGGGAAACATGCGCATGAGTTGGTGGGTGGCGGTATCAATGACGGCAATCGCGCCGCCGCCAGGCGTGGTGGTGTCGACATAGGCCAGTGCCCCGGAAGGGCTGAAAACCACATCGTTGCTGACATGGTTCAAAGCAATGCCTGTGAGCAACTGCTGCTTGTTCAGATCGAGTACCGCAATGGTGGCGGACCAGACGCTAGAGAGATAGGCCAGGCAGCCGTCCGGGCTGATGGCAATCTCCTGGGGCATGGCCATGCCGGCGGGGATGGTGGTGATGCTGCGCTTGCTCGCGACATCGACCACCGAGACATTGCTGTCATCGCGGTTGACCACATAGGCCAGCGGTGCGGCCTGGCCCAAGCCGAAGGCGCAGCACAGCGCCATGGTACCGGCCCAGCGCAAGCTCCAGCGCGGCCATCCTTTCAGATTGACTAACACGATTAAAAGTAAGAAATTAATTAATTATATTAATGTACATCATAAGTTGCGGCAAAACGCATACTGGTCCATCGAATCAAGATTGTTCGCAATCCGGCGCAGGCTTCCCCCGCGCAAGGGGGAAACAGGCCGTCGCCTGTCCCTCAAAAGGCGGTGCCCAAGCGCTGGCCTGTGCAGCACAGCGCTCGCTGCAAAATGCGCATTTCGTGACTGCCTGCAACACGTCATTGCAGTCCGCCACTGACCAGGTGCTGCCGTGTCAGCAACGGTGGGCGGAATGCAGCCAGGGCTGCCTCGGCTAGTGCTCGCGGTCCGTGGGCAGTGCCTCGGTAGTGTCGGAGAAGGGCTGGGGCCGTCCTACTGCATAGCCCTGCGCGTAGTCGATGCCCATGCCGCGCAGGGTGTCGACAATCTCGGGCGAGGATGCGAACTCGGCAATGGTCTTCATGCCCAGCGCATGGCCCAGGTGGTTGATGGCGTCCACCATCGCGCGGTGTGCAGGCTCATTGAGCATGTCGGCGACGATGGCGCCATCGATCTTGAGAAAGTCCACGGGCAGGTTCTTGAGCGAACCAAAGGACGAGACGCCAGCGCCAAAGTCATCCATCGAGAAGCGGCACCCAATGGCCTTCAAGGCCTTGACCAAGCGGATGGCGTTGGGCAGATGCGTGATGGCAGCAGTCTCGGTGATCTCAAAGCACAGCGTGCGCGGGTCCACGCCATAAAGGGCAATCTGCTCTTGCAAAAAGTCCAGCAGGCGCTCATCACCCAGCGAGGTGCCTGAGAGGTTGATTGCGCAGCAGGAGATCGCTGGGCGGTGCGCGGCTTTTTGCAGGCGGGCCAGGGTCTGCAGGGTTTGCTTGACCACCCAGCGGTCCACCATCGGCATCAGCCCATAGCGCTCGGCTGCTGGAATGAACAGCACGGGACTGATGATGTTGCCGTCGGGCAGGCGCATGCGTATTTGCACCTCGATGTGCAGGCCGCCCCCTGCGATATCGTCTGCGGAGGTGCTCAGCGCTTCAATGGTTTGTGCATACAGGCAGAAATGCCCACCTTCCAGCGCTGCCTTGATGCGTTCGACCCATTCCATCTCTCCGACATAGCGGGCAATTTCCTGGTCCACACCCGGGTCATAGGCATAGACATTGTTGCGGCCGCGCTGCTTGGCGCCGTAGCTGGCCATGTCAGCTACGCGCAGCACTTCCTCGACCGACGCCAGGGGTGCTGCGAGCTTGACCAGGCCAATGCTGATGCCCGCACTCAGACTGCGCTCACCCCACTGGATGCGCACATTCTGCGCGGCATCGCGGATCTGCTCGGCAATGCGCTTGGCGTCATCAAAGGAGCAGTGCTTGAGCAAAATGGCAAATTCGTCACCACCGACACGGGCCAGCGTGTCCCCGGCGCGCAGGCAGCGCTGCAGCATGGCGCTCATCGCGCGCAGCATGGCGTCACCTGCAATGTGGCCTGCGGTGTCGTTGATGACCTTGAACTGGTCCAGGTCCAGGTACATGATGGCATGGTCGCCCGGCGCTGCCCCAGCCTGTTTGGTCTGCTCCAGGAACACGCCCAGCAGGCGCTCAAACTCATAGCGGTTGACCAGGCCGGTCAGCTGGTCATGGGTGGCCTGCCAGGCCAGCTCGCGGATATAGCTTTGCTCCTGGCTCACATCGTGCAGCACAAAGACTGCTTCGGTCGTGCCAGTGTCGTCCCCGATCGGCGTGAACGCGAGTTTGACCTCGCGCATATGGTGCTGCGCATCACAGAGCCGGAAAATCGTCTCGCGCGGGTGCTCGCGCCCTTGCAGGGCATCGGCGATGGCTGTTTGCACCAGCGCAATGCTGGCGCCCCTGTCGCCGTCTCTTTGGTTCGCCATAACAGCCGGAGGTGCATGCATGTGCTGCACCAGTTCGCTGGTCACCAGTTGCTCCAGGCTCATCCCCAGCAGCTCTTCGGCCGCACGGTTCATGTACATCACATGCCCGGCTGCATCGGTGGTGATGACCGCCTCGCCAATGGCGGCCAGCGTGGTGGAGGCGCGCTCCCTGACGAGATCCAGCGCATCTTCGGCGCGGGCTGTTTTGCGCTGCAGGCGCCAGGTATGGCCCATCAGCAGGCCCAGCATGGCCAGCGCAATGCCGATGTTGATGGACCACAGCCATTTGTTCATGGCCCGCGATGTATCGCCCAACACCTTGTTGAAGGCCCGCTCGGCCTCGGACAGCTGTATCTGCAGTGCATTGATCTGGGCCAGCCAGCTTTGCTTTTGCTCTGGGGTAGGGGGAGCTAACTGCATGCTGGCATAGATATCGCCCGCCAGATTCTGCAGCTCCTGCAAAGGCTCATCGGCGTCTTGCCAGCGGCCCAGCAACTGGCCGATGGATGCGGTGTGCTTGAAATACACCGTCAGCCAGATCAGGGCATTGATCTCTTCGGGCTCATTGTGGCCTTGCAGCAGCAGCAGGGCCGCCTGGGGCCTGGCCGCATAGCCACGATCTTCGAGCATCAGGCGCGCCTGCATGTCGCTCATGGGGATATGCAGGCCTTGGTGGAACTGCTCATAGGCGGCAGGGTCACCGCTCACCGCATAGCGTGCCAAGGCATAGGTAGCATCTTTCTGGCCCTTGCTCCACTGGCTCTCGCCAGAGCTGAATGCCCGCATCGCCCCCAGAATATGCAGGCTGGAAATGGCCAGCACGGTCTGCACGATCGCCAACGCCACAAAGGGCCAGATGCTCAGCAGCAAGCTGCGCTTGCCCTTGGGCAGGGCATAGCCTCGCACAGGCTTGGCGTCGCTATGCACCGTTGTCGGCATCGGCGGAGTCAGACGCGGCATGGCTGCCCCGCTAGGGATCCGAGATAGGCCAACCCCGCTTCCGGCTGGAGACGCGATCTGGAGGGCGGGCAGGGCAGGTCAGCAAACATGGTGGGCGCGGTGCGAGGACGGTGAGACAAAGACGGTCCCAAAAAAATCATTCAAGCATAGTAATATGCTATTTGATGATTGAGTCCTTTAAACTGTAGTTATTTGGGGTAAATACGGGGAATTTTTCACGGGTGGGGGAGACGGCAATATGTAAGCAATGTTGACCATTTCGCAGAGATGCGCAAGCACCATCATGGCATTCTTTGCGTCGCACGCTCTACCGCGATGGCGGCCAAGCCTTGGCACAATGGCTGCTGCGGCACAAGCCTCACCATCTATACAAGGAGCCACACAGCATGTCAGCACAGCGTCCGTTCAAGGTTTTGGGAATCCAGCAAGTAGCGATAGGCGGTACCGATAAGGAGCGCATGAAAAAACTCTGGGTCGACATGCTGGGCCTGGCACAAACGGGCAGCTTTCGCAGCGAGCGCGAGAATGTCGATGAGGATATCCTGGCGATGGGCCAAGGGGCCTTCGCCGTCGAAGTAGACATCATGCAGCCGCTGGACATCGACAAAAAGCCTGCCGTACACGCCACGCCCCTCAACCACATTGGTCTGTGGATCGACGACCTGCCCCAGGCCGTGGCATGGCTCACCGCCCAGGGCGTGCGTTTTGCGCCAGGCGGCATTCGTCCCGGCGCTGCAGGCCATGACATCTGCTTTTTGCATCCCAAGAGCAATGACGAGTTCCCCATCGCCGGCGAGGGCGTGCTGATCGAGCTGGTGCAGGCACCCGCCGATGTGATTGCGGCGCTGGGTTGAGGCGGTCTTCAGCATGGCGGATACCCCCACTTTTCAAGCCTGTGTCATCCCGGTGCTGCGCAGCTTCGACGCCCAGCGGGCTGCAGAGTTCTACCAGGAGTTTCTGGGCTTTGCACAGGACTGGACCCACCGCTTTGGTGACGACTTTCCGCTCTACCAGCAGCTGAGCCTGCGCAGCGCTGCGGGCCTGGCCTGCTTGCTGCATCTGAGCGAACACCATGGTGATGCCTGCCCCGGCAGTACGGTGCGCATTGCCTGGCCGCAGCTGCAGGCCTTCCAGCAAAGCTTGCTGGCCAAAAACTACCGCCATGCCAAGCCCGGGCTGGAGCGCATGCCCTGGGGCATGCTGGAGATGCGCATTGCCGATCCCTTTGGCAACCACCTGGTGTTCTTTGAAGAGCTGCCAGCGGCACCAGAAGGTGCGGCTGCCTGAGACACTGCGCTGAGCCCCACAACCGCCGCACGCCGTTGCGGCTTTTTTATGCACGATTTTTGCAAAGACCCTTAAAGGCACTGGGACTAAAACACGGCGCCTGTGTCAATAAACTCCCAAATTCTGCCAGTGGTATTTGGCGAGCGGGGCCAAAGCTGGACGGCCATGGCCCAGATGGGCATCTGCCCGCGTTCCTGGCACCTTATCTGCAGCTATCTGCATGCCTTGTTACCGCGGCGGAGCCTTCCAGTCAATGCATAAAGCAGGTGGTTGGCTGCATATTGGCAGACATTGCAGCAATCTGTCTTCTTCATGCCTGCAATGCACCTGCAACAGCGCCTTAAATTGACGGCGTAGCAAAACTGCCAGGCAGGGCCGGAAGAGCCGGTGACGCAAGGGGCCGATGCGGCCTGGTAATGGACACAATAACTGCCATACCCAGGCATACCGCAACGGGTAGCGATTGAGGAGATTTCCCATGTCCAGCCCCCATACCCCGGATGCCGCCCTGTCAGCGGTGCATTGGCATCCCAGAGCTGCCGCAACCCAGCCGGCAGCCAAAGAGCCCTGGCCGGTGGCTCAAGTGCAAGCCCTGTTGGAGATGCCCTTTATGGCCTTGATGTTCCACGCGCAAACGGTCCACCATGCGCACTGGCCAGCCGGTGATATCGAGCTGGCCACCTTGCTTTCCGTCAAAACAGGGGGATGCCCGGAAAACTGCGGTTATTGTCCGCAGTCAGCGGCCTATGACACGGGGGTCAAGGCCGACAAGCTGATGGATGTGGCGGAGGTGGTGCGCGCGGCGCAAGCGGCCAAGGCGGCGGGTGCCAGCCGCTTTTGCATGGGTGCAGCCTGGCGTGCACCCAAGGACAGGGATATCGCCCAGGTCAGCGCGATGATCGCGGCGGTGAAGGCGCTGGGCCTGGAGAGCTGCGCAACCTTGGGCATGTTGGCACCCCACCAGGCGCAGGCGCTGCGCGATGCTGGGCTGGATTACTACAACCACAACCTGGATACCGGGCCGGACTACTACCGCGATGTGGTCAGCACGCGGCAGTACCAGGAGCGGCTTGATACGCTGGCCCATGTCCGCGCTGCAGGCATCAGCGTATGCTGCGGCGGTATTGTCGGCATGGGCGAGACGCCGGTGGACCGTGCCGCGCTGCTGGCCCAGCTGGCCAATATGCAGCCTTACCCGGAGTCCGTGCCCATCAACAGCCTGGTGCGCGTGCCCGGCACGCCGCTGGCCGATAGCGAACCGGTGGACCCGCTGGATTTTGTGCGCGTGGTTGCAGTTGCGCGCATTGTGATGCCACGGGCCCGCATCCGCCTGTCCGCCGGCCGCCAGCAACTGGGCGAGGCGATGCAGACGCTGTGCTTTATGGCGGGCGCCAATTCGATTTTCTATGGTGACAAGCTGCTGGTCACCGGCAACCCGGAGGCAGATAGCGACGCCAAGCTGCTGGCCAAGCTGGGCCTGGCGAGCTTGAAAACTGCGGCTTGAGCGAGACGCTCGGACGCATCGGCGCAGCAGGTGAGCACAAAAAAGGCCAGCGCATGCTGGCCTGGTGCGGGTTGCGATGACGGGATCAGCGCCGGCCGCCTTGCGCTTTCAGCGCCTGCGCAATCTCGGTGACGAGGCCGGGGCCCCGGTAGATCAGGCCCGTGTAGATCTGCACCACATCGGCGCCGGCCTTGATCTTCTCGACCGCGTCGGCTCCGCTCAGGATGCCGCCCACACCAATGATCGGGAACTGCGGGCCCAGAGCCGCGCGCAACTGGCGCACCACGGCATTGCTGGCCTCGAACACCGGCCGGCCCGAGAGGCCACCGGTTTCTTCTGCATGCTGCAGGCCTTGCACCGCATCGCGGCTGATGGTGGTATTGGTGGCAATCACGCCATCCATGCCATGGGCTTTGAGGCTGTTGGCAATCACGATGACCTGCTCTTCGCTCAGATCGGGGGCAATCTTCAAGAACACCGGCTTGTGCTTGCCATGCTCGCGTGCCAGCTGCTCGCGGCGCTGCACCAGTGCGCTCAGCAGTGCATCGAGCGCCTCATCGCTTTGCAGTGCGCGCAGGTTCTTGGTATTGGGCGAGCTGATGTTGACCGTGATGTAGTCGGCATGGGGGTAGACCGCATCGAGGCACAGCAGGTAGTCGCTGGTGGCGTTTTCGATCGGCGTGGCCGCGTTCTTGCCAATATTGAGGCCCAGCAGCAAAGGCGATGCCTGCTTGCGAAACTGCGCCTTTTTCACATTGGCCACAAAGGCTGCCAGGCCTTCGTTGTTGAAGCCCAGGCGGTTGATCAGCGCGTCGCGCTCAGGGATGCGGAACATGCGCGGCTTGGGGTTGCCGGGCTGCGCCAGCGGCGTGACCGTGCCCACCTCGACAAAGCCGAAGCCCATGGCGCCCAGGCCATCGATGGCACGGGCGTTCTTGTCCAGGCCCGCTGCCATGCCCACCCGGTTGGGGAACTGCAGCCCCGCCAAGGTGATGGGGTCGCTCACCCGGCTTTGGCGCCAGGCGCAGGCCAGCGGCGTGTTCTGGCCCTTGGCCAGCATGTCCATCGTGAAGTCGTGGGCAGCTTCGGGCTGCATGCCAAACAGAACGGCGCGGGAGAGGGAATAGGGGATCAGGGACATGGGATGGGATAATCAAGGCGTTATCTGTATTTTCGCTGATCTGATCGCACTACCATGACACAAGACGAATTAAAGGCCGAGGTTGGCCGCGCAGCCCTGCAGTATGTGGTTGCCGGAGAAATCGTAGGCGTGGGCACCGGCTCCACCGTGAACAAGTTCATTGATGCACTGGCCACCATCAAGGACCAGATCCCGGGCGCTGTCTCCAGCTCCGTGGCCAGCACCGAGCGCCTGCGCGCGCTGGGCATCCAGGTGCTGGATGCCAACGAGGTCGAGCGCCTCGCGGTCTATATCGATGGCGCCGATGAAATCGACCACCAGGGTTTCATGGTCAAGGGCGGCGGCGCGGCCTTGACGCGCGAGAAGATCGTGGCGGCGCTCGCCGACCGCTTTATCTGCATTGCGGACGCCTCCAAGCAGGTGCAGACCTTGGGCGCTTTCCCGCTGCCGGTGGAAGTCATCCCCATGGCTGCGGCCCAGATCGCCCGCCGCTTTGCTGCCAAGGGCGGCCATGCGACCATCCGCCTCAAGGATGGCCAGCCCCTGGTCACCGACAACGGCCAGCACATCCTCGATGTCACCGGTCTGGCGATTGCCGACCCTGCCGCCTTTGAGTCGGAAGTGAACCAGTGGCCAGGCGTCATCACCGTCGGCGTATTTGCGCACCAGAAAGCTGCTGTCTGCCTGCTGGGCACCGAGCAAGGCGTGGAAACGCTGGAGTTCTAAAACCGCCAAGCCCCCCACGCCTTAAAGCAATGGCCCGATCCAGCGAATGCCGGGTCGGGCCATTTTTTGTAAGGATGGCGTTTGCTTAGAACACAATCCCGGTCGGGTTGCTGGGCGTGACGCGATCGGGCTCGACGCTCTGGTTACCGGGCGCTGGCTCGGCACTGCCGTCTGCCGGTTGCGCGGCAGCAGGAGCGGCCGGGGCAATCACCTTGGGAATCAAAGGCTGCGCGGGGGCTGGGCGGTAGCTGGAGGGCAGCTTGGACTGGGCTGGGTAGCCGGCTGCGTCCAGATAAGCGCTCCAGTCGTTTTCATTAAAGCCACTCAGATGCTGGCTTCCCAGTGTGGCGAAGGGAATGGTGCCATCGGGGTTGAGCTTGCGCAGCGCCTGGATTTCGGCATTGGAGGTCACCGTCTTTTCTGCAAAAGGCACGCCCCGGGTCTGCAGGTAGCGGCGGGCCACATCACAGGCACCGCAGTCCTTGCTGGTGTAGAAGGTCAGCGGGTACTTGGTGGCCGCTTGTTTGACTTCCAGCGGCAGGTCATTGATCCGGGTACCCGCAGGCTCGGTGACAGCACCCGTCGATACCGATTGGCTCGGTGTGTCGGACGTGGGCGCGCGGTCCGAGAACGTGACCCGGCCATCGGGGCCCACAATGCGGTACACCGTTTGTGCGCTTGCCCAGCCTGCAGCGCAAGCGATTGCGGTGCCGACGAGCATGCTGCCCAAAGCCTTTGTCTTCATGCCTATCCCTCTCTATAGCTGTTGTAGCGCCATTATGCCTGCGCAGTACCCCAACAGGCTGTGGGCTGCGGTCTGCCGGGCACTGCAGGAGTGACTGGCAGGGGGCGGCCGGCAGACGGACCCGCTCAGGCCGTCAGCGGCTCGGCCATGCCCTGGTGGCGCAGCAGCGCATCGAGCTGGGGCTCTCGGCCCCGGAAGGCCTTGAACGATTCCATCGCTGGGCGGCTGCCACCGGCTTCCAAAATCGCATGCAGGTAGCGCTGGCCCACCTCGCGGTCCACCACATCGCTGCTGCCGCGCTTTTGCGCTGCTTCTTCAAAGCTGGCAAAGGCGTCGGCCGACAGCACCTCCGCCCATTTGTAGCTGTAGTAACCGGCTGCATAGCCACCCGCAAAGATGTGGGTGAAGGTGTTGGGCATGCGGTTGAAGTCTGGCTGGTCGAGCACGGCCACCTGGCGGCGCACATCGCGCATCACGCCATAGATGGCGTCTGCATCGATGCCATTGCCCGACAGCTCGGTGTGGATGCGCATGTCAAACAGCGAGAACTCGATCTGGCGCAAGGTCTGCATGCCCGATTGGAAGTTCTTGGCCGCAATCATCTTGTCGTAGAGCGCGCGGGGCAGAGGCTCGCCGGTGTCGACATGGGCCGTCATATGGCGCAGCACTTCCCATTCCCAGCAGAAGTTCTCCATGAACTGGCTGGGCAGCTCGACCGCATCCCATTCCACACCACCGATGCCGGAGACATCACGCTCGTTGACCTGGGTGAGCATATGGTGCAGGCCGTGGCCGGTTTCGTGGAAGAGGGTGATCACGTCGTCATGGGTCAGCAGCGGTGGCTTGCCATCGACGCCGGCGGCAAAATTGCAGACCAGGTGCGCGATCGGGGTTTGCAGCTCGCCGTTGTCCGGGCGCAGCCAGCGGGTGCGCACATCGTCCATCCAGGCGCCGCCGCGCTTGCCGTTGCGGGCAGGCGGATCGAGGTAGAACTGGCCGACCAGCACGCCGTCGCGCTCGATGCGGTAGAAGGCCACGTCCTGGTTCCAGACCGGAGCGAGGTCGCCCTTGATCTGCACACCAAACAAGGTCTCGACAATGCGGAAGAGCCCAGCCAGCACCTTGGGCGCCGGGAAATACTGCTTGAGCTCCTGCTCGCTGAAGGCGTAGCGCGCCTCTTTGAGGTGCTCGCCAATGTAGCCCCAGTCCCAGGCCTGCGGGTTGTCCAGGCCCAACTCGGTGCGGGCATAGTCGCGCAGGTCTTGCACATCCTTTTGGCCATAGGGCTTGGCCTTGCTGGCGAGCTCCTGCAAAAATTCGAGCACCTGGGCGGAGGACTGGGCCATCTTGGGCGCCACCGACAACTCGCCAAAGCTGGGGTAGCCCAGCAGATGCGCTTCTTGCTCGCGCATCTTCAAAATCTCGACCATCAAGGGCGTGTTGTCGAGCTTGGTATCGCCAAACTCGCTGGCCCGCGTGGTGTAGGCGCGGTAGAGCTTCTCGCGCAAGGAGCTGCTCTTGGCAAACTGCATCACCGGCAGGTAGCTGGGGATCTTCAAGGTCAGCTTGTAGCCGGGCTTGCCTTCGGCCTCGGCCGCAGCGCGGGCGGCCTGGATGACGTCCTGCGGCACGCCAGCCAACTCATCGAGCTCTGCGTAGTAGGCAAACTGGTCGGTGGCATCCATCGCGTTTTCGCTGTACTTCTGGCAGGCGATGGCGCTTTTTTCTTGCAGCTGCGCATAGGTCTCCCGCGCCTGGCCTTGCAGCTCGGCGCCGCCGAGCACAAAGTTGCGCATCGCGTTGTCCCAGGCCTGCTTTTGTTCGCTGTTCAGGCTGGCCGGGTCAATGGCCTTGTATTTGGCATACAGCGCCTCGTCGGCGCCCAGCTGCGTCCAGAAGGCGGTGACCTTGGGCATCTCGGCGTTGTAGGCGGCGCGCAGCGCAGGCGTGTCGGCCACCGAGTTGAGGTGGCCGACCATGCCCCAGGCCCGGCCGAGCTTTTCAGTGCTGACATCGAGCACCTTGGCGATTTCGTTCCATTGCGCCGGGAACTCGGGCGCCGTGACCGTCTTGAGGGCCGCTTCACTGTCGGCCAGAAGCTGGTCGATGGCGGGGGCGATATGTTCAGGTTGGACCTGGTCAAAGCGGGGCAGGCCGCTGAAGTCGAGCAATGGATTGGTCATGGTGCTGTATATGGGGCCTGGCGCCCTGCAATCAATGCCATGTTGGCACTTGGAACGTAATCACGATCCGGAGATCATTGCCTGTCATTTAAGCACAAAAAAAAGCTGCTGGCACCGGCAAGGCGGATGCCAACAGCTATCGTTTTCATAGTTTTACCGCAGCGATAAATCGCCTCGGAATTGAGGCGATTTTGCGGAGATCAGGCGCGCTCGGCCGACTCCAGCGTATTGACCATCAGCATGGTGATGGTCATCGGGCCCACGCCGCCGGGCACGGGGGTGATGTAGCCGGCGACTTCCTTGACGCCCTCAAAATCCACATCGCCGCAGAGCTTGCCTTCGGCATTGCGGTTCATCCCCACATCGATCACCACGGCGCCGGGCTTGACCATGTCGGCGGTCAGCACATTGAGCTTGCCCACCGCTGCCACAATGATGTCGGCCTGGCGCGTCATCGCAGCCAGGTCGGCCGTGCCGCTGTGGGTGATGGTGACGGTGGCGTTGGCCGCCAGCAGCATCATCGCCATGGGCTTGCCCACGATGTTCGAGCGGCCGATCACCACCGCGTGCTTTCCGCGCAGGTCCTTCATGCCGATCGATTCGAGCATCTTCATGCAGCCGTAGGGCGTGCAGGCCTTGAAGCCGACTTCGCCCACCATCAGCGCGCCGGCGCTGGCCACATGGAAGCCGTCCACGTCCTTCGTGGGCGAGATGGCTTCGATGACCTTGTGGTCGTCGATGTGCTTGGGCAGCGGCAGCTGCACCAGGATGCCGTGGATGCTCGGGTCGTTGTTGAGCGCCTCGACCCGGGCCAGCAACTCGGCCTCGGTCATGCTTGCGTCGTACTTCTCCAGCACCGAATGGAAGCCGCACTCTTCGCAGGACTTGACCTTGTTGCGCACATAGACCTGGCTGGCCTGGTTGTCACCGACCAGGATCACGGCCAGACCCGGAACGATGCCCTTGGCCTTGAGCTGGTCGGCTCGCGCCTTGACATCGGCACGCAGTTGCTGGGAGAGGGCCTTGCCATCGATCAATTGAGCAGTCATGTGGTCATCCAAAAAGGGTTGCGCGTGGTCCAGCAGCCGGGCGAGCCCCCAGCATGGCGCGCGGAATTGAAAAATGCGCCGTACCGAAGCCGGTACCGGCGCATTGCGCTTGGAGAAGCGTTGTTGGAACGTTGTCCCTAGGGCGCGAAGGCCGCTAATTTATCACGTTGCCTTGGCCGCTGCATTCGAGCCCAGCGCAATCTTGAGCAGATCAGCGACGGTATTGGCGCCCAGCTTTTCCATGATGTTGGCGCGGTGCGCCTCGACGGTCTTGATGCTGATGCCCAGGTCATCAGCGATCTGCTTGTTCAGGCGGCCGGCCACAATGCGCTCGAGCACCTGCGACTCGCGTCCGGTGAGCTTGGCCAGCAGTGCATCGCGGCTGGCCGCTTGCTGGTGGCCAGCGAAGGCATCGCGCGCCTGGTCGAGCATGCGCTCGACCAAGGCATCGAGCTGGGCTTCGTCAAAAGGCTTCTGGATGAAATCCATGGCGCCTTTTTTCATCGTGTCCACGGCCATCGGCACGTCGCCGTGGCCGGTGATGAAGACGATGGGCAGCGGCGACTTGTTCTCGATCAGGCGGTCCTGCAGTTCCAGACCACTCATGCCACCCATGCGGATATCGACAATCAGGCAGGCGACCTCGCGGGCATCGTAGCGTGCCAAGAAGGATTCGGCCGAATCAAAGCAGCGCACCCGGTAATCCTTGCCCTCCAGCAACCATTGAAGCGAGTCACGCACCGCCTCATCGTCATCGACTACGTAGACCGTGCCCTTTTTGGGGATCAAGCTCATGCACAATTCCTTCTATCAGTATGGGTATAGCGCTGGCTATTCAGCCGACTCCGCGGGGCTGGCCACCGGAATCCAAAAGCTGAAATTACAACCTGTCACCTCCGGACCATTGTAGAGGTTCTCGGCCTGCATCCGGCCATGGTGAGATTCGACAATGCTGCGGCAGAGATTGAGACCGATTCCCATGCCTTCGCTCTTGGTAGAGAAGAAGGCCTGGAACAGGCGCTCCAGTGCTTCAGGTGACAGGCCGCGCCCCGTATCTTGAACGGAAAACTCTATCACATCCGTGGCGTCGATCTTGCGAGGCACGACGCGCAGTTCCACCATGCGCTGGTGGGCCGGGCGCTCGGCGTTGGCAATGGATTCGGCGCCGTTCTTCATCAGGTTGATGAGCACCTGCTCGATCAAGATGCTGTCGACCTTGACCTTGGGCAGGCGTGCGGCAACGTGGTGCGAAAGCCGCACATTGTGGCGCTTGAGCTCGATCGAGCCCAGCTCCACCGCTTCGCTGACGATGTCGCTGACATCGGCCAGTGCCCGGTTGGGCTCGCTGCGTTTGACAAAGGAGCGGATGCGGTGGATCACCTGGCCGGCGCGTTGCGCCTGGTGCGCGGTTTTCTCCAGGGCCCCGAGCAGCGCTTCTTCGCTCAGGCTCCCGTTCTTGACGCGGGTGATCATGCCCGAGCAGTAGTTGCTGATCGCTGAGAGCGGCTGGTTTAGCTCGTGCGCCACGCTGGACGCCATCTCGCCCATGGTCACCAGGCGGCTCACGGTGGCGGCCTTCTCCGCCTGGCGGGCCGATTGCTCCTCAGCCTGGCGGCGTGGCGTGATGTCAGTGGCAATCACCATCTGTGCCAGGCGCCCGTCCACCCAGTTGAGGTAGCGCGAGCGCACTTCCAACCATTTGCCCAGCTCGGCGATATAGATCTCGGCATTGCCGCTGACGGCAGTGGTGATCTCGTCACTGGGCAGGCCCATCAGCCCGTCTTCGTCGTCCATGCTGGTGCTGGCATTGCTGTTGCTGGGCAGCACACCGGCCTGGGCCACCAGTTGCAGATGGCCCACCGTTTGCGAGCCAAACCATTGGCGGTAGAGCTTGTTGGCAAACAGCAGCTCGGCACTGCCCAGCGGCGCGACCGACACCGAGGCGTCCAGCGCCTCGAGCACGATGGTGAAGCGCTCATAGGACGCCGAGAGTTGCTCGCGGATGCGGTTGGGCTCGGTGATGTCGGTCATCGAGGTCATCCAGCCGGTCTGGCGGCCGTGGCCGTCGATCAGCGGCGAGACATAGAGCCGCGCCTCGAACATCGTGCCGTTCTTGCGCTTGACCCGCATCTGGAAACCACCGGGAAACACCTTGCCGCTCATCTCGTCGATCAGCATGTCGTGGTAGGTGCTCTGGTCGCCCTCGGGCCAATAAGGGTAGGGCGGGAGCTTGCCCACCAGCTCTTCTTCGCTCCAGCCGGTCATCTGGCAAAAGGCGGCGTTCACATAGGAGATACGGCCTTGCAGATCGAGCGCACGCATGCCCGTGAGCACACTGTTTTCCATCGCCCGGCGGAAATTGGTCTCGCCCTGCAGCGCTTCTTGCGCGCGTATGCGCTTGCGGGTGTGGCGCCAGGTCGCCACCAGCAGCCAGGCGGTCATAAAGCTCAGCACACAGACCAGCCAGAACAGGCCGTTGCTGACCAGGCCGAGCGAGGTGTGGTAGCCCTGGGCACGCAGCTTCAGACTGTTGCCTACGGGCGCGACCGGCATCTCGAATTCATTGGGCGCTGCGCGCCAGGGCAGCAGCCGCTGGGCCGCGACACGCGGGGTCAGCGGTGTGCCGGCCAGCGTCGTGCCCTTGCCGTCCTGCAAGGTCACCGCATAGCGGGCCAGGATCTCGGTGGGTGTGCCGTAGCGCAGCAGGTTGTCGATCGAGAACTCGGCCAGCAGCACGCCGCCAAAGCGGCCCTTCTGGCTGATGGGCACCTCCAGCAGCAGCATGGGCGCCGTCTCGCTGGTGGCCAAAGGCTGCGAGAAGACCGGTTGCTGCAGGTCGCGCGCCATCTCAAAGAGCTCGAGCAGCTCCTTTTTCTGGATCACTTCGTCCAGGGTGAGCAGGTTCTCGGCCGCGACGCTCGGGCCAAACTGGGTGGCACGCACCTGGCGGCCGGTATCAATCCAGGTCAGCGCCTGCAGCTCGGCGTACTGGCTGATCAAGGTGTCGGCCCGGTCATTGAAGCCGTTCTTGTCGACGTCCTGGTTGCCCACGTCGCGGGCCAGGCGCATCAGCTGCTCCTGGCGCTCCGATAGGCGCAGCCGGATGCGCTGCTGGGCATATTCCACATCGCGGCGCATGGCCTCGCGTTCACGCTCAAGCTCTTCGCTGCGCAGGTACCAAAAAGCGGCCACGATGGCGATGAAAAACATCACCACGGCCACCAACGGCGCAATGGCCGCATAGCGGTCTTGTCTCGAAGGTGACAGTCCGCGCCACCAAGTCTGCCACATCTGCACCAAACGGGGTCGGCTGTTCGGGGGCGGGGTGGCGGGGCGCTCGGTCGAATTCATGGTGGCTGAGTGTAGACCAGGGCGGGGCGGCCATACCCTGATGCTGGACAAATCGCTGATCTTGTCCCCGATGTGTCCTTCTGTAGCGCCCATGCATTGTGCGTTTGCAGCAATTTCCCATAATATGAAAATGAAGACCGCTATTTGAAATCTTCAAAAAATGTGAGAAACTCTGGCACAGTCATTCATAGCAGATCACTTGAAGGAGACGCGAGCATGTCCGAACCATCCGAACAAAAAGCCGTCAACGGCCCCACCCGCACCGACGACCAAGAAACCCGAGAATGGATGGACGCGCTGTCCGCTGTGATCGACCGTGAAGGCGCAGATTACGCCCACTCGCTGATCGAGCAATTGCTCGAGCACGCGCGCCAGAACAGCGTTGATCTGCCTTTCTCCGCCAAGACCGGTTACGTCAACACCATCGAGACCGAGCAGGAAGCGCGCAGCCCCGGCAACCTCGAGATCGAACAACGCCTGCGCGCCTACATGCGCTGGAACGCCATGGCCATGGTGGTCAAGGCCAACCGCATTCACCCGCCAGAAGGTGGCGACCTGGGTGGCCACATCGGCTCCTTCGCGTCGCTGGCCAGCATGTTTGGTGCCGGCTTCAACCATTTCTGGCATGCCGAGAGCGACAACCACGGCGGTGACTGCCTCTACATCCAAGGCCACGTATCGCCCGGCATCTATGCCCGCGCCTACCTCGAAGGCCGTATCAGCGAAGAGCAACTGCTCAACTTCCGCCAGGAAGTGGATGGCAAGGGTCTGTCGAGCTACCCCCACCCCAAGCTGATGCCCGATTTCTGGCAGTTCCCCACCGTGTCCATGGGCCTGGGCCCCATCATGGCGATCTACCAGGCGCGCTTTTTGAAGTACCTGCACGCCCGCGGCATTGCCAACACCGAAAACCGCAAGGTCTGGGTGTTCTGCGGCGACGGCGAAATGGACGAAGTCGAATCCTTGGGCGCGATCGGCCTGGCCGCGCGTGAAAACCTCGACAACCTGATCTTCGTGATCAACTGCAACCTGCAGCGCCTGGACGGCCCGGTGCGCGGCAACGGCAAGATCATCCAGGAACTCGAAGGCGAGTTCCGTGGTTCCGGCTGGAACGTGATCAAGCTGATCTGGGGCAAGGGCTGGGATGCCTTGCTGGCCAAGGACCATGACGGCGCGCTGCGCAAGATCATGATGGAATGCAACGACGGCGACTACCAGGCTTTCAAGGCCAACGATGGTGCCTATGTGCGCAAGAACTTCTTCGGCCGCGATCCTCGCACCCTGAAGATGGTCGAGCACATGAGCGACGACGAGATCTGGAACCTGCAGCGCGGTGGCCACGATTCGCAAAAGGTCTATGCCGCTTTCCACGCTGCGCAAAACCACCAGGGTCAGCCCACCGTCTTGCTGGTCAAGACCGTCAAGGGCTTTGGCATGGGCAAGGTCGGTGAGGGCAAGAACAACGTTCACCAGACCAAGAAGCTGGCCGATGAGGACATCAAGGCCTTCCGCGACCGTTTCAATATCCCTATCCCCGACAGCCAGATCGCCGACCTGCCTTTCTACAAGCCAGCCGACGACACCCCGGAGATGAAGTACCTGCACGAGCGCCGCAAGGCCTTGGGTGGCTACCTGCCCAAGCGCCGCGAAAAGGCCGACGAGCAGTTCACCGTGCCTCCGCTGGACACCTTCAAGGCCGTGCTCGAAGCCACGCCAGAAGGCCGTGAGATCTCGACCACGCAGGCCTATGTGCGCTTCTTGACCCAGCTGCTGCGCGACAAGGAAATCGGCCCCCGCGTGGTGCCCATCCTGGTGGACGAGGCCCGTACCTTTGGTATGGAAGGCCTGTTCCGCCAGATCGGTATCTACAACCCGCATGGCCAGCAGTACACCCCGGTCGACAAAGACCAGGTGATGTACTACAAGGAAGACACCAAGGGTCAGATCCTGCAGGAAGGCATCAACGAAGCGGGCGGCATGTCCAGCTGGATTGCAGCGGCAACCAGCTACAGCCATAGCAACCGCATCATGATTCCGTTCTACATCTACTACTCGATGTTCGGATTCCAGCGCATTGGCGATCTGGCCTGGGCCGCAGGCGACCTGCAGGCGCGCGGCTTCTTGCTGGGCGGCACCTCGGGCCGTACCACCTTGAACGGCGAAGGTCTGCAGCACGAAGACGGCCACAGCCACATCCTGGCGGGCACGATCCCCAACTGCATCAGCTACGACCCGACCTTCTCGCACGAAGTGGCGGTGATCATGCACGAAGGCCTGCGCCGCATGGTGCAGAACCAGGAAAACATCTTCTACTACCTGACCCTGCTGAACGAAAACTATGCGATGCCAGGCCTCACGCCCGGCACCGAGGAAAAGATCCTCAAGGGCATGTACCTGTGCAAGGCCGGTGGCGCCGGTGACCTGCGCGTGCAACTGCTGGGCTCGGGCACCATCCTGCGCGAATCCTTCTTTGCGCAAGAGCTGCTGGCTGCCGACTGGGGCGTGACTGCCGACGTCTGGAGCTGCCCATCGTTCAACGAACTGACCCGCGACGGCCAGGACGCAGACCGCTGGAACCTGCTGCACCCGCTGGAAACCGCCAAGGTGCCGTTTGTGACCGCCGAGCTGGGTAACAGCACCGGCCCGGTGATCGCCTCGACCGATTACATGAAGTCCTACGCCGAGCAGATTCGTCCCTTCATCCCTGCTGGCCGCACCTACAAGGTGCTGGGCACGGACGGCTTTGGCCGCTCGGACTTCCGCCGCAAGCTGCGCGAGCACTTCGAGATCGACCGCCACTACATCGTGGTTGCCGCCTTGAAGGCGCTGGCCGAAGACGGCAAGCTGCCCGCGCAAAAGGTCGCCGATGCGATTGCCAAGTACGGCATCAACGCCGACAAGATCAACCCGCTGTACGCCTAAATTGCACCAGGAGACACCACAATGGCATTGATTGACATTCAAGTCCCCGATATTGGCGACTTCGCAGAAGTGGGCGTGATCGAGTTGCTCGTCAAGCCCGGTGACACCGTCGCCAAGGACCAGTCGCTGATCACCGTTGAGTCCGACAAGGCCTCGATGGAGATTCCGTCCAGCCACGCTGGCGTGGTCAAGGAAATCGTCGTCAAGATTGGCGACAAGGTGGCCGAAGGCTCGGTCATCATCAAGCTCGAAGCGGCCGATGCCGCTGCTGCCGCGCCTGCAGCGCCGGCACCAGCCCCCGCCGCTGCGGCACCCGCTCCTGCGGCTGCTCCTACGCCTGCACCCCAGGCTGCTGCAGCTGCAGCGCCTGCGGCCTCGGGCCCGGTCGAAGTGAAGGTCCCCGATATCGGTGACTTCAAGGACGTGGCCGTGATCGAGCTGCTGGTCAAGGTGGGCGATACCGTCACCGAAGAGCAGTCGCTGTTCACCGTCGAGTCCGACAAGGCATCGATGGAAATCCCATCGCCCGCCGCTGGCGTGGTCAAGGAGCTCAAGGTCAAGATTGGCGACACCATCAATGTCGGCGATCTGGTCGCCATTCTGGAAGGCAGCGCCGCTGCTGCACCAGCGTCCGCACCCGCCGCGCAAGCACCCGCTGCTGCTGCGCCAGCCCCAGCCGCCAGCGCACCGGCCCCTACAGCAGCACCTGCCGCCGCTGCGCCAGCTGCAGCCGTTCCGGCCCACAACCCCACCGTGCCGCCTTCGGGCGCCATGCCTTATGCATCGCCATCGGTGCGCAAGTTTGCGCGTGAGCTGGGCGTGCCGCTGGACGAGGTCAAGGGCTCGGGCAACAAGGGCCGTATCACCGCCGATGACGTGCAAGCCTTCACCAAGCAGGTGATGGCAGGCGCCGTGCAGACGAAGGCACAGGCAGCCAAGGCGCCCGCTGGTGGCGGCTCTGGCGCAGGTCTGGATCTGCTGCCATGGCCCAAGGTTGATTTCAGCAAGTTCGGCACTGTCGAGCGCAAGGACCTCTCGCGCATCAAGAAGATCTCGGGCGCCAACCTGCACCGCAACTGGGTGATGATCCCGCACGTCACCAACAATGACGAGGCCGACATCACCGAGCTCGAAGCCTTCCGCGTCTCCACGAACAAGGAAAACGAGAAGAGCGGCGTCAAGGTCACCATGCTGGCCTTTGTGATCAAGGCCCTGGTCTCTGCACTCAAGAAGTTCCCTGAGTTCAACACCAGCCTCGATGGCGACACCCTGGTCTACAAGCAGTACTTCAACATCGGCTTTGCGGCAGACACGCCCAATGGCCTGGTGGTGCCGGTGCTCAAGGATGCCGACAAGAAGGGCATCATCCAGATCAGCGCAGAAATGGGCGAGCTGGCCAAGAAGGCACGCGACGGCAAGCTGGGCGCGGCCGACATGCAAGGCGGCTGCATCTCCATCTCGTCGCTGGGCGGCATTGGTGGCACGCACTTCACGCCTATCGTGAATGCCCCCGAAGTGGCCATCCTGGGCCTGTCCAAATCGGCGATCAAGCCGGTCTGGGACGGCAAACAGTTTGTGCCACGTCTGATGCTGCCACTGAGCCTGTCGTACGACCACCGCGTCATCGATGGCGCCTCGGCCGCTCGCTTCAATGCCTACCTGGGCCAGGTGCTGGCGGACTACCGCCGCATCATCCTGTAATCGGAGACGCACACTATGGCAATCGTAGATATCAAAGTCCCCGACATTGGTGATTTCGCTGAAGTGGGCGTGATCGAGCTGCTGGTGCAGCCTGGCGACACCGTCGCCAAGGACCAGTCGCTGATCACCGTCGAATCGGACAAGGCCTCGATGGAGATCCCGTCGAGCCATGCTGGCGTGGTCAAGGAGCTCAAGATCAAGATCGGTGACAAGGTCGCTGAAGGCTCGGTGATTCTGTCGCTGGAAGCCGCAGAAGGCGCAGCCGCTGCCCCCGCAGCTGCTGCTGCACCTGCAGCCTCGTCGCCCGCTCCGGCCCCTGCAGCAGCGGTGGCTGCTCCGGCAGCGCAAGCTGCAGCGCCGGCACCGGTGGCCAGCAACTACAGCGGCCAGGTCGATGAAGACTGTGACGTGGTCGTGCTGGGCGGCGGCCCAGGCGGCTACTCTGCGGCCTTCCGCGCGGCTGACCTGGGCCTCAAGGTGGTGCTCATCGAGCGCTACAAGACCCTGGGCGGCGTCTGCCTGAACGTGGGTTGCATCCCATCGAAGGCACTGCTGCATGTGGCGGCCGTGATGGACGAGGTCAAGCACCTGGAAGTCGCCGGCGTCAAGTTCGCCGCGCCCGAGGTCAATATCGACCAGCTGCGCGCCCACAAGGAAAAGGTCATCGGCAAGCTGACCGGCGGTCTGGGCCAGATGGCCAAGATGCGCAAGGTCACGATCGTGCGCGGCTATGGCAATTTCGTCAGCGCCAACCACATCGAAGTGCAGGAAACCTCGGGCGACGGCCAGGACCAGACCGGCGCCAAGAAGGTCGTGCAGTTCAAGAAGGCCATCATCGCTGCGGGCTCGCAGGCGGTGCATCTGCCCTTCATGCCCAAGGACGAGCGCGTGGTCGATTCCACCGGCGCACTCGACCTGAAGGCGGTGCCCAAGCGCATGCTGATCCTGGGCGGCGGCATCATCGGCCTGGAAATGGGCACCGTCTACAGCACGCTGGGCGCACGCCTGGATGTGGTCGAGATGATGGATGGCCTGATGCAAGGCGCTGACCGCGATCTGGTCAAGGTCTGGCAAAAGATGAACGCGCCGCGCTTTGACAACATCATGGTCAACACCAAGACCGTGGCTGCCGAAGCGACGCCCGAAGGCATCAAGGTCTCGTTCGAGCCTGCCAAGGACGGCGTGACCGTGCCCGAACCCCAGGTCTACGACCTGGTGCTGCAAGCCGTGGGCCGCACGCCCAATGGCAAGAAGATCGGCGCAGAGGCTGCAGGCGTGTCCGTGACGGACCGTGGCTTTATCAATGTCGATATCCAGATGCGCACCAATGTGCCCAACATCTTCGCGATCGGCGACATCGTGGGCCAGCCCATGCTGGCACACAAGGCCGTGCACGAAGCGCATGTGGCCGCTGAAGTGATCGCTGGTGAGCTGCAAGGCAACAAGGAGCTGGCCGCTGCCGCTTTCAATGCCCGCGTGATCCCATCGGTGGCCTACACCGATCCCGAAGTGGCATGGGTGGGTCTCACCGAAGACCAGGCCAAGGCCCAAGGCATCAAGGTCAAGAAGGGCCTGTTCCCCTGGGCTGCTTCGGGCCGCGCCATTGCCAATGGCCGCGACGAAGGCTTTACCAAGCTGCTGTTCGACGACTCGCCCGAAGCCCATGGCCACGGCAAGATCCTCGGCGGCGGCATGGTCGGCACGCACGCCGGCGACATGATCGGCGAGATCGCACTGGCCATCGAGATGGGTGCAGACACCGTGGACATCGGCAAGACCATCCACCCGCACCCCACCTTGGGCGAGAGCATTGGCATGGCTGCGGAAGTGGCCCATGGCACCTGCACCGATGTGCCGCCAGCGCGCAAGTAAGACCAGCCGGTCTTGATCTACTCTGCAAAAGACAGCCTACGGGCTGTCTTTTTTTATGGGAGCGGCAACCTTGCCTACTTTTGAAGATGCCTGGAAGTTGGCAGTTAAGTTGGCAATAGCTGCAGAAATTTGTTGAAATTTCTTAATAAAAACAGCAAGTTGAAGTTATTTTTAAGTTGACATTTTGAATGCACGACTTAGCCACGCTGGTACCCATTCGGGTCTTTGGTTCCTGCCGATGTTGGGGATATTCGTCAGACGGGCTGAAGCAAAAAATCCCGATCGGGTTTTTTGGCGGTATTTTGGGTTCTTGAGGTCTTAAATATTCCCGATCAGGAATAAAGCTGGATTTTTGGCCGCAAAAGGGTGATAATTTCCCGATCGGGAATTTTTAAGCCAATACGGCATGTACTCTATCCAAAATGCAGAACAACTGGCCACTGCGCTGCGCCTGGCGCGCAAGCAGCTGGGGCTTACCCAGCAAGCATTGGCGCTGGCTGCGGGAGTAGGCACGCGGTTCATTGTTGACTTGGAGTCTGGCAAGCCAACAGTGCGTCTTGAAAATGTGCTCCGTGTGGTCGACGCGCTAGGCGGCCAGTTGCAGCTCTCGGGCTTGCCAGAGGGTGGTAGTGATGACCAGCGCCGACAGGTACATGCCATCAGCCAAGGAGGCCACCGTGGCCCATGAGCTGAATGTCTGGCTGCTGGGGCAATTGGCAGGCGAGCTGTCGCTGCGCCATGGCAGACTGTGCTTCACCTACGCTCCAACTTGGTTGGCACAGCCGGATGCCATCGCTCTGTCGCAGTCACTGCCCTTGCGAGATGCAGCCTTTGATGACATCGAATCACGGCCTTTCTTTGCCGGCTTGCTGCCAGAAGGGCAGATGCGTCGCCTGATTGCGCAGCATTTTCATATCTCCAGGCAAAACGACTTCGCTTTGCTCGACCACATCGGCGGCGAGTGCGCGGGCGCGGTCAGCTTTCTGGACCCTGGCCAGGAATTGCCCTTGACTGTTGGCGGGGATGATGTGGACTGGCAGACCGACAACCAGCTTGCGGCCATCTTGGAAGAGTTGCCACGCCGTCCCATGTTGGCGGGTGCGGATGGGCTGCGGCTGTCACTGGCAGGGGCGCAGGACAAGCTTCCGGTGGTGGTGGATGATATGCACCAAGCGCAACCACGCATCGGTCTGCCACGTAACGGCACGCCGAGCAGCCATATCTTGAAACCTGCCATCCATGCGGTTGAGAACAGCGTCGCCAATGAAGGCTTTTGCATGCTGCTGGCTCAGGCGATGGGGCTGCGGCCAGCGCAGACACGCATCCATAGCGTTTTGGGACATCGCTTTCTGCTTGTAGAACGTTATGACCGCAAAACCGAGGAAAGTGGGCAGCGTGTTCGTCTGCACCAGGAAGACTTTTGCCAGGCACTGGGCGTCGTGCCTGAGTTGAAGTACCAAAACGAAGGCGGCCCGGATCTGGCCCAGTGCTTTGGGCTGTTGCGTGGGGTGACGCGACCGAATGCCCCACAGGTGCTGCGCATGCTGGACGCTGTCATTTTCAATGCGCTGATCGGCAACCATGATGCGCATGCCAAGAACTTTTCGCTGCTCTATGGCCAACAGGCGGGGCGCAATGCCACCGTGCTCGCACCTTTGTACGATCTGTTGTCGACAGCGGTTTACCCCGCGCTGACGGACAAGATGGCCATGAAGTTGGGTGGCAAGTACCGATTTGGTGAGCTGCGCAGCCGCCATTGGGAGCAATTCGCAGAGGACGCGGGCTTGGCCAAGGCTGCGACCAAAAAGCGCATCCTCGCGCTTGCGCAAAGCCTGCCTGCTGCGGCGCGGCAACTACAGAGCGCCCCACAGCATGGTTTTTCCCGGCATGCAGTTGTCGAGCTGGTGTGCAGTTTGATCGAGCAGCGCTGCGCTGAGACCGTCCAACGACTGAGTGCAGCTTGAACTGAGTGCCAGGCGCCCATGCGTATCGCAAGCAAGGCGCAGCCTAGCCCTCATTCGTAGTCAAACTCCGCCCGGTAGTCATCCAGGTCGATACCTTCAGCGCGCAGCGGCTCCACCAGGCGAAAGCGTGTGACCTTGGCCGATGCGGTGATATAGCCTTTGATGACCCAATCGCGGGTGACGGGGCTGCGCGCCTCTTGCGCCAGTTGCTCGATGACGCGGGTGGTCTTGCGCCGGGCCAGCATGCGAAAGAACGCCGGCACATGGGCGAGCAGGCGTTGCAGCAGGTCCTCGGCATCGGCGGTCCATTCGCCTTGCTTGGGCAGCTCGGGCACAAAGCCCCATTCGTCTTCGGTCAAGGCGCGCCAGAGCACGATGGCATGGCCATCGGCATCGCTCACACAGGCCATTTCTTCCAGCTCGGGGGTGCGCATCGGCGCATAGCGAGAGCTGCTGCCTGCCGCCAACAGGGCTTGGTAGGCCTGGGCCACATCGGCCACCTGCAGGCGCAGGCTTGTCTGCGACTCCACCTTGGGCACCTGCAGCAGCCGCAGCAGGGCGCTGCCGGTGTCGATATCCACATAGCCCTCGCCGCTGCGCGCAGCGGCAAAGCCGATCACATCGCGCCAGAGATGCGTGGCCTTTTCCAGATCGCTGCAGGGAAGGACAAGGTGGCTGATTCCGAAAAACATGGCATGCGGGGGTAAAAATAGCAGCGCCGATGATAGCCGCCCGGGCAGTGCTTTGATCAGAACTGATCAATGATGTCACTTCTGGCAGAGCCACTGGCAGTTGTCTTGGAGACAGTCCAGGCTGCCCATTCGCCTCTGGATGGGCGAAGATCCCGGCTAAACAAAGCTCGCGCAGCGCGTCGGCACTTCTCGCCAATGCCGCTGCAGCCCATCAGGAGACCCACCCCATGACCCCCCACGCGCTCACTTCTGCTGCCGCATTGGCGATGGCCGCTAGTTTGGCCGTTGCAGCCAGCCCGGCCCTTGCCGCCTATCCGGACAAGCCCATCAAGCTGATCGTGCCGTTTCCGCCCGGCCAGGCCACCGATATCTTTGCCCGAGCGCTGGCCGACAAGCTGGGGCAGAAGCTCGGCCAGCCGCTGGTGGTAGAGAACAAAGCCGGCGCGGGCAGCAATATCGGCTCCGAGCAGGTGGCGCGCAGCGCGGCCGACGGCTACACCTTGCTGGTCGCGGGCAGCGCGATGGCGGTGAACCAGACCCTGTACAAAAAGGTGAACTTCGATCCCCGAGTGGACCTGGTCGGCATCAGCTTGATCGCCAAGGTGCCCCTGGTCTTTCTGGCCAACCCGGCCAGTGGCATCAAAAGCATGAACGACCTGGTCGCCAAGGCCCGCGCAGAGCCGGGCAAGCTGAGCTATGCCAGCGCCGGCATTGGCGGCACCCAGCATTTGAGCGCGGAGATGGTCAAGGCCCGCGCGGCGCTGCAGATCGAACATATTCCCTACAAAGGCAGCGGCCCGGCCCAGGCGGATTTTCTGGGCAACCAGGTGCCGCTGATGGTCGATTCGGTCACCGCCGCATTGGCCAATATCCAGGCCGGCAAGGCCGTGCCGCTGGGCGTGACGTCTGCCACACGCTCCAGCCAGCTGCCCCAGGTGCCCACGATTGCTGAATCGGGCCTGCCGGAGTTCAAGGGCTTTGAGGCCGTGGGCTGGCTGGGCCTGATGGCTCCCAAGGGCACGCCCAAAGCCATTGTCGACAAGCTGAACCAAGAGACGGTGGCCATCCTCAGCAGCCCCGAGATGCAGAAGTTCATCCGCGACCGGGGCTCCGAGCCTGCACCGACCAGCGGCCCGGAGATGGACCGCTTTGTGGCCAGCGAAATTGTCGAATGGGGCAAGGCGGTCAAGCAGTCGGGCGCGACGGTGGAATAGGGCCACCAACGGGGATCGCAGCCAGAGTCCTTACGCGCCACCGACCATGTCGCCCAGGCGTCGCGGCGCCTGGCGGCGCTTTTCTACACTCTTTGTCGCCTATAGACCGAAATGGAGACAAAGATATGGTGTTGACGCGCAGAAGCATGCTGCAAGCGGGGGCTGCCACGGCAGCCGGTGCATGGATGGGGGCGGGCGCATCGCTGGCCCATGCCAGCAAGACCTTTCCCACCCGGGCGATCAAGCTGGTAGTGGCTTTTCCGGCCGGTGGGCCGACCGATCTGACGATGCGCCAACTGGCCGAGAACGCCGCCAAGGTGCTGGGCCAGCCGATTGTGGTGGAGAACCGCCCTGGCGCTGCTGGCTCGCTGCCCGCAACCCAGCTGCAGAACACGGCAGCGGATGGCTACACCATCGCCCAGCTGCCGATGAGCGTGATGCGCCTGCCCTTTACCACCGGCCTCAAATGGAACCCGGTCGAAGACCTGAGCTACATCATCAATGTCACCGGCTATGCGTTCTGCATGGTGGCCAGCACCCAGTCCGGCCTCAAGAGCTGGCAGGATGTGGTGGCCTGGGCCAAGGCCAACCCGGGCAAGCTGACCTTGGGCAATACCGGCACCTACACCTCCCCCCATGTCACCTCGGCCATCATTGCGCAGCAGCTGGGCCTGGATGTTGTGCATGTGCCCTACAAGGGCTCGTCCGAGCTGATGCGCGCCACGATGGCGGGCGAGGTGATGGTCGCGGCAGACACCAGCGCCGTCATCCCCTATGTGGACCAGGGTCGCATGGTCGCCTTGAACGTCTGGACCGAAAAGCGCCTGCCCACCTTGCCCAACACCCCCACCTTGATCGAGCTGGGCCTGCCAACCACGCAGTACTCGCCCTTTGGCCTGGTGGGCCCCAAGGGCATGCCGGCTGATGTGCAAGCCGCCTTGCACAAAGCCTTCAAGCAAGCGATGGAGATGGAAAGCTACCAGGCCATGCTGCAGCGCTTTGAGATGCTGCCGATCTACATGAACAGCGCCGATTACAAGAAGTTTGCCGCCGAGTCCACCGTCAAGGAAAAGGCCGTGCTGGCCAAGCTGGGGCCGCAGGCTTGATCCAGCGTTGATGGCCAAATGGCGCTGAGACGGTATTGGTTTTGGAGATAACTGTATTTATATACAGTATTTGCAAGAATCTACCTTTAACCGGCCCACGCCTCCAGACGTCCCAGAGGGGCGCTTCCCCAAGCGGGATCGCGCCCGCACTGGCGAAGCTGTGGGGGTTTTGCTAGAATACTGTATATATACACAGTATCTATGCAAACCCTCGCCAAACTTCAGATCCTGGCCGATGCCGCCAAATACGATGCCAGCTGCGCATCGAGCGGCAGCAAGCCCCGCAACTCCCTGGGCGGCAAGGGGATGGGCTCGACTGAGGGCATGGGCATCTGCCACAGCTATACGCCCGATGGCCGCTGCGTCTCGCTGCTCAAGATTCTGCTGACGAACTTCTGCATCTACGACTGCCGCTACTGCATCAACCGCAAAAGCTCCAATGTGCAACGCGCCCGCTTTAGCGCGGCCGAGGTGGTGGCGCTAACCCTGGACTTTTACCGCCGCAACTGTATAGAGGGCCTGTTTTTGTCGAGCGGCATCATCCAGTCGTCGGACTACACGATGGAGCAGCTGGTGGAGGTGGCCCGCAGCCTGCGCGAGGACCATGATTTTCGCGGCTATATCCACCTCAAGACGATTCCGGATGCTGCCCCTGAGTTGCTGGCCATGGCGGGCCGCTATGCGGACCGGCTCAGCATCAATATCGAGCTGCCCACGCAGCAGGGCCTGCAGCAATTGGCGCCCGAGAAGGATGCCGTTGGCATTGCCTCGGCCATGCACCAGGTGGCAGAACATATCGAGGTCGCTCGGCAGCAGACGCAAGACCAGCAGGGCAGCAAGCTGGTATCGCTGCCCCGCCAGCGCCAGGCGGCCCGCGCGGCTGCGCCCAGCTATGCGCCGGCGGGCCAAAGCACGCAGATGATTGTCGGCGCCGACAGCGCCAATGATGCGACCATCTTGCTCACCAGCAGCGCGCTCTACACCGGCCAGCGCCTGCGCCGGGTCTACTACTCGGCCTTCAGCCCCATCCCCGATGCCTCGTCCGATCTGCCACTGCAGGCACCGCCACTGATCCGCGAGCACCGGCTCTACCAGGCCGATTGGCTGATGCGCTTCTACGGCTTTAGCCCGGCAGAAATTACCGCACCAGCGGCCGGCGGCATGCTCGATCTGGAGCTAGACCCCAAGCTCGCCTGGGCGCTGTCGCAGCGCCAGCATTTCCCCGTGGATTTGAACCGTGCGGCCAAGTCCTGGCTGCTGCGGGTGCCGGGCTTGGGCGTCGGCAGTGTCGAACGTCTGCTGGCCGCCCGCCGGGTGCGCCGGCTGCGGCTGGCCGATCTGCAGCAGCTGCGTGTGGCCACCAGCAAGGTGCTGCCTTTTGTCGAGCTCGACGACTACCACCCGCCGCTGGCCATGCTCGACAGCCCGAGCTTGCGCCAACAGCTGCTGGCCCAGATGGGGCAGGGCGCCGTGCAGCGCAGGCACAGCGGCATGCAGTTGGCGGCTGCGGCGCAGATAGCCCTGTTTTGAGGAGGCCAGGCATGCAGGCAGAGAACGACAGCTTGACGGTGATGTTGGACGCACCGGATGACTTTGCCGGCTTCCGCCAAGCGGCGCGGGTATTGCTGGCCCTGGGCGCAGCGCCCGAGCTGGTGCACTGGCGCTGGTCGGATACGTTGGCCACCCAGGCCGAGGATGGTGATTTGTTTGCGGATGCTGGGGCAGCCCATGCTGCGGCAGCCGATGCTGCGGCAGCCGATGCTGGGGCAGCCCATACTGCTGCCGATGCTAGTACCGATGCCCCAGCCCGCGTTATCACCCCCGATGCGCTGGACCGTTTGGCCATCGCACCCGGCCAGCCGGTGCATATCCGCAAACCCCAGCTGGCCGTGCTGCGCCATGCCTGCTGCCACCGCAACCCGGGACGCTTTATGCTGTGCTACCGCTGGCTGTGGCGGCTGCAGGCCATGCCCAGCCTGGCGGGCGATGCGCTGGATGCCGATTGGCGCGAGATTGAGCGCCTGGCCCGTGCGGTGGGGCGCGAGATCCACAAGATGCATGCCTTTGTTCGCTTTCGGCCCGCGCAGGACGAGAAGGGCGCGCCGCTGCATGTGGCCTGGTTCGAGCCCGAGCACCACATCGTGCGCGCCGCCTCGGGCTTTTTCAGGGAGCGCTTTAGCAATATGCGCTGGGCGATTCTGACGCCGGACTGCAGCGTGCTCTGGGACCAGGAATGCCTGCAATGGGGGCCTGGCGCCACGCAAGCCCAGGCACCGGGCCCCGATGCGGGCGAAGCGCTGTGGTTGGCCTATTACCAATCGACCTTCAACCCGGCGCGCCTCAAGGAGCAGGCCATGCTGCGCGAGATGCCGCGCCGCTACTGGAAGAACCTGCCCGAGACGCAGCTGATCAGCGGCCTGGTCACAGGTGCGCGCAGCCGCACCGGGCTGATGCTGGCGGCGCAGCCAGCCGCTGAGCGCGCCTGATCAGGCCTGCGGATCTGCAAGATCAGTGCAGCGAGACGTCTTCTCGGCGCACATGGTCATTGGCCGTGCCCGTGGGGCGGCTGGACCAGTAACCGGCCAGCAGCGAGCCCGATATGTTGTGCCAGACCGAGAAAATGGCACCCGGCAGCGCGGCCATGGGGCTGAAGAACTTGGCGCCCAGGCTAGCTGCCAGGCCCGAGTTCTGCATGCCCACCTCAATCGCCAGGGTGCGGCAGACCGATTTGTCAAAGCCCAGCAGGCGACCACCCCAGTAGCCACCCAGGTAGCCGATCAGGTTGTGCGCAATGACGCCCGCCACCACGACGCCGCCGACGGTGGCAATGCGGTCACGGCTCAAGGCCACCACGGTGGACAGCACCAATAAGATCGCCACCATCGACACCAACGGCAGCAGGCGCTCGACGCGCTTGATCTGCACATGCCAGAAATGGTTCAGCAGCAGGCCCAGGCCAATGGGCAGCAGCACGATCTGCGCAATCTCCATCAGGAGGGCGCTGACCGGCACATCGATCGACGCCGAGATGTAGAGGCGCGCGAGCAGCGGCGTGGCCACAATCCCCACCAGGGTCGACAGCGCACTGATCGTGACCGACAGCGCCACATCGCCCTTGGACAGAAAAATCATCACATTCGACGAGGTACCGCTGGCGACGCTGCCCACCAGCACCATGCCCGCCGTCAGCTCGGGCGGCATGTTCAGCGCCTTGGCAATCAACCAGGCGGCCAGGGGCATGATGAGGTAGTGCAAGAAGAGGCCGGCTGCAATCGGGGCAGGGCGCTGCAGCACGCGGCTGAAATCGGCCACGCGCAGGGTCACGCCCATCGCAAACATGATCAGCATCAGCAGCTGGGCGATGTGGGGCTTGAAGCCCAGGAAAGCCGAAGGCGCGCTGTAGGCGATCAACGCCATCACAGCCGCCCAGACGGGGAAAAGACGGGTCAACAAGGCAAGCACGGAAATATCCAGACCAAAAACGGGCCCCAGACTGCGCAGAGGGACAAAGCCGGTTGCACAGGGGCCAAAAAGCAGGGAGTGGTTGATGCGTGGCCGCGGCGGTGCTGGCCGGGCAGGGGATAGCGGTCCGGGGCAGCAAAAGGGCGGTGAACGCGGCGCTACCGGTGGGTAGCGGGCAGGCGCTGGGAGCTTGTGGCTGGCCGCATCAGAGCCGCGATCATACGGTTACGGCTGCAACTGGTTGGGGCGAGCGGCCGGTGGCATCACGGCGCAGTCGGATATAGGTGCGCACGGCCTGGCGGTGCTGGGGCAGGTGCAGGCACCGGGCTTGCCAGTGCAGCTGACCGATGGAATGCTGGCATCTTTTGTACCCACCGCATGCTACGTTCCAAATAGCACGCTTGGGCGCCAATGCGGGGCTGGGTGCTTGGCGCACCAGCCTGGTAAAAAGAGCAGCTCAGGCGGCCTGCATTGTAGGACTGCAGGCTTTTTGTGCCCAGCGCAGGCATGCTGTGGTGGCAATCGGCAGATCATCCAGTAGAGTTGTTGAGATTGGTTAACGATCTGATGCATAACTGCAACAAGGTGCCTGGGCACCGTGCGGCTGCATCCCCCGTCTCGCAATGCGCGTCCTGAACTGGCTGTCAAAGCTGGTCCCCCACAGAGCGGCACTGCCAGACCATCTATAGCTTTGTGCCAGGCGGCCTGCGCGCTGGACACACTTTTTTGGAGGAGGGTGCAGATATGCCACCCCAAGCAGCATCTTCCATGCCGCTGCCGCAGATTGGCGGCTGGCTTGAACACAGTGTGGGCCCCTTGATGAGTTGGTGCGTGCTGGTCGCGGCGGCAGCGCTGGCCGGGCACATGGTTTTCAGACTCAGTGGTTTTCCGCGCATGCTGGGCTATACGGTGGTGGGCCTGCTCGCTGGCTGGCTGGGCTTTGGCGATCTGCCCTGGCCGCTGCAGGGCAACACCCAGGTGCTGCTGCACACCGCAGTGGGCACCAGCATGCTGATTGCGGCCTCGCAAATCTCGCTCAAATGGCTGGTGCGACAGCCATTTTTGCTGCTGCAAAGCCTGGTCGAATCGCTGGCTGCGCTGGTGCTGGTCACCGCCACCTTGCAACTGCTGGGCATGGGCTGGGCCGTGTCGCTAGGGGTGGGCGTGGTGGCCATGGCCGCCTCGCCATCGGTGCTGCTGCGCATCTCGGCCGATCTGCGCTCCAGCGGCGCCGTGACCGACCGCAGCTTGCTGATGGCCACCTTGGGCTGCATGTATGCGCTGGTGCTGGGCCTCGTGGTCACCGTGGCCTGGTCGCCCGTCGCCGGCACCGATGCCCAATCGGGCCTGGTGCTGACGGCAGCCGGCATGGGCCATCTGCTGTGGAGCCTGGGTTTGACCCTGCTGTGGGCACTGCTGACCACCGCCGCGCTGTGGCCGGTGCTGCGCTGGCAATCCTCGCGCAGCGATTCCACCGCGCTTTACATGATTGCGGTCTTGGTGGCAGCCAGCCTGATGGCCGAGCGCCTGGGCGGGTCGGCCGCGCTGGGCTTTGTGCTGGCCGGGGTGATGCTGCGCAACCTGAGCCCCAAGCCCATGGTCTGGCCCTCGGCCTTTATGGCCGGCAACACCATGCTCAACTTGCTGATGTTTGTGCTGGTCGCCAGCATGGCCGGCCAGATTGCACCCAGCGCGGCGCTGATCAGCCTGGTCGCTGCCGTCAGCCTGGCGCGACTGGTGGGCAAGATGGGCGGCGTGCTGCTCTTGGGTGCGGGCACCGGCATTGGCTGGTTGCGCCAGTGGCCGGTGGCCTGCGCGCAGTCGCCCAGCTCAGGTCTCGCCTTGCTGCTGGCCTCGGCCCAGGTGGCGCAATGGGCATCCATCAACCCCGAAGTGGCAGTGAGCGTGTCGTCCATCGCGCTGCCAATGATTGTGCTGTGCGAGGTGATCGGCGTGCTGCTGGCCTCGCTCGCTTTGTGGCGCAGTGGCGAGGCGCACCGCGGCATCGGCCTGTCTGCCCTCACCAGCAAGGAGAAACGCCATGACGCTTGAAGCCTTCCACCAGTCCGAGGCCTTGACGCTCGGTGTCGAGCTGGAGCTGCAGCTGGTCAACACCAACCACTATGACCTGACGCCCTATGCCCCCGATATGCTGGCCCTGCTGAAAAACGCGCAGGTGCCCGGCTCCATCGTGCCCGAGGTCACTACCAGCATGATCGAGATATCGACCGGCATCTGCACCGACGCCCAGGATGCGTACCAGCAGCTGAGCGTCACGCGCGACGCGCTGGTCAAGGCCGCAGACAAACTCAATATTGCGCTGGCCGGCGGCGGCACGCACCCGTTTCAGCAGTGGCACCAGCAGCGCATCTACAACAAGCCGCGCTTCAAGGAGATCACCGCGCTCTACGGCTACCTCACCAAGCAGTTCACCATCTTTGGCCAGCATGTGCATGTGGGCTGCCCCGGGGCCGATGCGGCCTTGATGATGCTGCACCGGCTCTCGCGCTATATCCCGCACTTTATTGCGCTGTCGGCCTCCAGCCCCTTTGTGCAGGGGCAGGACACGGCCTTTGATTCGGCGCGCCTCAATTCGGTGTTTGCGTTTCCGCTCTCGGGCCGGGCGCCGTTTGCGCTGCACTGGGAGGACTTTGAGCGCTACTACGACAAGATGACCGCCACCGGCGTGATCCACAGCATGAAGGACTTCTACTGGGATATCCGGCCCAAGCCGGAGTTCGGCACGGTGGAGGTGCGGGTGTTTGACACGCCGCTGTCCATCGAGCGGGCCGTGGCACTGGCCGCCTATGTGCAGGCGCTGGGGGCCTGGTTTCTGGCCGACGAGCCGTTCGAGCCCAGCGAGGACGATTACCTGGTCTACACCTACAACCGCTTCCAGGCCTGCCGTTTTGGCCTCGAAGGCGCCTATGTGGACCCGGCGACCAGCGAATCCTTTGGGCTGCGCGAGCATATCTTACTCACCTTGCAGCGCATCCAGTCCTATGTGCCGGAGAACAGCAAGGAGGCCTTGCAGCAGTTGCGCAAGACCGTCAACGAAGGCGTCAACGATGCGAGCCGCCTGCGCGAAGCCTATGCGCAGGCCCAGCAGCTCCCTGAGGTGGTGCGCCAGTCGACCTTGCGCTTCCGATACTGAAGCAAAACCGCCCATTCAATCCACCGGCTTGAAGGCCATCCGGGGCTGGCCTGCATTACAGTGCATGGGCCAGCCATTCTTTTTGCCTTCACCCGTGTCTGAAAAAACTCTGCTGCTCATCCAGGTCGGCACACCGCCCGACGACATCCGTGCCCAGGTCGGCGATTTGCCGCTGTGGTTCTCCGCCGTTCTCGCTGCCGGACCTGCCTTCAAGGTGGTGCGGGTGTTCGAGGGCGAACCCTTGCCGCCGCATGATGCACACAGTGCTGCGATCATCACCGGCTCCTGGGCGATGGTGACGGACCTGCTGCCCTGGAGCGAGGCGACCGCCCAATGGATACGGGAGGCGATGGCGTGGGAGATGCCGCTCTTTGGCATTTGTTACGGCCACCAGCTGATGGCCCATGCGCTGGGTGGCCGGGTGGATTACCACCCGCAAGGCCGCGAGATGGGTTGCCTGGATATTGCGCTGCTGCCCGGCGCAGAGCACGAGGCCTTGCTCGCCGGCTCTGGCCCGCACTTCAAAGCCAACCTGACCCATATGCAGACGGTGCTGGAGCTGCCGCCCGGCGCCCGGGTGCTGGCCCGCTCGGCCCATGATCCGCACCAGATCGTGCGCTATGGGCCCCATGCGGTGTCCACCCAGTTCCATCCGGAGTTCAGTCCGGCGGTGGCTGCCGCCTGCATCGAGCTGCGCGCGCAAGTGCTGCAATCTGAGGGTTTTGACCCGGCGGCGATGCTGGAGCAGCTGAGCGACACGCCCGTGCCCGAGCAGATGCTGCAGCGCTTTGTGGCCGCCTATGCCGCCCAGTCAGCAGCTGCGCCGGCGCTGCAAGCGGCCCAGGTGCCTCAGGCCGAGACGATCTTGACGGTATAGCCCTTGCCGGAGGTGATCACCTCCAGCAGGCGGTCGATATTGGGGTGCGCGCCGGGGCGGGCCTTGGCGTCGTCCGTGTGCTCGGCAAAGATCGTGAGGCCTTCTTCGGCCGCTGCCACATTGATGCCGCCATGCTTGGCTGCCAGCGCGTTGTAGACCTTGACCGAACCGGCTTTGCCCGGTGCATTGGGAATGGTGGCCGCCACCTGGCCATCGGCAGCGATCAGTTGCAGCTCGGCGATATGGTCGATGGAGGGCAGGGACTGGAGGTTGTCAGCAAAAGCCATGGGGATTCCTGGGCGCAGAAGTGATATCAAAAAAATAGCTGCCGGTGCTTATTGCATGGGCAGCTCACGGGTTTTGTATTATGCAACAGCGCTTGCCGCCAACGGGGGCAGGGCGGCCGTCCTGCCGCCTTCAGCCGTCGTTAGCCCTGTGCCTTGACCAGGTCCATGATAAAGCGCCAATGCACCTCATCCACCGGCGTGATCGACAAGCGATTGCCTTTTTGCAGCACGCGCATGTCTTGCAGCTCGGGGTACTGGCGCAGTGCAGCCACCGAGATGGGCTTGATCTTGCGCAGGGCTTGCACATCCAGCATCAACCAGCGCGGGGCCTCCGGCTTGGACTTGGGGTCATAGTATTTGGACTGCGGGTCAAACTGGCTGGTATCGGGCCGCAGCCGGCCTGCAATGCGGGCGATGCCGTAAATACCGGGCTCGGCGCAGCTCGAATGCCAGTACAGCACACCGTCACCCACCTGCATGTCATCGCGCATGAAGTTGCGCGCCTGGTAATTGCGCACTCCATCCCAGGCAATGGTGGCATCAGGGGCGCTGAGCGCATGGTCGATCGCATATTCGTCCGGCTCGTTTTTCATCAGCCAGTAGCGGGGGGATGCAGCGTTCATGGTGTTTGTCGGTGAAGGGGGGGAGCCATCGGGTGGCACGGCCTGGAGCCAGCCGCGCATGCATGCGCCATGCTAAACGATGCGCCGGCGCTGCTGCTGCCAGCACAGCCATGCGGGCCTGCGGATCACCGGCGGCGTTTATACGAGACAAGCTACAGCGGAATTGGCAGCAACATAGTACAATAGAGAGCTTTGCAAGCTTTTATAGCTTGGAGGCGCTGGCTGCCCTGGCAGCTGCGCCGTCAATATTGTGTGGGATGCTGGCTGTTGCGCCCCGTTGTCGGGCTGGCAGATATCCGCTTGGTTGCCTTGCAGGCCCTTGCCCCTTGGGTGGCGAGAGTTGGCAAGGCCCTCCCGAACCATGGAGAGAGCCACCGCTTGTTGGTGGCACTGAGAACAGCATGGCGAACCGGTTTCGCACATGCACCACTAGACAAGGATTCGTCGACTTATATGGCTAAAGAAGAACTGATTGAGATGCAAGGCTCCGTGACCGAAGTGCTGCCCGATTCGCGCTTTCGCGTGAAGCTGGACAACGGCCACGAGCTGATCGCTTACACAGGCGGCAAAATGCGCAAGCACCACATTCGCATTCTGGCCGGTGACAAGGTGTCGCTGGAGATGTCGCCCTACGATCTGAGCAAGGGCCGCATCACTTTCCGTCACCTGCCTGGCCGCGGCCCGGCACCGACCCAACAACGCTAACCGCATGGGTGGAGGCCGCTGTAAAAAAATCGTCAAATACGAAATGCAGCTGCCCAAACCCTGGTTACAATAACGGCTTAGTCGGAGCGTAGCGCAGCCTGGTAGCGCATCTGCTTTGGGAGCAGAGGGTCGCGAGTTCGAATCCCGCCGCTCCGACCATTCCATTTAAAAACCTGTTGCATGCAAATGCAGCAGGTTTTTTGTTTTGGCAATGCTTGGCAATTTGCGATATGGCGCGGTTTATTCTGATGGAGTGCCGGCAACCATCTTTCACATTCTGCTTCATGCACGGCGCTTGGCGCGGCCCTCCCGTTTTTGCTGCGCAGCGGGCAGGGCGGCGGTCTCGCCAACCGCCCCGGCAGATGAAAAGTTGTCAAAGTAATCATTTTTCGCCGGAAGTGGTTCCGGCTCGATATACAATAGCGGCTTAGTCGGAGCGTAGCGCAGCCTGGTAGCGCATCTGCTTTGGGAGCAGAGGGTCGTGAGTTCGAATCCCACCGCTCCGACCATCCTTATCGAAACCTGTTGCACGCAAGTGCAGCAGGTTTTTCGTTTGGGCGGTGCTGCAAAAGGGCGAAGTACCGCCCGCCATTCAGCTTGGTCCATGGCTTGATGGGCCAGGCAATCAACCAGATGGTGATCGCCATCAACATGGGGGAATGATGCCCCTCTTCATCACCGGGAATGTGCCCACCCGGATACATATATTTACCAGCTCCCTGCGCGTTGATTTTGCTGCATTCTTCGCTGAAACAGCCAGTGCCTAGCAGAAATCGGGCCTGATTTTCTGCTGCCAAGAACGCTACAGGTAGCGTACACTCAAGCCCATAGACACCATATGTAGTGTCCACCGCTTCCCCCACAGGTTTATTGATGCTGGTCTCGCGCCAGCCAAAACGCGCCAGCCATGCCTGGCGCGTTTTGGCGCGGGACTGCCGCGTCTTGCGCCCGTGGTCCTGCGTTTTTTATCCCATTAGAAACATCGCAAATGAACCAGACAAGCACTATGAGAGTCACCAAGCGTGACGGTCGCGTTGAGCCTATCGACCTCGACAAAATCCACCGGGTGATTGACTGGGCGGCCAAAGGCCTGAGCAATGTGTCGGTCTCACAGATCGAGCTGCAGTCGCATATCCAGTTTTATGACGGCATCCGCACCGATGCGATCCATGAAACCATCATCAAGTCTGCGGCCGACCTGATCTCCGAAGACGCACCCGACTACCAGTACGTGGCAGCGCGCCTGGCGATCTTCCACCTGCGCAAGATCGCCTTTGGCCAGTTCGAGCCGCCGCACCTGTACGACCATGTGCAAAAGCTCACCGAGCTCAAGAAGTACGACCCGCACCTGCTGGCCGACTACAGCCGCGAAGAGTACGACGAGATCAATGCTTTCATCGACCACTGGCGCGATATGGACTTCTCCTACGCAGCCGTCAAGCAGCTCGAAGGCAAGTACCTGGTGCAAAACCGGGTGACCAAGCGCATCTACGAAAGCCCGCAGATCCTCTACGTGCTGGTGGCGATGAGCCTGTTTGCCAAGTACCCGGCCGACCGCCGTCTGCAGTACATCAAGCGCTTCTATGACGCCGTCTCGCGCTTCAAGATTTCGCTACCCACGCCCATCATGTCGGGCGTGCGCACACCGCTGCGCCAGTTCAGCTCCTGCGTGCTGATCGAGTGTGATGACAGCCTCGACAGCATCAACGCCACCACCAGCGCGATTGTGAAGTACGTCTCGCAGCGCGCCGGTATCGGTATCAACGGTGGCCGCATCCGCGCGCTGGGCAGCGAGATCCGTGGCGGCGAGGCGCAGCACACCGGCTGCCTGCCTTTCTTCAAGATGTTCCAGTCGGCCGTCAAGTCTTGTTCACAAGGTGGCGTGCGCGGTGGTGCCGCCACCTTGTTCTACCCGCTGTGGCACCTGGAAGCCGAGTCGCTGCTGGTGCTCAAGAACAACCGTGGCGTCGAGGAAAACCGCATCCGCCATCTGGACTACGGTATCCAGATCAACCGCATGCTCTACCAGCGCCTGATCAAGGGCCAGAGCATCAGCCTGTTCTCGCCCCATGATGTGCCCGGTCTGTACGAGGCCTTCTTTGCCGACCAGAACAAGTTCGAAGAGCTGTACGTCAAGTACGAGGCCGACGAATCCATCCGCAAGCGCACCCTGCCAGCGGTGGAGCTGTTCTCGCTGATGATGCAAGAGCGCGCCAGCACCGGCCGTATCTACATCCAGAACGTGGACCATTGCAACACCCACAGCCCGTTCAACCCGGCCGTGGCTCCCGTGCGCCAGTCGAACCTGTGCATGGAAATCCTGCTGCCCACCAGCCCGCTCGAAGACATCAAGGACGAGAACGGCGAAATTGCGCTGTGCACCTTGTCCGCCTTCAACCTGGGCGCGCTCGAATCGACCGACGAGCTCGAAGAGCTGGCCGACCTGATCGTGCGCGCACTCGATGCGCTGCTGGACTACCAGGACTACCCGGTTGCCGCTGCCCGCATTGCGACCGAAAAGCGCCGCTCGCTGGGCGTGGGCGTGATCAACTACGCCTACTACCTGGCCAAGAACGGCGTGCGCTACTCCGACGGTTCGGCCAATGGCCTGACCCACCGCACCTTCGAAGCCATCCAGTACTACCTGCTCAAGGCCTCGGTGCAGCTGTCGCGCGAGTTCGGCCCTTGCACCGCTTTTGCCGAGACCAACTACGCAGCGGGCATCCTGCCGATCGACACCTACAAGAAGGACATCGACGCGCTGACCGATGAGCCCCTGCACCTCGACTGGGAAACCCTGCGCGCCGAGATCAAGACCCACGGCCTGCGCAACTCGACCTTGACGGCGCTGATGCCATCCGAGACCTCCAGCCAGATCGCCAACGCGACCAATGGCATCGAGCCTCCACGCGGCTTTGTCTCGGTCAAGCAGTCCAAGGACGGCATCCTGCGCCAGGTGGTGCCGGAGATCGATCGCCTGAAGGGCCAGTACGAGCTGCTCTGGCAAATGCCCAACAACGATGGCTACTTGAAGCTCGTAGGCCTGATGCAGAAGTTCGTCGACCAGTCCATCTCGGCCAACACCAACTACGACCCCCAGCGCTTTGCCGATGGCAAGGTGCCGATGCAGCAACTGCTCAAGGACCTGCTGCAGGCCTACAAGTTTGGTGTCAAGACCCTGTACTACCACAACACCCGTGACGGTGCCGAAGACATGCAGGGCGCAGCGGCAGAAGACGACTGCGCCAGCGGCGCCTGCAAGATCTAAGCGGAGAGAAGGCGATGGCATACAGCACCTTCTCCAAGGTCGACAATGACCAGCTCAAGGAACCGATGTTCTTTGGCAATTCGGTCAATGTCGCCCGCTACGACCAGCAGAAGTACCCGATCTTCGAGAAGCTGATCGAAAAGCAGCTCTCGTTTTTCTGGCGCCCTGAGGAAGTGGACATCACGCAGGACCGGATTGACTACCAGAACCTGCCCGACCATGAAAAACACATCTTCATCAGCAACCTGAAGTACCAGACGCTCTTGGACTCCATCCAGGGCCGCAGCCCCAACATGGCCTTCCTGCCATTGGTGTCGCTGCCCGAGCTGGAGACCTGGATCGAGACCTGGGCGTTCTCCGAGACCATCCACTCGCGCTCCTACACGCACATCCTGCGCAACATCGTCAACGATCCTTCGGTGATCTTTGACGACATCATGCGCAACGAGAGCATCAAGCTGCGTGCGGGCGATATCTCGTCCTACTATGATGACCTGATCCGTGATGCGATGCTGCACGCCCAGCTGGGCGCAGGCAGCCACACGATCAATGGCGTGGTGCACCAGATCGATGTGTACCAGCTCAAGAAGAAGATGTACCTGTGCCTGATGAATGTGAACATTCTGGAGGCCATCCGCTTTTATGTGAGCTTTGCCTGCTCCTTCGCGTTTGCCGAGCGCAAGCTGATGGAGGGCAATGCCAAGATCATCCGCCTGATTGCCCGTGATGAAGCGCTGCACCTGACCGGTACCCAGCACTTGCTCAACATCATGCGCTCGGGCCAGGACGATCAGGACTTTGCCAAGATCGCCAAGGAGACCGAGCAGGAATGCTTTGAGATGTTCAAGACGGCGGCGATGCAGGAAAAGCAGTGGGCCGAGTACCTGTTCCGCGACGGCTCGATGATTGGCCTCAACAAGGACATCCTGAGCCAGTATGTGGAGTACATCACCAATATCCGCATGGCCGCGATCGGGCTCAAGCCCGCGTTTGACAACGCCAAGAGCAACCCGATCCCCTGGATCAACACCTGGCTGTCGTCCGACACCGTGCAGGTGGCCCCGCAAGAGGTGGAGCTGAGCTCCTACCTGGTGGGCCAGATCAACGCCGAAGTCTCGCTCGATGACCTGAGCGGAATCGAGTTGTGACCACCGTCAGCACCACGGACACCCTCATACGCGTGCTGCCAGGGGAGACCCTGCTCGAAGCGCTGGAGCGCACGGGCCACGATGTGGAGTACCAGTGCCGTGGTGGCTATTGCGGCAGCTGCCGCCTCACCTTGGTGGAAGGCGAAGTCGTCTACACCCAGGAGCCGCTGGCCTTTGTCGGGCCCAATGAGGTGGTTCCCTGCTGCTGCGTGGTCAAGACCCCCATCAAGGTGGAATGCAGCCTGCGGCAAGTGGAAACCAGCGCCGATGACAAGAGCCAGCTGGCCCTGGATTTGTAATTTGCTGCCGCTCTGTGCACAGGCCCCAAGCTTTGCTTGGGGCTTTTTTTGTGGCTGAATCCGGTGCCTGAAGGCGATCCATCGCGCCTTTAGCCTCGCATTTTTTGCTGTCCTTCCAAGCTTTACACAAGCATCTCTTGGCGGTTTTACAGCACCTGTCCGCCCTGATGGGTGCAAGCCGCCGCCGCATGGTGCAGCACTGGGCAGTGCTGGTGCATGGGCCACCAAAATCAACGAATTTTTGCACTGTCGCCGCGCAGCGCCACCGGGTTAGCGCGTAATGGTTTTTACCCGCGAAGCACAGCTTGTGCCCGCCCTCGAATTTCTTGTTTGCGCCGACTGGGCGATCACTTGATCATCGCTGCCAGGTCAGAGCTTCTGATCCACACAGCTTGCATGATTCGGAGATACCAGATGGCAACAAGCCAAGTCATACGCGCCGGGGCAGACATCGGCGGCACTTTCACAGATATCGCGCTCGAGGTCGACGGCGTCCTGTTCAGCGAGAAGGTCCTGACGGACTATGAAAAACCCGAGCGCGCCATCGTCACCGGCCTCAAACAGGCGGCAGCCCAGGCAGGCATTGCGCCAGCGCAGATCGGCACGGTGATCCACGGCACGACCCTGGCCACCAACTCGCTGATTGAGCGGCGCGGCGCCAGGACCGCCTTCATCACCAGCGAAGGTTTTCGCGATGTGATCGAGATGCGCAACGAGGGCCGTTTTGAGCAGTACGACCTGGCCATCCAGCTGCCCGCGCCGCTGATTGCCCGCAACCACCGCTATACCGTGCAAGGCCGGCTCGATGCCAAGGGCCAGGAGCTGCAGCCGCTCGATGAGGCAGAGGTGCAGGACGTGATTGCCCAGCTGCGCGAGGGTGCGTACGACAGCGTGGCCGTGGGCCTGATGCACAGCTACAAGAACCCGGTCCATGAAAAGCGGGTGCGCGCGCTGATTGTAGAGGCGCTGCCCCAGCTGTCGGTGTCCATCTCCAGCGAGGTCTCGCCGCAGATCCGCGAGTTCGAGCGCTTCAACACCGTCTGCGCCAATGCCTATGTGAAGCCGCTGATGTCCTCCTACCTGCAGCGCCTGGCCCAGGCCTTGGTGGAAGAGGGCATGCACTGCCCGCTCTACCTGATCCACTCGGGCGGTGGGCTGATGTCGCTGGCCAATGCGGCCGAGTTCCCGGTGCGCCTGCTCGAATCCGGCCCGGCCGGTGGCGCCATCTACGCCAGCGATTTTGCGGCCAAGTACGACCAGGACAAGGTGGTGTCTTTTGACATGGGCGGCACCACCGCCAAGATCTGCCTCATCGACCAGCATGTGCCCAAGACGGCGCGCGTGTTTGAAGTGGCGCGCAGCTACCGCTTCAAAAAGGGTAGCGGCATGCCGATCTCCATCCCCGTCATCGAGATGATCGAGATCGGCGCGGGTGGTGGCTCCATCGCCCATGTGGACGACATGCGCCAGGTGCGTGTGGGGCCGGAGAGCGCGGGCTCCGAGCCCGGCCCGGCCAGCTACGGCCGGGGCGGCACGCGCCCCACGGTGACCGATGCCGACTTGCTGCTGCACAAGCTGGACCCGGCACGCTTTGCCGGCGGCAGCATGCGGCTGAACATGCCTGCCGCGCAAGACGCCATGGCCACCCATGTCGGCCAGGCGCAAGGCCTGGACGCGGTGCGTGCGGCCTACGCCGTGGCCGAAGTGGTGGACGAGAACATGGCCAATGCCGCGCGCATGCATGCCGTGGAGTCCGGCCAGGACCTGGAGGCCTACACGATGATCGCCTACGGTGGCGCAGCGCCGTTGCATGCGGTGCGGCTCTGTGAAAAGCTGGGCATCCATCGCCTGCTGATCCCGACGGGCGCCGGCGTGGGCTCGGCCATCGGCTTTTTGCGCGCCCCCTTTGCCTATGAGTCGCTGCGCAGCTCGGTGATGCGCATGAGCCAGTTCGATGGCGAAGCCGTCAATGCCATGCTGCGCGAGATGGAGGTCGAGGTGAGCGCCTTTTTGCAAGACACCGGCTACGACGGCGAGACCGTCAAGGAGCTGCGTGCCTTTATGCGCTACTGCGGCCAGGGCTGGGAGATCCCTGTGTCGGTGCCTGTGCAGCACTTTGGGCCGGACAGCGTGCCCGCGCTCAACGCGGCCTTTGTGCAGAACTATGTGGCCTTGTTTGGCCACGCGATCGACGGGCTCGATATCGAGGTGGTGAGTTGGGCACTGTCCTTGCGTTCCAAGACCTTGCCGCCGGCCAAGGCCGAACTGCAGCAGGGCGGCACGCCCCAAAAGGGTGCCGGCACGGTGCTGGACCGCCGCGAGGTGTTTGACGGCAAACAGGGCCAGTTCTATGCCTGCGATATCTATGAGCGCCTGGGCCTGCCCCGGGGCCAGGCCGTGCCCGGCCCGGTGGTGATTGTGGAGAAGGAAACCTCGACCTATGTGAGCCCGGGCTTCAAGGTGGTGCTGCAGGCAGATGACTGCATGCTGGTCGAGCGCATGGACAGCGGAGTGTGATCATGGCAAACAATACAGACGTTCATTACCAAATCATGTGGAACCGCCTTATCTCGGTGGTCGAAGAGCAGGCGGTCACCTTGATCCGCACCGCCTTTTGTACCAGCGTGCGGGAGGCGGGCGATTTGTCGGCCGGCGTGTTCGACAAGCAGGGCCGCATGATGGCCCAGGCCGTGACCGGCACCCCCGGCCATGTGAACTCGATGGCCGAGTCGGTCGCGCATTTCGCCAAGCGCTTTGAGCGCAGCACCTTGCAAGATGGCGATGTGCTGGTGACCAACGACCCCTGGCTGGGCACCGGCCACCTGCACGACATCACCGTCGTCACCCCCGTCTTCTATGGCCGCGATGGCTACAGCGACCATATCGGCTACTTTGCCGCCACCGCCCATGTGGTGGACATCGGCGGGCGCGGCTTTGGCCCCGATGGCAGCGATGTCTACGAGGAGGGCCTGTGCATTCCGCCGATGAAGTTCTTTCGCGCCGGCGCACTCAATGAGGACCTGATCGAGATCCTGCGCAACAACGTGCGTGAGCGCGACCAGGTGATTGGCGACTTCCATTCGCTGGCCGTCTGCAATGCCACCGGCATGCGCCGCTTGAAGGGCATGCTCGACGAGTTCGAGCTCCATGACCTGGAAGACCTGGCCGGCTTTATCTTTGCCAACAGCCAGCGCGCCACCCGCGAGCGCATCGCCGCCTTGCCCGATGGCACCCAGCGCTATGCGATGACCGTCGATGGCTATGAAAAGCCCATCGAGCTGGTGGTGGCGGTGGCGATTGCGGCCGACAAGCTGCGCGCCGACTTTGCCGGCACCTCGGACCCCAGCCGCTACGGCATCAATGTGCCGCTGACCTACACCAAGGCCTATGCCTCCTACGCGCTCAAATGCGCGATTGCGCCGGAGATCCCCAACAACTGGGGCTCGCTGGAGCCCTTTGAGATCAGCGCGCCGGAGGACTGCATCCTCAATGCCCACCGCCCGCGCCCGGTCTCGGTGCGCCATGTCATCGGCCATCTGATCCCCGATGTGGTGCTGGGCGCGTTGCAGCCCATATGCCAGGGTGAGATTCCGGCCGAAGGGGCCAGCTCGCTGTGGAACCTGCAGATGCGCTTCAAGGGCATCACCCAGGCGACGCGCAACCAGCAGCACGAGATCCTGATGTTCAACACCGGCGGCACCGGCGCGCGCCCCTCGAGCGATGGCCTGAGCGCCACCGCCTTCCCCAGCGGCGTGCAGGCCATGTCGGTCGAGGTGACCGAGAGCATCGGCCCCATCATCATCTGGCGCAAGGAGCTGCGCCCCAACTCGGGGGGTGCCGGCCGCTGGCGGGGCGGCCTGGGCCAGCGCATCGAGGTGGGCTCGGCAGAAGGCTTTGAGTTTGACCTGAACGCCATGTTCGACCGCGTGCATTTTGCAGCGCGCGGCCACAACGGCGGCCAAAGCGGCGCGCTGGGCAAGGTGTCGCTGGACGACGGCACCGCCTTGCGCGGCAAGGGCAAGCAGCAGATCCCGGCCGGGCGCCGTTTGATTCTGGACTTGCCCGGCGGCGGCGGCAACGGCGATGCGGCCCAGCGCCCGCCAGCCTTGGTGCAGCGCGATGTGGACTACGGTTACATCAGCGCCGAGCAGGCAGAGGCGGACTACGCCCATGCCAAGCGGCTGACGCCGGTCTGATCGCATGACGATGGCCAGCGGCCCAGCCGCTGGCCCGTTCCCCACTTTTTCTCTCACTGCAGGACTTCAAGGTAGCTCGATGCGCACACACAATCCCATGGCAGATGGCTTTGCCGCCCCAAGTGCAAGCCTTTCGGACTGGTCGTCCCCCCAAGCGGCGGTGGCGCCGCGCGCGGTGCAGTCCAAGGAGCTCAACCGCGTGGTGCTGGCCTCGGTGGTGGGCAGCTTTGTCGAGTGGTTCGAGTTCTCGGTCTACGGCTACCTGGCAGCAGTGCTGGGCAAGGTGTTCTTTGCCACCAGCTCGCCCACCATGCAGATCACCGCCTCCTGGGCGGCCTTTGCGATTGCCTTTTTTGCCCGCCCCATTGGCGGCATCTTCTTTGGCTCGCTGGGCGACAAGTACGGCAGAAAGCGGGTGCTGACCATCACCATCATCATGATGGCGATCTCCACCTTTTTGATCGGCGTGCTGCCCGGCTATGCGAGCATCGGCATTGCCGCGCCGCTGCTGCTGATCGTGCTGCGCCTGATGCAGGGGCTGTCGGCCGGGGGCGAGGCCAGTGGCGCGGCCATCTTTGTGGCCGAGTACTGCCGCGACCGCAACCGTACCTTGCTCACCAGCTGGGTGGAGGTGGGCTGCATGGCGGGCTTTTTCTTCGGCGCCTCGGTCTCGGCCATCCTGACGGTGTTTTTCAGCGCCGACCAGATCCTGGACTGGGCCTGGCGCATTCCGTTTCTGATTGCGCTGCCGCTGGGCGCTATTGGCCTCTACATCCGCAAGTACCTGGAAGAGACCCCCACCTTCATGGCCATGAAGCAGCAGCATGACGCACTGGCCCAGGCGAGCTGGAAGGTGCTGTTCGCCACCCACAAGAAGGAGCTGTTCCAGTCGGCCGGCATCATCATCGTGACCAATGTCACCTTGTTCACCGTCGTCACCTATATTCCGACCTACTTTGTCAGCGCCCTGCATGTCGATGTGGCCACCGGCCTCAAGCTCTCGCTGGGCCCGCAGCTCTTTTTGGTGGTGATGATCCCCATCATGGGCCTGCTGGCCGACAAATTCAGCCGCAAGACGATGATGATCGCTGCGAGCCTGGCGATTGCGGTACTGGCCGTGCCTTGCTTTCACCTGCTGCTCGAAGGCAGCACCGCCGCCAAGATCTCGTCCTTGATGGTGCTGAACTTCTGTCTGGCCATGCTGCTGGGCAGCATCTACTCGATCATTCCTTCGATGTTCCACACCAGCGTGCGCTTCAAGGGCATGGCGCTGAGCTACAACGTGGCCGTGGCGATGTTTGCCGGCACCGCGCCGATGATCAACTCCTGGCTGATTGCCCAGACCGGCAACCCGGTCGTGCCCGCCTACTACCTGATCGGCGCGGCAATCATCGGCCTCGTGGCGCTGGTCAGCAGCCGGGACCGCACCGGTCTGCCGATGCATGGTGATCCGGTGCAGTAAGGCCATGCGCTGCTGAGCGCTGCGCCAGCCCGAACGCATCCCTTCTGGATGCGTTTTTTTATGCACCAGCGGAGCAGGGCGCAGCGGGCAAGAGCGCTGGCATGCAGACCCGCTGGGCGCCGGGCTGCGACCTATAATCATCGGCAGCCCGGGCGTTCCTCCCTCCTGCCCGGCGCCCCTCCATGAAATACAAGCTACCGCCCCTGCAGCCACTGCGCGTGTTCGAGTCCGTCTACCGCCATGGCTCCATCCGCAAGGCGGCCGATGAGCTGTGCCTGACGCCGCAGGCCGCCAGCCAGCAACTCAAGCAGCTGGAAAGTGCGCTGGATGTGCAGCTGTTCGAGCGCGGCGCGCGGGGCCTGGCGGCCAGCGCCGAGGCGCAGACCTTGCACCACTATGTGGAGCAGGGGCTTGATGCACTGAGCCAGGGGCTGGAAGCAGTGCGTTCCCACCACAAGGATGCGCAGTTCCATATCCAGGTCAGCCCGTATTTTGCAACCCAGTACCTGATCCGCTCGCTGCCCTCGTTCACCAAGGATTACCCGGAGCTCGACCTGCGCATCTCCATCGGTGTGGAGCTGCCGTCCTTCGATAGCAGTGATCTGGACGCAGCCATTGTCTGGGGCTACGGCGGTGTGGACCATCTCGATGAAACGCCGCTGCTCGAAGACCTCAAGGTCATCGTCGCCACACCCCAGCTGCTGGCCCAGCACCCGGTGGAGAGCGCGCAGGATTTGCCGCACCACCGGCTGATATCGCCGCTGACGCACAACAGCCTGTGGCAGGACATTTATGCGATGCTGGGCCTGGATCCTGGCGGCAAGCATGTCAGCCCCATGCTGCTGCACACGCACGATGCGATGCTGCAAGCGGTGCTCAGCGGGCAGGGCGTGGGCCTGCTGTCCTATGTCGATGCGCTCAGCTATATCCACAGCGGCAAGCTGCTGGCTCCCTTTGGGGCCGAGCTGCTGCGCCAGCTGCCGATGGACAGAACGCCCAAGTTCCACCTCTACACCCGCCGGGGCGGGGGAGAGCGCCCGATCCAGGCGAGCTTTCGGCAGTGGCTGCTGGGCCAGCTGCGCAGCACTGACTTTATCGGCTATGCGACGCGGCTGCCGCAGGGCTGATACAGCCACTGGGGCATGCGCTGTATCGCCCAGCTGACACCGGTCTGGACGAAAAGGCGCTGCCAGGGCCCGCGGCTGGTACACTGGCTGCGCTTTGAAAAAAGCCTATCTACAGGTGCTTGTATTGCACAAGTGAAACGGGAACAAGGTCGGGAGTGCGCTCCCCCAAGCCTTGGCTGCCCCCGCAACGGTAGACAGGAAACGTAGCCGATGCGGCCCGCTCCCACGCGGGCCCAGTCACTGGGGTTGAAAGAGTGTCCACGCCTGCCAGGCAACAAGACGCCCGCACCCTGGGAAGACCGGCTACCGGGTCAGCGCCTGCGCTGCACCGCCTGTAAGCCCGGAGACCGGCCTGTTCCTAGTCGCAGTGCGCGCTGTGCCTTTGGCCAGCATGTGCTCTCTCAACTGTCTGCGGGGTGTGGACGGCGGTTCTTCGCGCGACCCCGTCCTGGGGGTGACCGCGTGCAGTGCAGCCCCCGCATCAGGCAGTTAGCGCCTTTTGTTCAAATGACTGCAGTTCCTTTTCCGAAAAACCGGCTCCTGGCTGCCCAGCGGCTCTCTTCCTCCCTGCGCCTCGTTGGCAGCTCCTGTGTTCTGTGCCTGCCCGCCTTGGGCATCGCAGTGGCCCATGCCCAAGAAGCCTCACTGCCCGAAGTGCTGGTGAGCGACCAGCGCAGCGAGCCCAATGCGCTCCAGCTGCCTTCGACCTCGGCCAGCAAGCTGGCCGTGCCGCTGCAGGACCTGCCCGCCAGTGTCAGCTCGGTCTCGGCCGTGCAGGTGCAAGAGCGTGCCGACTACGAGGTGGTCGATGCCGTGGGCCGCAGCGTGGGCCTGAGCGCCAATGGCACCCCTGGCAATGGCGGGCTGTCGTTCTCCAGCCGGGGCTTTACCGGTGTGAACTCGGTCGGCGTGGCCGAAGACGGGCTGAGCCTGGGGGTTGCAGCCGGCACCGTGGCCTATCCCAATTCCAGCTGGGGCTATGAGCGCTTTGATGTGCTGCGTGGCCCCGCATCGCTGATGTACGGCAGCGGCACGATGGGCGCCACGGTAAACGCGGTGCGCAAGGAACCCAGCCGCACTAGCTCGTCCGAAGTCTTGCTGGGCGCCGGCTCCCACGGCACGGCCCGTGCAGGCCTGGGCAGCACCGGCGCGCTGAGCGACAGCCTGAGCTACCGCCTGGATGTTTATGGTGACCGCAGCGATGGCGAGCGCCAACTGGGCAACAGCGACAGCAAGAAGATCATGAGCGCCATCCGCTGGCAGGCGAGCAGCGATCTGCGCCTGGACCTGACGGCCGATGTCAGCGACCAAAGGCCCGAGCGCTACTTTGGCACCCCGGTGGTCGATGGCAAGCCGGTGGCGGCGCTGCGCGACCGCAATTTCAACTTTCTTGACAGCGACATCCACTACAAGGACCAGCGCTACAAATTGAAGGCCGAGTGGAATGTGAGCGAGGCACTGGTGCTGCGCAACGAGACCTACCATATGAAGGCCGACCGCCACTGGAAGAACATCGAAGGCTATGACTACGATGCCAGCACGCGCATGGTCCACCGCTACGACTACCTGGAGATCGGCCACGATTTGGAGCAAAGCGGCAACCGCCTGGGCGCCGTTTTCAAGCCCGGCCAGCATGAGATTGCGATGGGCTGGGATGTGTCGCAGGCCAAGTTCACTGCGCTCAACAGCTCACCCTATACCGGTGAATCCGATGTGCCGCTGACTGGTGGCACCAGTGGCTACTGGGACAGCCCGGACCCTTACAAGCCGCGCATGACCTCGCGCATCCGCCAAAACGCCTTTTACCTGGAAGACGCCTGGAAGCTGGGCGAGCAGTGGCTGCTGATGGCCGGCCTGCGCCGTGACCTGTATGACTTTGACCGCATGGACCTGCTGAGCCAGGCCCGCTTTGACAAGACCTTGGGCGGCACCTCCTGGCGCCTGGGCCTCACGCACAAGCTGGACCAGAACACCAGCCTCTATGCCCAGGTCAGCACCGGCCATGACCCCGTCAACAGCCTGCTGTCGCTGACCCAGTCGCAAACCGGCTTTACATTGAGCAAAGGCCGCCAGGTGGAAGTGGGCATCAAGCAGCAGCTGCCCAATGGCCAGGGCGAATGGACCCTGGCGGTCTTTGATATCCGCAAGAAAGACATCATCACCCGCGATCCGGACCGCCCAGCGCTGTCGATCCAGGGCGGCAAGCAGTCCTCCAAGGGGATCGAGCTGGCAGGCAGCTGGCGGGCCACCAAGGCCTGGCGCTTTGAGGGTAACCTGGGCTATGCGGATGCCCAGTTCGACGAGCTGCTCGAAGGCGCCACTGCCATTGACCGCGCCGGCAACCAGCCGGCCAATGTACCGCGCTACACGGCCAATGCCTGGGCCCATTACCAAACGGGTGACTGGCGTGCATCGCTGGGCCTGCGCCATGTTGCCAGCCGCTACACGAGCAATGCCAATACCGCGCAGCTGCCCGCCTACACGGTGGCCGATGCGGTGCTGGGCTGGAACCTCAACCGCAGCACCACCTTGAACCTCATTGGCCGTAACCTGACCAACAAGCGCTATGCTGCATCGTCCTACGGCTCGCAATGGCTGATGGGCAACGCCCGCAGCTTTGAGCTGATGGCCCATCTGCGTTTCTAAGCAAGGGAGAGGCATGAGCGCTAGCGCTTTCCGGCACACCCTGCGTGCCCTGGCGGCGGCCGCCGCCCTGGTGCTGGCCGGCTGTGACCAGCCGTCAGGCCAGCAGCCGCCCAGCCGCCCGAGTCAGGCAGCGGCCTTACCGATGGCCGGCGCGGCGGCAGCAGTGCCAGCAGGCGATGCCCAAGCCGCCGGCCTGCGGGCTGTGCCGCTCGTGATTGATGTCTGCGGCCAGCCCCAGCGCTATGACCGCGTGCCGCAGCGCGCCATCACGCACGATGTGAACATCACCGAGATGTTCCTGTTTCTGGGCCTGGGGCCCCGGCTGGTCGGCTACTCGGGCATACCGTCGCGCAAGGAAATCAGCCCCGAGCTGATGGCCCAGCTGGCCCAGGTGCCCAAGCTGTCGTCGCAGGACATGAACCTGGAAAACATGCTGGAGGCCCGCGCCGACTTTGTGTTTGGCGGCTGGAGCTATGGCTTTCGCCCCGGCGGGGTCACGCCCGAGCTGCTGGCCCAGCATGGCGTAGCCAGCTATGTGCTGTCCGAGTCCTGCATCCACGTGCAAAAGCGCGAGCGTGTGGCGCTGGGCGATACCTTGGAGGACCTGCGCAATGTGGCGCGTATCTTTGACATCGAGCCCCAGGCGCAGCCGCAGATCGCCAAGCTGCAGGCCTCGATCGACCAGCTGGCCGCACAGATGCAAGGCAACACCCAGCAACCACGCGTCTTTGTTTTTGACAGTGGCGAGAAGATCCCCACGACCGTGGGCGGCTTTGGCATGCCCCAGGCCATGATCGATGCGGCCGGCGGCAGCAATATCTTTGCCGACATCGCCAGCAACTGGCCCAAGGGCAACTGGGAGGATGTGATCACCCGCGACCCCGAGTGGATCATCATCATCGACTACGGCCGGCCCAGCGCCCAGGGCAAGATCGATTTTCTGCGCGCCAAGCCGGAGCTGGCAGGGGTGTCGGCCATCCGCGAGCAGCGCTTTTTCGTTATCAGCTATGCCGAGGCCACGCCAGGGCCGCGCAACGTGAATGTGGCGCAGCGCCTGGCTGCTGCCTTGCACCCGGATCGCCACATCACCGTAGATCCGGTTCCCTGGCTGCCTGCGGCGGAGTCCAAACAGTGAGCCATGCGCCCGGCTGCGACGGCCAGCATGAACGCCAGCGGCGCAAGCCCTGGTCTTTGGCGCTGTGCCTGTTGCTGCTGATGGTTTTGCTGCTGGCCAGCGGCCTGGCTGCCGTCACCTGGGGCTCGGCATCGCTGCACGCGTCAACGGTGTGGTCCGTCGTCAGCCAGCAATTGCTGGGCGGCGGCTGGCAGGCCGATGCAGGGCAGGGTGGCATCAGCCTGCAGCACTACCAGATTGTCTGGATGGTTCGCATGCCCCGGGTGCTGCTGGCAGCGCTGGTGGGCGCCGGCTTGGCCGTAGTCGGCGTGGTGATGCAGGCGATGGTGCGCAACCCGCTGGCCGATCCTTATATGTTGGGTGTGTCCTCTGGCGCATCAGTGGGCGCCGTCTCGGTGCTGGCCTATGGCAGTCTGGCGATGGCCGGCATCTACGCGATCACCGCAGGCGCCTTTATCGGCGCACTGCTGGCCACGGCCCTGGTCTATGCGCTGGCCCAGCAGCAAGGGCGCCTGCATGCGACCCGGCTGATCCTGAGCGGCGTGGCCATTGGCTACATGCTGATGGGGGTCACCAGCCTGATCACCTTGACGGCAGGCCAGCGCGAGCTGGCCAATGCCTTGCTGACCTGGACTTTGGGCAGCCTGGCCGCCACCCAGTGGAGCGCCCTGGGCCTGCCCGCTGCCGTGCTGGGCCTGGGCCTGCTGTGGTTGCTGCTCTGCGCCCGCCAGCTCAACGCCTTGCTGATCGGCGACGAGGGCGCTGCCACCTTGGGGCTAAACACCGCCAGCCTGCGCCTGCAATTGTTCGTGGTGGTGTCCTTGCTGACGGGCACCATGGTGGCGGTGAGCGGTGCCATCGGCTTTGTCGGCTTGGTCATTCCCCATATCACGCGCATGCTGGTGGGCAGTGACCACCGCCGCGTGCTGCCCGTCAGCGCCTTGATGGGGGCGAGCTTTCTGGTGCTGGTCGATCTGACCGCGCGCACCTGGTTTTCGCCCAGCGAGCTGCCGGTGGGCGTCATCACCTCGCTGATAGGCGGGCCCTTCTTTATCTGGATGCTGTGGCGCCGCACCAGTGCGATGCCGGGAGGCAGCGCATGATGCTGACGGCCAGCAACCTGTCCTGGACCGCCGGCCACGGCGCCCAGGCCACGCAGATCGTGCGCCAGGCCAGCCTGCAGGTAGCGCAGGGCGAATGTGTCGGCCTGGTGGGCCCCAATGGCTGCGGCAAATCGACCTTGATGCGCATGCTCTACCGCGTGCTGCAGCCCCAGGCTGGTGGCCACATACAGCTGCAAGGCCGCGACATCTGGCAGATGAGCGCCCGGCAGTTTGCGCAGCAGGCGGCCGTGCTGGGCCAGGAGTCTGGCCTGGGCTTTGACTGCACGGTGCAGGAGCTGGTGATGATGGGCCGCTTTCCGCACCAGTCGCGCTGGGCGCGCGACAGCGCCGAGGACAAGGCCATCGTCAGCGCCTGCCTGGCGCAGGTGCGGGCCAGCAACCTGGCTGACCATCCGCTGTCATCGCTCTCGGGCGGCGAGCGCCAAAGGGTGCTGCTGGCCCGTGCGCTGGCCCAGCAGCCCCAGCTTTTGTTTCTGGACGAGCCCACCAACCACCTGGATATCCAGTTCCAGCTGGAGCTGCTCAGCCTGGTGCGTGCCTCGGGCTGCACCGTGCTGATCGTGGTGCATGACCTGAACCTGGCCGCGCAGTTCTGCGACCGCCTCTATGTGATGCAAGCCGGCGCGATCGAGGCAGAAGGCAGGCCCGAGCAGGTGCTGACGCCGCAGACCATTGCGCGCGTGTTCCAGGTCGATTCCCTGGTGGACCGCCATCCGCGCCTGGACAAGCCGCGCGTAAGCTACTGGATGGACAGACCCCATGGCTAAAAAACCCGATGCCTTGTTGCTGCTGGGCCGGGGCGGCCTGGGGTCTGCCGCCAAGAACGAATTGCAGGCCTTGCTGCAGGCCTGCCAGCAGGCAGACCCGGGCCTGCCCATGCAGCTGGCCTTTGTGGACCGCAACCAGCCAGCCTTGCCCGAGGCGCTGAACAGCCTGCGCGCCGCGCTTGCGCCCGCCGATCTGGCGCAGCAGACCATCGTCATCCAGCCGACTATGGTGCCCGATGAGCCCGCGCTGCGGCGCTGGCTGCAAAAGGTCGCCAGGCGCTGGCTGGCCAGCCAGCCTGAGCATGCCCGGCCCCTGCTGGTATTTGCGCAGCCGCTGCTGCAGTGGGATGGCCTGGTGCCCGCCTTGCTGAACCACCTGGCGCTGGCCACGGCACAGCCTGATGTGGTGGCCGAGGAGGGCGAAGAGGGCTGGCAAACCGACCCCGTGGCCTGGAGCACGGTGCCCGCCCACCAGCGCCATGTGCTGTGGTGCATGGGGCCGCGCTGCGTGGCCAAAGGGGCTGCAGCGCTGTGGCCCCGGCTCAGCCAGGCGGTGCAGGCCAGTGCGCACCTCAAGCAGCAGCTGCAGCTGCTGCAGACCAGCTGCCAGTACCCCTGCAACCAGGGGCCGCTGATGATTGTCTATCCCGAAGGCGTCTGGTACGGCCATCTGGATGAAGACAGCCTGGTGCCGGTGCTCAAAAGCCATATCGAAGGCAGCGAAGCCTGTGCGGCGCACCGGGTGCATACGCTCCGGGTGCCTCCACCCGGCAGCGATCCAGACCATTGAGCGCAGTGCGCTATTTGCACTGCAGCAGCGGATCGGCCGCAAAAATCTCCACCACCCAATCGACAAAGGCCCGCACCTTGGCACTCAAATGGGAGTTGGGCGGGTAGACCACATAGACCGGCAGCAGGGGCTGGGTCCATTCCGGCAGGATCTGCACCAGCTCACCGTTCTTCAGGAACTCGCGCGCTTGGTAGCTGGTGATCTGGCCCACGCCCTGGCCGGTGAGCAAGCTGGTGGTATAGGCATTGGCCTCGTTGACGGCCAGGGTCGAGGGATTGGCGATCTCGATGATCTCGCCATTGTGCTGGAACTCCAGCGGGTAGCGGCGCTGGGCCACTGGCGAGAAGAAGATCACACTGTTGTGGCCGTTTTCCAGATCGCGCGGATGCTGGGGCGTGCCGTGGCGCTGCAGGTAGGCGGGCGAGGCCATGGTCAAGAACTCCAGGTTGCCCACGCGGCGCGCCACCAGCGACTGGTCGCTCAGCTCGCCGCCCCGGATCACGCAGTCCACATTGTCGGCAATCAGGTCCACGGTGCGGTCGGTCACGCCCAGGTCGATCTGGATATCGGGGTAGCGCGCCTGGAAGGACGCCAACTGCGGAATGATCAGCATCCGGGCGATGGAGGTGCCGACATCGACACGCAGGCGGCCGCGCGGCGTGGCGCGCACCTGGCTCATGCTGGCTTCGAGCTCATCGAAATCGCTCAGCAGCCGCACCGCACGGTCGTAGTAGGCAGCGCCGTCGGTGGTGACAGTCACGCGGCGGGTGGTGCGGTTGAGCAGTTTCACCCGCAGCCGGTCTTCCAGCGCCTGCACATGCTTGGTCACACTGGCCTTGGGCAGCTGCAGCGAGGTGGCTGCGAGCGTGAATGTGCCCGACTCCACGACCCGCGCGAACACCCGCATTGCCTGTATCTGATCCATCTGCCTCTCCTTGCACTGTGCTTGCACTGTCGCGCACGCGCGCGCCAAAGTAGGTGGATTCTCACACGCCAAAGATCATGCCATTGTTCCTGATTTGGAAATAGTGCGGCCATAATTTGCGGATTGATCGGTTGCAGCAACGCAACTACATTTACCCCATGCCTACTTTCCACCGGGCTAGCTTATGTCTGACACCACCGTAAAAACCCGTTCACCGGCTCCTGACTTCATCGACACCGTCGCTCCGACGGCGTCGGGCGAGTCCGTGGCCGTGCGCCTGTACGGTAGCAAAGGCAAGTCGGGCGAGCCTTCGCCCTTGGTGCTGCATTTTCATGGCGGCGCTTTTGTTGAAGGCGATCTCGACAGTGGCTGCACCGTAGCGGGTCTGCTGGCCTCAGCAGGTGCCCGTGTGGTGTCGGTGGCGTACCCGCTCTCACCTGAGCATCCATTTCCGCGTCCATTGGAGATCGGATATGAAATGCTCCAGTGGAGCTACAAACATCGCACACGCCTTGCCGGCAAAGGTGCGCCGATGTATGTGGCTGGTGAGGAGGCGGGCGCCAACCTGGCTGCCGGCGTGTGTCTGATGGCGCGTGATCAACGCCATCCGCCGCTGGCAGGGCAGATCCTGCTCTCACCCATGCTCAATCCCTGCGCCGGCACGGCATCGCTTCGCGCTGCCAATGGCGATGCGACGGAATGCAAATGGGCTGAGGGCTGGAGCAAGTTCCTGGGCTGCACCTATGACGGCATCCATCCCTACGCCGTGCCTGCGATGGCACAGCGCCTGGCTGGGCTGCCGGCAACGCTCATCATGGTGGGCGATGAAGACCCGATGCATGACGAGGCACTGGCTTATGCCAGCCGCCTGCAGGCAGCCGGTCATCTGGTGCAGCAGCATGTATTCAAGGTCGCGCAACAGTGGCCCGATGCATTGCTCGAGCCCCGTGCTCCCGAGCCCTGTCCCTGTGCCGGGGCAGTGCTGGAACAACTGGCACTTTTCTTCGAGACATCCCGATGTCGGGCGCAAGCCTGATCCCCTGAACGAAGCGCAAGGCAAGAGCTGCGCCACTCTCCGGTAAAGCCCGGGGAGCGGCGGCGGGCGGCTGCGCCTTCACCACCCTTTAAAAACGCTTTCTCGCAACGCATTGCCGGATGGGCAAGGATTTTCTGTCGGCTTTTGTAGCCGCAGGGGCATGCCGTTGCCGCAAGAAACCTCAAAAACGATTCACGCACACATCAGGACTTGGCCATGAGCAACAACAAAACTTCGACTTCTCCTCAACGCCGCTGGTGGACGGCCATCGGTCTGGCAGCTGCCGTGGTGGCAGCAGGCGGCACCGCGCTGGGCCTGCAAAGCTCGCACGCCAGCGCACCGGCCGAGGCCGCAGCGCCGCCCGCCATGCCCGTATCCGTCGCCCAGGTGCTGCAGCAGGACGTGCAGCTGTGGGACGAATTCTCCGGCCGGCTCGAAGCCGTGCAGCGCGTCGATGTGCGCCCCCGTGTGGCCGGCGCGCTGCAGGCGGTGCACTTCAAGGAAGGCGCCCTGGTCAAGGCGGGTGATCTGCTTTTCACGGTGGACCCGGCCCCTTATGCCGCCGAAGTTGACCGTGCCGAAGCCCAGGTGGTGGCCGCCAAGGCGCGCATGGGCTATTCGCAAAGCGAAGCCGAGCGTGCTGCCCGTCTGTGGGAAGAGCGCGCCATTGCGCAAAAGGAACTGGACGAGCGCACCAACGCCCGCCGCGAAGCAGACGCCAACCTGCGCGCCGCCCAGGCCGCACTGCAGACGGCCAAGCTCAACCTGGGCTACACCCAGGTGCGCGCGCCCGTGGCCGGCAAGGTGGGCCGCATCGATGTGACCGTGGGCAACCTGGTCAGCGCCGGTGCCGGCGCGCCAGTGCTGACGACCTTGGTCTCCGTCAACCCCATGTACGCCAGCTTTGATGCCGACGAGCAGATCGTGACCAATGCGCTGCAAGGCCTGCGCCAGGGCAAGAGCGCGCGTGCGCTGATCGAGAGCATTCCCGTGCAGATGGGGGTGGGCACCAGCGGCGCTACGCCCTACAACGGCCACCTGCAACTGATTGACAACCAGGTCGATGCGCGCAGCGGCACCGTGCGGGTACGTGCGGTGTTTGACAACGCCGATGGCGCGCTGATGGCCGGCCAGTTTGCCCGCGTGCGCATGGGCCAGCCCCACAGCCAGCAGGCGCTGCTGATCAATGAGCGCGCCGTGGGCACGGACCAGAGCAAGAAGTTTGTACTGGTGGTGGGCGAGGGCAACAAGGCCGAGTACCGCGAAGTGCAGCTGGGCGCGCCGTTTGAAGGCCTGCGCCTGGTGACCTCGGGCCTCAAGGCCGGCGAGCGCATTGTGGTCAACGGCCTGCAGCGCGTGCGGCCCGGCGCCGTGGTGGCGCCGCAGGATGTGCCCATGTCCAGCAAGTCCGAGCTCAAACCCGAGCTCAAGGGCGATGCGCAGCAGGCAGCCAACGATGGCTCCAAGCCCGCCGCCTAAACCGATAACAAAAAAGCCAAGCGTATGAATTTATCCCGATTTTTCATCGACCGCCCGATCTTTGCGGGTGTGCTGTCGCTGCTGATCTTTCTGGCAGGGCTGATTGCCATGCGGGCCTTGCCCATCTCGGAGTACCCCGAGGTGGTGCCGCCCTCGGTGGTGGTGCGCGCCCAGTACCCCGGCGCCAACCCCAAGGTGATCGCCGAAACCGTGGCCACGCCCCTCGAAGAATCCATCAACGGTGTCGAAGGCATGCTCTACATGGGCAGCCAGGCCACCACCGATGGTGTGATGACCCTGACCGTGACCTTCAAGCTGGGCACCGACCCGGACAAGGCCCAGCAGCTGGTGCAGAACCGCGTCTCGCAAGCCGAGCCGCGCCTGCCCGAAGAAGTGCGGCGCCTGGGCGTGACGACAGTCAAGAGTTCGCCCGACATCACCATGGTCGTGCACATGGTCTCGCCCAATGGTCGCTATGACATCGACTACCTGCGCAACTACGCCGTGCTCAACGTCAAGGACCGCCTCGCGCGCATCCAGGGCGTCGGCCAGGTGCAGATCTTTGGCGGCGGCGATTACTCGATGCGCGCCTGGCTGGACCCGCAAAAGGTGGCCCAACGTGGCCTGTCGGCCAGTGATGTGGTGGCTGCCATCCGCGGCCAGAACGTGCAAGCCGCTGCCGGCGTCGTCGGTGCATCGCCCGGTCTGCCTGGCGTGGACACCCAGCTGTCGATCAATGCCCAGGGGCGCCTGTCCAGCACTGAAGAGTTTGGCGACATCATCGTCAAGACCGGCTCGGACGGTGCGGTGACGCGCCTGCGCGACATTGCCCGCCTGGAGTTGGGCGCGGCAGATTATTCGCTGCGCTCGCTGCTGAACAACGAACCGGCCGTCGGTATGGGCGTTTTCCAGGCCCCGGGCTCCAATGCGCTGGAGATCTCGGAAAACGTGCGCAACACCATGGCCGAGCTGCAAAAGAACATGCCTGAAGGCGTGGAATTCCGCATTGCCTATGACCCGACCCAGTTTGTGCGCGCCTCCATCGACTCGGTGATCCACACCCTGCTCGAAGCCATCGCGCTGGTCGTGGTCGTCGTGATTGTGTTCCTGCAGACCTGGCGCGCGTCCATCATTCCGCTGCTGGCCGTGCCGGTGTCGGTGGTGGGTACGTTTGCGGTGTTGCACCTGCTGGGCTTCTCGATCAATGCGCTCAGCCTGTTTGGATTGGTGCTGGCCATCGGTATCGTCGTCGATGATGCGATCGTCGTGGTCGAGAACGTGGAGCGCAACATTGAAGCGGGGCTAAGCCCGCGCGAAGCCACCTACCAGGCGATGCGCGAAGTCTCGGGCCCCATCATTGCGATTGCGCTGGTGCTGGTCGCGGTGTTTGTGCCACTGGCCTTTATCAGTGGCCTCACCGGCCAGTTCTACAAGCAGTTTGCGGTGACGATTGCCATCTCCACGGTGATCTCGGCCATCAACTCGCTGACCCTGTCGCCCGCGCTGGCTGCCTTGCTGCTCAAGGGCCATGACGAGCCCAAGGATGCGCTCACCCGTGGCATGGACCGGGTGCTCGGTGGCTTCTTCCGCCGCTTCAATGCCGTGTTCCACCGGGGCTCGGAAGCCTACAGTGGCGGCGTGCGCCGCGTGATCGGCCACAAGGCTGGCATGTTTGTGGTCTACCTGGCGCTGGTCGGTGCCACCTGGGGCCTGTTCCATATGGTTCCCGGCGGCTTTGTGCCGGCGCAGGACAAGCAGTACCTGGTCGGTTTTGCCCAGCTGCCCGATGGCGCAACCCTGGACCGCACCGAAGACGTGATCAAGCGCATGGGCGATATCGTCAAAGAAAACCCCAATGTGCAGGATGCCATCGCCTTCCCCGGTCTGTCGATCAATGGTTTCACCAACAGCTCGAACTCCGGCATCGTGTTTGTCTCGCTCAAGCCCTTTGCCGAGCGCACCCGCGCCGACCAAAGCGGTGGCGCCGTGGCGGGCCAGCTGAACCAGGCCTTTGGCCAGATCCAGGACGCCTTTATCGCCATGTTCCCGCCACCACCGGTGTCGGGCCTGGGCACCACGGGCGGCTTCAAGCTGCAGATCGAAGACCGGGCCTCGCTCGGCTACGAAGCGATGGACGGCGCGGTCAAGGCCTTCATGGCCAAGGCCTACCAGACGCCGGAACTGACCGGCATCTTCTCGAGCTGGCAGGTCAATGTGCCGCAGCTCTATGCTGATATCGACCGCACCAAGGCGCGCCAGCTGGGTGTGCCGGTGACCGATATTTTCGAGACGCTGCAGATCTACCTGGGTAGCCTGTACGCCAATGACTTCAACAAGTTCGGCCGCACCTACAGTGTGCGGGTGCAGGCGGATGCGGGCTTCCGTGCCCGTGCCGAAGATGTGGGCGCGTTGAAGGTGCGCTCGACCACCGGCGAGATGGTGCCGCTGTCCGCGCTGATGAAGCTCGAACCCAGCTTTGGCCCCGAGCGTGCGATGCGCTACAACGGCTTCCTGTCGGCCGACGTCAATGGCGGCCCAGCCCCCGGTTTCTCGTCGGGCCAGGCGCGCGAAGCGGTGGAGCGCATTGCTCGCGAGACCTTGCCGCAGGGCATTGGCTTTGAATGGACAGAGCTGACCTACCAGGAAATCCTGGCGGGCAACTCGGCGGCGCTGGTCTTCCCGCTGGCGATACTGCTGGTCTTCCTGGTGCTGGCCGCGCAGTATGAAAGCCTGACCCTGCCTTTGGCGATTGTGCTGATCGTGCCGATGGGCCTGCTCGCTGCGATGACGGGTGTCTGGCTCTCGCATGGCGACAACAACGTGTTCACCCAGATCGGCTTAGTGGTGCTGGTGGGGCTATCGGCGAAGAACGCGATCTTGATTGTGGAGTTTGCCCGTGAACTCGAATTTGCCGGACGCTCTCCCATCCAGGCCGCGATCGAGGCCAGCCGCCTGCGTCTGCGTCCCATCCTGATGACCTCGATGGCCTTCATCATGGGTGTGCTGCCCCTGGTGCTGTCCAAGGGTGCCGGCGCCGAGATGCGCAGCGCCATGGGTGTGGCGGTGTTTGCCGGGATGATTGGTGTGACCGCCTTTGGTCTCTTCCTGACCCCCGTGTTCTATGTGCTGCTGCGCAAGCTGGCAGGCAACCGCCCGCTCAAGCAACACGGCGCCCATGTGGCCCCGATCACGGCGCCCGTGCCAGCCCCCGTGCATGGCGCAGGCTCGGGCCAACCCATCTTGGCCGCGGCGCGCGGACATGACGAATAAGAGAAGAACAACATGCAAAAAATGACCATGTTTACCCATGCCAACGCCGGGCGTGGCCCGGTGGGCCAAAGCCTGCGCCGCGCGCTGGCCCCGCTGCGCTTGAAACTGCTCACGCCGCTGGCAGCGGCCCTGCTGCTGGCCGGTTGCGCCACCGCGCTGCCGCCTGCTGTGCAAAACGCTGGCGTGCCGGTGCCCGCCGCCTTCAGCACGCCGCAGGACCAGGCCTCCTGGACCACGGCCGCCCCGGCCGAGGCCCAGCCCCGGGGCGCCTGGTGGCTGGCCTTTGGCGATGCCGAACTCACCCAGCTGGTCGAGCGCGCAGCGGACGCCAACACCGATGTGCAAACGGCCGCAGCCCGCTTGGCAGAGGCCCGGGCGCTGCTGCGCTCGGCCGATGCCCAGCGCATGCCACAAGTAGGCGTAGGCGGCGGCGCGGCGCGCCAGGCCGGTGCCAACACCAGCAACGGCCTGCAGCCGGCAACCCTGGTGACGGCCGGGCTCAACCTGTCCTACGAGGTCGATCTGTTTGGCCGTCTGTCGCAGGCCAGCCAGGCCGCGCAGCTCGATGCCGAAGCGCGCGCTGCCTTGCTGCAAAGCACGCGGCTGATGGTGCAGTCCGATGTGGCGCAGACCTATCTGCAGCTGCGCGCGCTGCAAACCGAGCAGCAGCTGGTTCAGCAAAGCCTGTCCGCCTACCGCGACACCTTGCGCTTGATCCAGCGCCGCTTTGACGCGGGCGATGCCGCCGAGCTGGACGTGGTGCGCATGCAAAGCGAGGTGTCGGCGACCGAATCGGAGGCGCTGGCCTTGCAACGCCAGCAGGCGACCTTGAGCAATGCGCTGGCGGTGCTGGTCGGCGAAGTTGCGACTGGCTTTACGCTGCCCGCCGCCCAGGGCGAGGTGCGCTTGCCGGTGATCCCGGCGGGTGTGCCCGGCACCGTGCTGGCCCGCCGGCCAGATGTGTCGGCCGCGCAAGCCAGTGTGCTGGCAGCCCAGGCCCGCGTGGGCGTGGCGCAAGCGGCCTGGTTTCCGGCGATCACCTTGACGGGCAATGGCGGCTTTGCCTCGCCCGACCTGGGCGACCTGTTCAAATGGTCGGCCCGCTCCTGGGGCCTGGGCGCACTGCTGTCGCTGCCGCTGTTTGACGGCGGCCAGCGCGAGGCGCAGGAAGAGGGCGCTAAAGCCAGGCTGGAGGCCGCAGTGGCCGCCCAACGCGGCCAGGTGCTGGGCGCCTTTCGCGAGGTGGAAGACCAGTTGAGCAGCCTGCGCCTGCTGCAAGGCCAGGCCAGCGTGCTGGGCCAGGCCGTGCAATCGGCCGAGCGTGCCACCCACCTCTCCGATGTGCGCTACCGCAACGGCCTGGTCAGCCAGCTGGAGCTGCTCGACGCCCGCCGCAACGAGCTGCGCAACCGCCGCCAGGCGCTGCAGGTGCGCACCGCCCAGTACACGGCCACCATTGCGCTGATTCGCGCACTGGGCGGCAGCTGGGACAGCGCGCCACTGGCTGCGAACGGCGCGGCCAGCGCCAAGGCAGCAGGCTAAGCGGCTGTCGCCACCGGCCAGCAGCCGGGCTGCGTTGCCGCAGCGCGGCTGGGGCCTGTGGCGCAAATCGCACGGCCTGACACCCAGCTTGTGCAGCGCGACGAGAAGATCAGTTCTGATTTCTCCAAACGCGCTCAAAAATCGGGTTACAATAGATGCTTAGTCGGAGCGTAGCGCAGCCTGGTAGCGCATCTGCTTTGGGAGCAGAGGGTCGTGAGTTCGAATCCCACCGCTCCG